>CAMDMI010000079.1 GCA_945902135.1 Spirosoma fluviale
GATGTGGTGGTTGGTTCGGCCCAAAGATTTGGGGTACCAATGGGCTATGGCGGTCCTCATGCTGCATTTTTTGCTACCCGCGAAGAATTTAAAAGAAGCATGCCGGGTAGAATTATCGGAATTTCAATGGATGCTGAAGGAAATCCTGCTTACAGGATGGCGCTTCAAACCCGTGAACAGCATATTCGCAGGGAAAAAGCCACCTCCAATATTTGTACTGCTCAGGTTTTACTTTCTGTAATGGCCTCCTTTTATGCAGTTTACCATGGTCCAACAGGACTTCTTCGCATTTCAAACCGCATTCATGCGCTGACAGATGGCCTTGCAAAAGGTCTTGATCAAATGGGAATCAAAGTATTGAATTCCAACTATTTCGATACCATTACTTTCGAAAGCGAAAAAGCTTCCGCAATTTTCTCAACTGCTGAAAATCGGGAAATGAACTTCAGGAAATTTCCTGAAAACAACAGCCTGATTGGAATTTCTCTTGATGAAACCTGCACAGTTGCTACAGTGAATGATTTGCTTCAAGTCATTTCAAAAGGACTTGGTAAACCTTCACTCCAGAACATTGATGGCCTGTTTGGAAATCCTGGTCTGCCAGAAAACCTCGCTCGGAAATCAGCATTCATGAAGCATCCGGTTTTCAACAAACATCATTCCGAGCATGAAATCACCCGGTACATTAAAAGACTGGAGAATAAGGATTTATCCCTTGTTCATTCCATGATTTCTTTGGGCTCATGCACAATGAAGCTAAATGCCACCACGGAAATGATTCCAGTAACCTGGCCGGAATGGAATTCCATCCATCCATTTGTGCCCGTATGGCAGGCAGAGGGTTATGCGTCAATGATGGATACCTTAACCAATTGGCTTAAGGAAGTAACTGGTTTCGCCGGCATTTCTTTGCAACCCAATTCAGGTGCACAAGGTGAATATGCAGGATTAATGACCATTCGCGAGTACCATAAATCCAGAAACGAACATCACAGAAACATCGCGTTGATTCCAACTTCGGCGCATGGAACCAATCCAGCTTCAGCCGTCATGGCTGGAATGAAAGTTGTTTTGGTTTCCTGTGATTCAAAGGGAAATGTGGATTTGGAAGATTTAAAATCAAAGGCTGAATTTCATTCAAAGGAATTGGCCAGCCTGATGGTAACTTATCCTTCAACACACGGTGTATTTGAAGAAAGCATCCGTGAAATATGTGCTTGTATTCATGAACATGGTGGCCTCGTTTATATGGATGGCGCAAACATGAACGCACAGGTTGGATTAACAAGTCCGGGTAACATTGGAGCAGATGTTTGCCATTTGAACCTGCATAAGACATTCTGCATTCCACATGGTGGTGGTGGTCCTGGAATGGGGCCAATTGGCGTTGTTGAAAGACTTCTTCCTTTTCTGCCTGGACACCCGCTGGTAAAAACAGGTGGCGCTCAGGGCATTCGCCCGATTTCTGCTGCGCCATTTGGTTCAGCATCCATCCTTGCCATCAGTTATGCCTACATCCGCATGATGGGCGGAAAAGGAATCAAAGAAGCAACTGAAGTTGCGATTTTGAATGCTAATTACCTAAAAGCCAAGCTTGAGCAACACTATCCGATTTTATATACCGGAACGCATGGATACTGCGCACACGAAATGATTCTGGATATGCGTGGCTTTAAAATGTCGGCTGGAATTGAAGTGGAGGACATTGCCAAGCGGTTAATGGATTATGGTTTCCATGCGCCAACTGTTTCTTTCCCGGTTGCAGGCACGCTGATGATTGAGCCAACCGAAAGCGAACCACAGGAAGAACTCGATCGTTTTGCAGAAGCCATGATTGCCATTCGGGAAGAGATTGCCGAAATAGAAAAAGGGCTTGCAGACAGAAAAGAAAATGTCTTAAAACATGCTCCACATACGGCTTCTATTATTACGGCTGATGAATGGAACAGGCCATATTCAAGGCAGAAAGCTGCTTATCCGCTCACATGGGTAAAAGATTATAAATTCTGGCCTACTGTAAGCCGCATTGACTCCGCTTATGGCGACAGAAATCTGGTTTGCTCATGCATGCCGGTTGAGGAATATGCCGAAGCTTAATTGCCGGGTTAAAAACTAAGACTCTGAAAATGGCGAAATCAAATTCGCCATTTTTTTTGCCTATGTCAGAAAGGAGTTCCCGCGCGGCCGGGATGGAAAGGGCCGTGGTGTGCCAAAGGCACACCGGAGCGAAAGCGGAGCCCTGAACAGCCCGAATTGGCCGCCCTAATTCACTCTAAAAAACTACAACAATCAGGTTTGCAGAACACCCGGATTGAAGGCCCGGGTAACTGGCGCATGGTCTGCCGCTTCGAGTCCCATCGAAATCATGGTTCGGGTTTCTGAAGGTAAAATTAGTTCGTCGATCCAAAGGCGGGCCGCCGCGTAATACGGCGAAGTTTGCATGTCGTACCGGGCTTTGATGGTCTCAAACATTGTTTTTTCTGTGTCAGGATCGATTGTTTTTCCCTTTGCATTGAGCGTAGCTTTCTCAATTTGAAGCAAAGTATTGGCTGCAGCGGCGCCACTCATTACAGCCACTTTGGCCGTTGGCCAGGCAAACAGAAAACGAGGATCATACGCTTTGCCGCACATGGCGTAATTGCCAGCACCAAAACTGTTGCCCACATAAAGCGTAAGTTTGGGTACCACAGAATTGGACATCACATTCACCAGTTTGGCACCATCCTTAATAATGCCACCATGCTCAGAACGGCTGCCAACCATAAAGCCGGAAACATCCTGAATAAACAAAAGTGGAATTCTCTTCTGGTTGCAGTTCATGATAAATCGGGCTGCTTTATCCGCTGAATCAGAGTAAATTACACCACCCATCTGCATTTCGCCTGTTTTACTTTTGACCATTTTGCGCTGGTTTGCAACAATGCCCACAGCCCAGCCGTCGATTCTGGCATAAGCGCAAACGAGTGTTTTTCCATACAATTGCTTGTACTCTTCCCATTCGGAATTGTCGCACAAACGCTTCAATATTTCGCCCATGTCATACGGCTTGGCACGGTCAACCGAAAAAACTGCAGGCAAGGTTTCCCAAGATTCTTTGGGGGCAACTGGTTCTACACGACTAAAACCTGCACGTGGTAGGGCGCCCATTTTATCTACAATATTTCGGATGGATTGAAGGCAAGCTTCATCATTGGGATGTTTGTAATCTGTAACGCCCGAAATCTCGCAATGTGTGGTAGCACCTCCGAGGGTTTCATTGTCCACATCCTCACCGATTGCTGATTTTACAAGGTATGAACCAGCCAGAAAGACTGATCCGGTACCATCCACAATCATGGCTTCGTCGCTCATAATGGGCAGATATGCTCCACCTGCAACACAGGAACCCATGATGGCGGCAATTTGCACAATGCCCATGCTGCTCATGATGGAATTGTTTCTGAAAACCCGGCCAAAATGTTCCTTATCCGCAAAAACATCTGCTTGAAGCGGAAGGTAAATTCCGGCAGAATCCACGAGGTAAATAATGGGCAGCTTGTTTTCGATGGAAACCTCCTGGGCCCTCAGATTTTTCTTGGCTGTAATTGGAAACCAGGCGCCTGCTTTCACGGTGGCATCATTTGCCACAATTACACACATCCGACCACATACATATCCGATGCCGGCAACTGTACCACCGGAAGGGCATCCTCCCTCCTCTTCGTACATGCCATCTCCGGTAAAAAGACCGAGTTCCATAAAGCTGGAATCCTTGTCAATCAAAAGACCAATTCTTTCTCTTGCAGTCAGTTTTCCCTTTTTCTTGTGTGCTTCAATTCGCTTGGCGCCACCGCCCAGCTTTGTTTCAGCACGCTTACTGATGAGTTCCTGGTTAAGAGACTCAAGGGTAATTATAGGTTTTTCCTCCTTAATCTGGGCCATTTTCAAATAATTGGTGTATTGGAATGCAAATCATGCACGGCTGCAAATTAGTTCAAAAAAATGCAAACCTGATGCGCTCAGGCATTGAAATAAGCCCTAAACTGATGGTGCATCTTGCTTTTGGGAAAGTGTTTGGTAATATTGCGGATAAGCAGTTTTTCCTACAGCAGGAAATTATGTCCTGAAAACTGCCCATAATCTTCAGGATTTAGAATTGATAGAAACATGTCTGAATTTAAAACTCCAGCCACAGAAGCAGATTTCGATAAGAACTTTGCCCAGATAAAACCTCTGATGACGGCCAATCAGGCGCATTTCGAAAGTTCCAGATGCCTTTTTTGCTATGATGCCCCCTGCGTAACAGCCTGTCCGACGGGAATTGATATTCCGCTTTTCATCAAGCAAATCAATTCTGGAAATGTGAATGGTGCCGCCCGTACCATTTACGAATCAAATTATTTTGGGCATGCTTGTGGAAAAGTTTGCCCGACCGAAGTCCTTTGCGAAGGCTCCTGCGTGTACAACCATCAGGGCGTACCAGCGATAGAAATTGGTCGACTTCAGTCTTTTGCCACAGACAAAGCCATGCGCGAAAGCATGCCGATTGCGAATCTTTCAGGCAAAATCGCTGGCAAGGTGGCCATCATTGGCGCTGGTCCCGCAGGCATTTCATGCGCTTGTGAACTTCGCAGTTTGGGCCTGGATGTAGATATTTTCGAAGCCAAGGCACTTGGTAGCGGCCTCACTGTTTATGGTGTTGCGCCCTATAAAATCACCAATGAAGAAGCCCTGGCGGAAGTTGAATACCTCCAAAAACAATTTGGATTTAATATTCATTACAATCATCCGATTCAATCTTCTCAGGACATCGAAAAATTAGAAAAAGAGTATAATGCCATTTTTATTGGCATTGGACTTGGGCGGACTTCCAGCCTTGGCATTGCCGGAGAAGAATTGCCGGGCGTTGAAGGCGCGGTTGAATTCGTGGAAAAGCTGCGCATGAACAAGGCCAACGAAAAAGTTCCGGCCCGGGTCATTGTGCTTGGTGCAGGAAATACCGCCATGGATGCGGCTTCAGAATCTGCCCGGATGGGCGCCGGCGATGTTACACTGGCATACCGCCGGGAAAAGGAGGCCATGGGCGCTTACTACTTTGAATACGAACTCGCTAAATCGGTCGGCGTAAAAGCACTTTTCAATGTAGCGCCACTTCGGATTGTAGGCAATGATAAGGTTGAAGGCGTAGAATTTGTGCTTACGAGAGAATCAAACGGGAAACTAGAATCGATTGCCGGCTCTGAATTTATCATGCCAGCTGATTTGGTTATAAAAGCAACTGGCCAATCGAAACAAAGAGAATTTCTTGCCCTGATTTCAGGTTTACAACTGGATTCAAAAGGCAATATCATCGCTGATGCCAATTCCTTTCAAACCGGCAATTCCAAATATTATGCTGCAGGTGACGCTGTAAGTGGTGGACAAGAAGTAGTGAATGCCGTAGCAAACGGAAAAAAAGCGGCGAAAGCCATCGCAAAATCCATTGCAGGCCAATAGATCAAAATGAAAAACACAGAACTTATACAAAAATATTTTCCGAAAGCTGAATCCGAGAAACTCGCCCTTATCGAAAAACTTTGGGATGGATATGTAGAATGGAATGAGAAAGTAAATCTGGTTTCTCGCAGCGACCTGGAAAATCTTTACGAAAGGCATATTCTTCATTCCCTTTCGCTGGCCTTGTTTTTTCAGTTTAAGCCCATGACAGAAATCATGGATTTGGGAACCGGAGGTGGATTTCCGGGCCTTCCCCTAGCCATTTGGTTTCCTGAATCCAATTTCACTCTTGTGGACTCCATTGGTAAGAAAATCAAGGTTGTGGAAGATTTGGCTGAGAGGCTAAACCTCAAAAATGTGAAAGCCATCAATGCCAGGGCAGAAAATGTTGAAGGTCCTTTTGATTTTGTAATCACCCGCGCGGTGGCGCCAGCAGAAGAACTTGTCCGCTGGAGCAAAGGCAAATTCGTAAAACACTTTGCACATGAACTTAGAAATGGATTGCTCATGTGGAAAGGAGGCGATTTGGAAGAAGAACTTAAAGTTGTAGGCAAGCTTGGACCAAAGTCCTTCTTTCTGAAGGATTATCTCCAGGAGCCCTTTTTTGAGACCAAGCGGATTGTTCATATTCCAATGAATTAAGCCGGATAAATCAACAATCCCACATACAGAAATCACCTCAAATTCAAGCATTTTGATGGATTGATTGCCCTTACTTTGGCATTGGATACCAAATGCCGCTCTGGCTTTGCCCGACCATTAAAAGGGAATCAAAAATGACTGAGGTAAAAAAGCGCAGAATCCTGATTGTTGAAGATGAGAAAATCATTGCAAAGGATCTGGAATTAAGGCTTATCAACATGAACTATGAGGTAGCGGCAAGTGTCTCAAGCGGAAGAGATGCAATCGCTGCCACTAAAAATGGACCGATCGACCTGATTCTCATGGACATCATGATTGACGGGGACATTGATGGAATTGAAACTGCCGAACTCATTCACCAGCAAATGGATGTGCCGGTCATTTACCTCACAGCCTATGCCGATGAAAGAACCTTCGAAAGGGCGAAACTATCAGATCCATTCGGATACCTGCTCAAGCCCTTTCAAGAAAGGGATCTGGACCTTACCATCCGAACCGTACTTCAGAAATTCTCATTCGAAAAACAAGTAAAAGCCAGCGAAACGCGTTATAGAAGTCTTTTCGAGCAGTCCATGGATGCCATCGTTATCTTCGACAACGACGGTCAAATCAAAGATGCCAATCCTGTGGCATGTGAACTTTTTTCGATCGAAGGCCCAAATTTCAGAGAACAAAATATCTCAAGGTTTGTACAGCCGAAAGAGCGAATGTTGCTTCAGGCCAACCTGAAAAATTTCCTTACAGAAGGCGAAATTAAAGGCCGTTATAAATTTATCGACCGGTTCCTGAGCATCAAGTATGTGGAATACCATGCCAAGGCAAACTACCTTCCGGGTAGTCACCTTGCGGTAATGCGGGACATCACCAAATCTGTGCAAGACCAGCGCCAAATTGAGAATCTGGCAAAATTTCCATCTGAAGCACCGCACCCAACTTTGCGGATTTCCACCGGAGGTGAAATTATTTATGCCAACAAAGCGGCAAGCATTTTTCTCAATGAGTGGAAAGTCAAATACGGCAACTCAATTCCCAACAACATAAAAGAGCGCATAAGTAGGTTGAGTCCAGTAGAAAATACACTCAATCTCAGCCTCAATATCCGCAATCGATATTTCCTGCTTTTGTTTGTGTATGTGGTGAAAGGCGATTACATCAATATTTACGCAACCGACATTACCCAGCAAAAGCAATCGGAGCGAATCATAAATCACCAAAAGGACATTATGGAGCTCATCGCAAAAGGAGAAAATCTTCCGATTGTGTTGGAGCGGATTTGTGCAAAACTCCACCAGTTTATGCCGGAAGCCCTGGCGGCCATCCACCTTTACGAAGAAACAAGTAAACAACTCTTTTTTGCCTGCGGCCCGAGGCTTCCGCTCAATTTTGCAGCCTCTTTTCAGAAAATAACGCCTGGTAAAAACAGCACCACCATTGGAACAGCAGCTGACATAAAAGACATGGTGGTTGCACAAGATTTGAATACCGATCCGAGCTGGAAAGAAAAACTGGCGGATGCGGAACAGATTGGAATTCTATCCAGCTGGAGTGTCCCGGTTTTGGGACAAAATGATGAGCTTCTCGCAGTTGTAACACTCTTCCATAAATCCCAGCATAAGCCCACGCATGCAGAAACCATGCTGGTTAGTATGGCATGCAAACTCACGGGCATCGCCGTGGAAAGGGAACAGAATTACCACACACTCACCAAACACTCCTTGGCATTTGAGAACATTTCGGATGCCATTGTTCTTACAGACCAGGAAAACCGGATTTCAGAATGGAGTCCATCTGCGGAACGCCTTTTCCAGTTCCGAAAAGGTGAAATTTTGGGAAAGAAAGTTTCCGAAACGCCTATTTTCGAATACCCTTGGCGCATAGAAGAAGCGATCAATCATTCTTTTGATAAACAAGAAGAAGACGATGCAAAATTCACTTCGGAAGTTGATTTCCAGAAAAAAGGAGGCGAAACTGGCATTGCAGAGCTAAGTGTAGTAAACCTGAAGGACTCGATTGGCGCCATCATTGGAAGGATTCATGTATTCCGAGATATTTCTCAAAAGAAGAAAGTGGAAAAGGCGCTTCGCACTTCGGAAAACTACCTAAAGGCCATTTTCGACAATACCATCCAGACTTTTATCCTTTTGGACCTAGAGTTCAGAATTTTAACTTTCAACAAGGAGGCCATAGATTTTATCGGCAATCTTACTGGTAAAAAGCTAGTTGCTGGGGAGCCGCTAACCGATTATTGGGGACAGGATAAAATCGCACAATATGTAGAGGTTTCTGCCATGGCTTCGGGTGGAGAGTATGTAAAATATGAAGAGTTTATTGAAGACATTCCAATTGGCCCGATTTGGCTTGAAATAAACTTTCTGCCGGTTTATGACCAGGAAAACAAAATGACCTCCATCTGTTTCACCGCGCTTGATATTTCAGAGCGGAAACAGGCTGAACTGGAACTCGCTTCATCCGAGGCAAGGTTCCGTTCACTGGTTCAGAACTCTTCTGATATTGTGACCTTGCTGGACCGAGATGGTCGAATTAATTATACATCCGAATCAACTGAAAGGATGCTCGGTTATCCAGGAAAAGACCTGATTGGCAATTCTTTGTCAGAACTTGTATTAGAAAGTGATCACGAAAATTACCAGGAAACCTTTCAAAAAGCGATTCTCAAGAAAGAAATTGATTATACCGTTGAATATCAAATCAAGGATGGTTCGGGTAAAATCCGATACATAGAATCGGTCATGAACAACCTACTCGACGACAATTCGGTTCAGGGTGTGGTGGTAAACTCCAGGGATATTACCCAGCGAAAAGATGCAGAAATCAAACTCAAGCAAACCAATTTCGAACTGGATAGTTTTGTGTACCGCGCTTCGCATGACCTTCGTGCGCCCCTGAGGTCGGTTCTTGGACTACTCAACCTCATAAGAATGGAATCTGCTGAAACTCAAAAAGCAGCCTACATCAACCTTGCAGAAAAGAGCATCAACAAGCTCGACTCTTTCATTCTTGACTTGACCAATTTCAGCCGAAATACCCGGATGGAAGTGGAGAAGGAGCAAATTGATTTCCGGGAAGTAATTGAGGAGTGTTTGGACAACCTGAAGTTCATGGAAAATGCGGATCGGGTTGAAATCAAAGTTGAAATCGAGGATTCGATGCCCTTTTTAAGTGACAACAGTAGAATGTCGATTCTATTCCAAAACCTGATTTCAAATTCGATTAAATACCATCGACCCGGTGCAGATGCATTTGTCCTTGTAAAGATTGGAACGAATGAGGAAGGGGTGAACATTGAAGTTGCCGACAATGGAAAAGGAATAAATACAGAATACTTGGGCCGGATTTTTGAGATGTTTTTTCGAGCTTCAGAGGATTCGTACGGGTCCGGTCTTGGACTTTATATCACCAAGCAGGTGGTTGAAAAACTGAACGGTCAAATTGAAGTAGATTCTGTTTTCAATGAGGGAAGTTCCTTCAAAGTTTTTTTGCCGCATCCTGTTTTGGAAACAGAGCAAACAATCGACTAAGGCTCCATAATTACTTTCAGGTTCACAAATTCTGCCAGGCCTTCTTCGGCAAGTTCTCTTCCGAATCCTGAAGCTTTGATCCCTCCAAAAGGAAGCGAAGGATCCGACCGCATAACGGAATTGATGGCCACGGTGCCGCAGTCCAGTCTTTCGGCTATTTCCCTGGCAAGCTCCTCATTTTCAGAATGAACCGAAGCACCAAGTCCGAATCGACTTGAATTGGCCAATGCAATGGCTTCCTCAATGGTTGAAAAACTTGTTAATACAGCCAAAGGCCCAAAAGTTTCTTCATCAAATGCCGGCATTCCCGGCTTCACATCTGTCAACAAGGTTGGTAAAAAACAGGAAGCTGTTTCCGGGAAACTGGCCTCCATCCTATACGCCAGTTTTGCTCCGGCACTCAAGGTTGCAGACAATTGCTCTTCCAAAGCTAAAACCAGATCCGGGCGCGCCAGTGGACCCATTTTTGTTTCATCAAGTATTGGATTTCCTGGGCGAAATTGATCCAGTTCAAAAGAAATGCGTTCTGCAAAAACTTCTGAAATCGAATCATGCACAAGGAAGCGCTTTGCCGCGATGCAACTTTGACCCGAGTTAATCATGCGGGAGGCCGCCGCCATTTTACTTACAAGCTCCAGATTTGCATCTGGCAAGACGATGAAAGGGTCGCTTCCGCCAAGTTCCAGAACACACTTTTTTAAATTCTTTCCAGCAAGCGCTGCCATTGAACGGCCGGCAGCCTCACTGCCTGTTAATGAAACAGCGGAAACAGCATTGTGGGAAACAATCCCATCCAAAGCCGGAACATCCACCAAAAGGTTTTGAAAAACACCTTCAGGAAAACCAGCTTCATCGAATAATTTCTCAAGCTTTGCAGAAAACCCAAACACATTCGGGGCATGTTTAAGCAAGATTACATTGCCAGAACACAATGCCGGAACTGCGCCACGCAATACTTGCCAAAGCGGAAAATTCCAGGGCATTACAAGCAAAATTCCGCCCAAAGGATATCGAGCAATACCCGCTTTTTTAGCTCCGGCTCCTGAGTTCTTTTTTTCAAGCCAAGCGCCAGTATTTTTACAATAAAATTCTAAAAGAGAACCGGATTTAGTAATCTCGGCTCTTGCCTCAATAATCGGCTTTCCCATTTCTTCCGACATGGCAGTGGAAAGGAATTCACTATTAAGCGCAATGAGCTTCCCTAAAGTTTCGAGGCAATTGAGCCTGACCGATAGGTCGGTTCTGGACCAAGTTTTAAAAGCAAGTTCGGATTTTGAAAGGAGGCTTTGAACCTCTTTCTCACCCATCGCTAGGGTTTCGGAAATCAATTCACCTGACCAGGGATTAACAGATCTGAATATCATGCAAACAATTCGTAATCTCCCAACTTGTCCAGTTC
>CAMDMI010000080.1 GCA_945902135.1 Spirosoma fluviale
AAGCACAAACGCTGTTTGAATTTGCGCATGCAATAGAAATTTCTCTAAAAGCACCAAGGCTGTTCCAGCAGCCCCAGAAGAAAAAATAGCAACCTTAATCAATTGCCCGCATCAGAATTTGATGCCCATCTCCAGACTAATCTGGTTCAAGCTAAGGTCATACAGCCCGGATGCATCTTTGTTCCAAACAAGCGGACCTTTGGCTGAAGGCACATTGATTAAACCCCGGTTGTAAGACAATCCGCCAAACAAAGTGGTGGACTCACCCAAACGATACTCGGCACCTGCGCCGAGAAGCAAGCCAACATCCCCAAAAGAATACCCTTTCCCCAATGCAGGCTCGATGAACAAATTTGTTTCGTCTTTGTAGGATACCTTTTTTTCCTGAATTTTGATTCCAGCAGTGCCTCCAACCACAAAATACAATTTCACATCCGGAGCAACTTCGTTGGTAAACAATTTCAATGCCACCGGAATTTGGAGGTACTGAAGGTTTGTAATGGACTCAGCATTGCTCTTATTATTCGTAGTGGGGTTGGTATTCTCCGCCTTGATGCCAGACTTCATTACTGAATACCAGGCTCCTGTGTAAAAGGAATAGTTCTTGCCGAAGTAAAAATCTCCTGTAAGTCCCGCCGAAAACCGAAGTCCGGAACTACTTCCACTGAAAGCGAATTCATCCTTGTCGCTTAAATCCTGGACCCTGACAGATGATAAGCTCGGAGCAAACCGAAGACCTAATTTGAATTTTCCTTCTTGTGCAAAAGTGATGCTTGTGGTAAGAAGTAAGAGTAAACTTAGAATTGCTTTGTTTTTCATTGAATTATTCAAGTAAAATTGCCAATCAGTATTGAAAATGAAATTGTTATTGAAATCGCGCTTTTTTAAAGCTACAATAATAGGACTTTGTTTGATTGTATGGCTTTCCTCCTGTGGAAAAAAGGCTTGCAGGGAAGATGAAGGAAGTCGCCCAGCAAAAAAAGCCTTGGAAATTACCAGGCTGGAAGACAGCATCCAGGCCCTAAGTGACACCCATCAAACCCGTTTGTTTTTGGAACGGCATCCCCTATTTTCCGAAAAGTATCTGCACTGGTCCATGCTTCCACATGATTCAATCCTCATCCAAGATGTGCTTCGAATTGCCGCTGACCCATTCAACGACACCTTGCACATGGATGTGAAGAAGGAATTTCCTAACCTCAACTGGCTAAAAAATGACCTCAGCGGATTTTTCGACCATGTCCGCTTTTATTACCCGGAATTTCAAAATCCGCAGATTTACACACTCACATCCGGCTATGGGGTTGATCTTGATGTTCAGGATTCTGTGTTGATCATCGGCCTGGATTATTTCCTCTCAGATTCGGCCCGCTACATTCCAAGAGACCCAGTCTCGAAAAGGGTTATTCCTACCTACATCAGCAGGCGCTTGAAAAAACGCTTCATTGTTCCATCTATTTCGATTGTTGTGGCCGACCAGTATTGCGCCACCGACATGCTGGATAACACTATGATGGGTGAAATGCTCAAATGGGGTCGGATTTATTATTTCATGGAAAAAACAATGCCTTGCCTGCAAGACAGCCTGATTACAGGTTTTACCGATTTAGAAATGAATGAAGTAAATACAAACCTCAAAACCATCTGGGCTCATTATCTGGAGAATAATCTCTTTTTCAGTACAGACCTGTTTCTCATCCGCAAATACTGCGATGAGCGACCCAATGTGGTCGAAATCGGAGATAAGTGTCCCGGACGAATTGGCCGTTGGCTCGGCTGGCAAATTGTGCGCAAATGGGCCATCGACAATAAAATCCCGCTGCAAAAAGTAATGGCAGAAAAAGATGCCAGAAAAATTTTTAATGCCAGCAGATTCAGACCTTAGAAACCCTGCGATTTATCCCCTTTTTGCAATTCCCTTTTCTGATTCACATTTTTGAACATAAACAGAGTCCATGAGTCAAACCCTTACCCAAAACAACAAGCCAGCAACTGAGCGGCTGCCTTTGCTGGTCACCATCATCCTGATGCTCTTGTATTTTGCCTATTCGTTTAAATCGAAAGGATATTACCAGCAAGATGAGGCCAACCATTACCTCTCAATGTTGCGTTTCTGGTATGATCCGGCCGCCATCATGGGCAACTGGGCAAAGCCTGGCTACAAAATTCTTTATGTTCTAACCGCCTTGGGTGGACAAAAATTGGTAATCCTTCAAAATTGTGCATTCGCCGCCTTTTCCTGCTTTTTTGCCTACAAATCGGCCGAACGCCTCGGCGCAAAAAATCCCTGGGTCGCTTTTATTCTACTTGCAACCCAGCCACTCTGGATTTCTCTTGCCTTCCGCAATTATTCAGAATTCCCGGCTGCTTTTCTTTTGGTGCTTGGTTTTTGGTTTTATTCTGGAAATAAAATGTGGCCAGCTGCTTTTATCGCAGGGCTGATTTGTACCATCCGTCAGGAATTTTATCCCATCGCTGCGATTTTTGGAGTTTGGCTATTGTTTCGCAAAAACTGGATTCCGGCGCTTTCAATCGCCATTTTCCCTCTTCTCCAAAATCTTGCAGGCTTCCTTCTGTACGATGACCCGATTTACCTCTACAACCAAATTCTGGGCACAAGCACAACCCTGAAAGATGCCTATGAGCGCATGGGTTTTGACCACTATTTCCTGACATCCGGCGTTGTTTTTGGTCCGCTTGCGCTTAGCTTTTTTGTGGTTTTCCTTGCCCAAGCTGTTATTAAAAAACAAATGCCAAATCCAGCCCTGATGATCGCTGCAATTGGTTTTTTTCTCATCAACTGTCTGTTTAACTGGAAAGAAGTGCACATTGGACCTGCAACAGGAGGCAACCTCCGGTACATGTGCATTATATCCCCGCTTGTGGCCATTGCCGGTGCATTGGCGCTAAACGCCCTAGGCGAATTCCGCGAACGAGGCAAATTGCTTTGGGTTCTTTTGCCTTACCTGGTTCTGGTGGGCGTTTACCTAACTTTTGAACACAACTTCTTGCACCTGCAAGAAGACAAACCTGATACCCTTCCGCTTGTGGGTGCAGTATTCGCATCTGCCCTTATTTTCCTCCCCCTTACCGCAAATTTACAAAGCATTATCCTGGCTGTTTTGTGCAGTTTCATGGCCCTGGTTGCGGTGAAACCCATTAAGCTGAGTCCGGAAGATAAAGTATGTCAGCAGGTTTCAGATTGGTACAAACAAAACCAATCCGAAGTTGCAGGCAAGCCACTCTATAATTCCCATGTGATGTTTTATTATTTCTTAGGAAAAATAGAAAAGCAAATCAGCCCCGAACCCATCATGATCAGCGATACGGCTACCATGGAAAAGGCACCGGTCGGAAGTATTGTATTTTGGGATTCCCACTATGGTTTCAGGCCAAATTATAAGCGTGGTGTTCCTTACGAGTATTTTGCCCAAAGTGGGAAATATGAAAACATCCAGATTTTTGAGGCTGAAGACCAGCGATTTGCATATGTGCTCATGAGGAAAATCAAGCAATAGGTATGTCCAGCATCCGGCAATCAATACCCAGGTTGTTTTTTGCCTTTCTGCTTCTGATTTTTGAAATTCAGGCGCAGGAACGCATGCCACGATTTCGGAATTTCGGCATCCGGGAAGGACTTTCGACATCCTCAGTCACAAAAATTTGCCAAGACAAAGAAGGTAAAATCTGGATTGGAACACATGATGGCCTGAATTGTTTCTATGGAACATATTTCAGAAACTTTTATCAGGATCGGAAAAAGGAATCCGGATTAAAGCAAAGCGCCATTTCAGACTTGCTTTGCGACCGAAAAGGAAAGCTTTGGATTGCCACTTATGGAGGAGGAATCAGCCTGATGGATCCCGTAAGTCAGGAATTTCTACCCATTCCTGAACCGCTGAGAAAAATACCATGGATACAAACCAACAGCATTGCTGAAGATTCTGAAGGGAAAATCTGGATCGGATTTTATGAAGGTTTGTTGATTTACAATCCCACAGACGGAAGCATAAAAAAATGGGAAACTATTCCAGGAACCAGTACAACCCTGCAGGCTGGGCGAATTAATTTTGATTCGCAGGGAAATGCCTTCGTGGCCACGCCTTTTCAGGGAATTCACTGCATTTCCAATTCAGGCAAAAACTGGCTTGCCTCCCTGCCCTTCGAATCCTTTGGCAAGGCCCCATCAGGACTCACTTTCTTCTACCAGCTTTATCCGAGCCGCAAGGGAATCCTGGCTTGTACGCAGGCCGGAATTCTAAAATTCAAGCTTGAAAATGAAAAAATAATAACAGAAAAAGGGCAATTGGAAACCGATGAATGCTTTGCCTGGCTAAAGGATGCCAATGGCAGAGAATGGTTTGCAGATGGTGAAAAATCCTTGCGAATTGTAAACAAAAACAGCCTTGAGATTCCCTTGTGGCTACATTATCAGGGCAATTTGCCATCTGAAAAAATCGTTGATATTTTTCAGGATCGCTGGGGTGGTATCTGGACGGGCGGTAGTGGAGGACTTTCCTATTCACATCCCCAATTGTCAAAGTTTAATTCCTGGCTGTGTAAAACGGGTAAAAACGATTCCGATATAAAAATCATTTGGTCTGTTTATACACCAAACGACAAGGATTTTCTAATCGGCTCGGAGACAGGACTGTTTCAGTTTCAAAACAACAACTACCGTTTTATTCCGGTTCAATTCGAAGGCAATGCCAGCGCAACCCGCACCATAGTTTATTCATTCTGTAGATTAAAGAATGGCCGAATCCTGGCTGGAACTGCTCAGGGAGTTTTTGAGATAAGCAATTTTCCCGGACCTAATCCGCACGCAAAAAAGGTTTTCCCAAATGTGCAGGGCTTGATTTCTGCGATTACAGAATTAAAGGATGGAAAAATTCTTTTCGGAACTTACGATGAACGAGGAATTTATCTAAGCGATAATGAAGGAACGCTACTCAAGAAGTTCGAAAACAAGCCCAAGGACCCAAATTCATTAATCAGCAACTCGGCAAACTGTTTTCTTGAGGGAGTTGATGGCAGATTGTGGATTGGAACAGATGGCGGTGTAGGAATTTTCGACCCAATAAAACTGAGTTTCGACAACTCGCTCTGGGATATCTGGCCTGATAAGTCAAAAAACTCCCCGCTCATTTACAGCATAGTTGAATTTGACAATCAGGTTTGGTTTGCCACTTTTGGCTCAGGAATTCTGGTTCTGGACAAACAGAAACGCACATTTAAACAAATTGGACTTGCCGAAGGCTTGCCAAATGAATCAGTTTACCGACTTGAAAAACAAGGCGATATGGTTTGGGCAAGTACAAACAGAGGACTTTGCCAGCTTGATAGAAAATCCTTTGCCATTAAAGTTTTTACGGAAGGCGATGGCTTACAATCCGACGAATTCAACCATTTTTCCTCCTTTTCAAACCCTAATTCCGGTAAAATCTATTTCGGCGGTTTGCTTGGGTTTGATGAGGTTTCCAGTTACCTGAAACCTGAAAATTTCAATACTCCAAGAATTGTACTTTCCTCTGCCAGGGTGAGCAGCGCCGATTCCAGCAGAAGTCTTTCGCTCAATATCGGAAACTGGCTTTTTGAGCATGATGAACAAAACCTGGAAATCGAATTTGCCGCACTCAATTACCTAATGCCAGAGAAAAATGTGTTCGCCTATGAACTCACTGGTGCAGGAGAAAAACGAATCCCGCTTGGATCTAAAAACAAAATTACTTTGGTGAATCTTCAACCAGGCACTTATGTCCTCCGGATTTTTGGCAGCAACAATGAATCTACTTGGAGCAAGCAAGCACTTCAAATAGGCTTTATAGTAAAGCCCCCATTCTGGGGAACATGGTGGTTTAGGTTGTTGGCGGTACTGCTTCTGCTTTCTATAATTATATTGATTTTCAATCTTTATCTGAAAGCAAGGCTCCGCGAGCAGACCCTAGATTTTGAGAAAAAAGCCGCCGTCAGAAAAGAAAGAAGCCGAATATCTGCAGAAATGCACGATGACCTTGGATCGGGACTTACCTCCATTAAAATGCTTAGTGAGCTATTGAACATCCGCAAAGGAAATATGTCAGGACTAGAGCTCCAGAAAATTGCCCAGCGATCCGATGAAATGGTGGAAAGCCTCAATACAATTGTTTGGGCACTGAACGACCGAAATGACAGATTAGAACATGTGATTGCATACCTGCGCTCTTATACGAGCTCTGCTTTTGAAGACAGCAAGATTGCCCTGGACCTTGAAATAAATTTAGAAAATACCGTTCGAGGTTTGGAAATTCACGGTGAAATGAGGCGAAATATTTTCCTGATTTTGAAGGAATCCATCAACAACATCTTTAAACATTCCGGTGCCAGCCGGGCAATAATTCGAATTAATGCAGCCTCAACGGGCATTTCGATGGAAATAATTGACAATGGCAAAGGCATTGACCCTGACAAAATAAGTTCCACCGGAAATGGACTACGAAATCTGCAAACAAGAGCCACCAATCTGGGCGGAAAAATTTCATTTGAAAACAACAGTGGAGGAGGCCTTCATGTATCCTTCCATATGCCGGACTACAACGAAAGTGCTATTGCCACTCAAAATTGAAAACCACTATTTTGGAAATTCAACCCAGGTAAAGTGGCAGAACCAATCAACATCATAATTGCAGAAGATCAGACCGACATTCGAATGGTACTTGAAGCCTATGTTTCATTTGATCCTGAAATTCGATGCATTCAAGTATTTTCAGATGGACAAAGTGCCTGGGATTGGTTTTCTCAGACCAGCCAAACTGTAAATGTTGCACTACTGGATATTGATATGCCGGGTATGACCGGCATTGAACTTGCCGAAAAAATCAAGTCAATCTCACCCACAACCGAATGTCTGATCTGCACCATTTATGAAGACAACGACAGAATTTTCAATGCACTAAAAGCGGGTGCAAGTGGTTATCTACTCAAAAAATCAGCGCCTAAGCAAATTCTGGATGCAATCAAAGAAATCCATAATGGGGGCTCTCCAATGAGCAGCGAAATTGCAAGGCGGGTGGTACAAACATTCAACCCAAGTGCCCTGAAACCTGAAGCAATTTCTTTTGCACTTACGCCGAGGGAAAATGAAATTCTCAGTCAACTTGAAAAAGGATTTCTATACAAGGAAATTGCTGGCTTGTTTGGAATTTCAGTCGAAACTGTAAGAAGACATGTCCACAATATTTATGAGAAATTGCATGTTAGCAACCGCACCGAGGCGCTCAACAAGGTGGCCGGCCGTAGCTAATTCATGCATTTTTTATTTGCTTTGGCCTGAAATATTATGAAAATCAGGTTCTCCCAGGCTCCATCGAAAAACTTCCCCGACCGCAAATTGCTGCGAACTTGTCTGGAAGAAACAGCGCAAAAACTCAACTTCAAGATTACACTGCTTCAATATGTTTTTGTAAGCGATGCAGAACTTCTGGAAATGAACCGGGATTTTCTCGCCCACGATTATTACACAGACATCATCACCTTCGACCTCTCTGAAATTGAAGGTGAAATTGAAGGTGAAATTTACATCAGCCGCGACCGTGTCAGGGAAAATGCAGCCAATGCCAAGGTTACCATAGAGGATGAATTTTGCCGGGTAATTGCCCATGGTCTGCTCCACCTTTGCGGGTTGAAAGACAAATCCAAAGAGGAACAAACCCTCATGAGGGAATCCGAAGACGCCTTTCTTACGCTGTTCAAACAAAAAACTGTTTCTTAGTTTTCCCTTTCAATTCGAAGGCGATAAGAAGGGAAGTTTTGAGTAAATTCGCCTTCAAATGTGGGCATCAAAAAAGCAGAAATGAAATTCAAATTTCTAGCCGATTTGAAAGAACCTATATTGAATCTTCCATCTTCATTTGAAATAATCAGGACAAAATTTGAGCGACCGCCAACTAAGACCGCTGATTATTCTCTACCTAACACTGGGACCAATTAATTGGATTCCCGGAATTTCTCCATCCGTAGTTAATCTTTCAAAGTACATCGTATTTGCCATCATTTTGCTGGCAGCGGTTACACGAAAAAATGTTCGCTTTGTTAAACCACTGAGCCTTAACTATTTTTTAGTTACGATGGTTTGTTGCTTACCAGCCATCATCAACGGAACGGGCAATATGATTTTCAATATTGTGGATTTCATGATGATCTTTTTCGTGAGCATGGTTGTTGGAACGCTGAAGTACAGCATAGATGACTGGTTTGAGATATTCCATTCCGCGGTGATGTACTTCTGCATTATTGCTCTTGCCATTTTTATTCTTCCCATTCTCGGCTATAATCCATCTGCGCCAATTCCCTGGCCCAGTTCTTCTCTAAATGCAAGTGGATTGGGCGGATACAGAACCGGTTGGTCAAACAGTATTTTCCTGTACATCCCATTTTTGGGCATTGTCTATCTAATGTCCAAAGGCGGAAAAATCAGGATTTGGTACCTGATCTCCATTGCCATTATTCTTATCCTTCAATTCAAAAGTGGAGGACGGGCCGGCTTAATTGCTTCCCTTTTATCCTTACTGCTTTTATTCAGAAGAAAGAAATGGACATTCTTCATCTTTTTACTTGCGGGCGCATTTACTATCGTCAGTTTAGGCGAGGAAGAAATCAAAACAAGTTTTCGAATTAATGAAGCAGCCATTAAATCAAAAAGGGGCACCAGCGAACTAGACAAAATTTCTTCTGGACGGGTACAGGGTTATGAAGCCAGCCTGAAACTACTTCTTGACAATCCAATCATTGGAAATGGATTCAATCGAAATGAGGATGCACTTGAAGCATACAATGTAAAAGTAGAGGTACACAATACATACCTGAAACGATGGCTGGAAGGCGGTATAGCCATGATTGTTAATATTTTGGTCATGTTCTATGTGGTTCAAAGACAGTACATTAAGAAAATTTCCAAAATGCCTTCACTCTTTAAAACCTTTGCCCAAATTTTCCTTTTCGTTCCTATGCTCATTGGTTTTATGGAGCCAAATTACTTGATAGGATCCTTTCAGGGGGAGTGTTTTTTCTGGTTTATGGTGGTGGTTCAACTTTCAAGAAACACATCGGAACCGCCAAAATCCGAACCCAAAATTTCAGCTACAACCGCACAATAAATCCAGTTTTAAATACCAATTGCGCAGGACCCAAGCATCTTCATGAAAGAAAAAAAATTCCTCTTACTAACCCATGCTTTTCCACCCTTCGGTGGTGGAGGCGTGCAGAGAATGGCAAAATTTGCTGTTTATCTGGAACAAGAGAATTGGAAAGCCACGGTCCTTGCGCCCCGGGAAAGTGGTGATAGCTGGATAGATGAGGCAAGAATGAAAGAAGTTGCCGGAGTTGAAGTGATTCGCATTGGAAAGCGGAACCTCAAACAAGACCAAATCTGGAGGAAAATTGTACGGCGCTTTTTTCCAATCGATCCTTATTTTCAATGGGCTGTTAACGCATGGTCACTCATTCGCACTTATCCAAAAGGGAAATGGCAGTTGATATTCAGCAGCAGCCCGCCACATTCCATCCACCTGGCCGGAATGTGGATTGCCAAAGAACTGGGCATTCCCTGGGTGGCCGATTTCCGAGATCATTTTACACAGGGGCCCGAATACAAAGCGGGGTTTTTCAAACAAAAATCTGACCGCTTCTTTGAAAGTAAATTCTTGAAAATGGCTTCTGCCATTGTCGTCAATACAGAAACCAACCGCAAAGAAATCCTTTCAAAATTTCCAAGCGTGAACCCAGACAAACTCCATGTTATTTACAACGGATTCGACCTTGCCGACCTTCAGCAAAACCAAGTGAGGCCGGAAGGATTTGAAAAAGGCCTCACACATTTTCTCTATCTAGGCGGGCTGAGAGGCGACCACATTGATGGTACTTTTTACCATACCCTGGCGAAGGCCATTCAGTTTCGACCCGGAATCGAAAACCGCATTCGCATTCATATTGTCGGAGACATTAGCAGGAAAGGTGCACTTCCTGAAAAACTGGGACTGAATACCTGCATCCGGTTTTCAGAACCTGTGGCCTACAACGAGGTGGCCAATTTCATTGCGGCTTCGGATGCCTGCCTCACTTGGCAAAGGCCAAATTCAAGATACAAAGGCACCATAGCGGGCAAAGTCTTCGATTACATTGGCATGCGAAAGCCCATTTTTTCTCTGGGTCAACCCGACGGAGAAATTGCAGGCATCCTAACACAATATGGAATTGGAATTTCTGCCGATCCATCCGATACCGGAAGCGCTGCCCTAGCTTTTCTCGAATTTCACGATGCACTGCTCCGGGGTGAATTCGACTACTCAAAGGATTCAGCTGATTTTTTATCTATTTTTGACCGTCGCCGACAAGCAAGCCAACTGGCTTCTCTTTTCTCCAAACTTTGTACAAACTGATTTGCATAAAGAATTTTCATCCAGTTCAAGAAATACAAAATCCCTTGTGGATTGGAAATTAGACGCTCGGGTTCCATTATTGAAATTCACTTGTGAAGTCCGGGAAAAATCATGAATAATCCTTCCAATAAAGCCTGGATACTTGTCCCGCAAATAAGGTCTCTGGAATATTTTCCGCCGCTGATTACATGGATCAATTTCATGTGCAGCAAGGGTTTTAGATTTGTTCTGATGTCCCACAAAATTGACCGAAATTCCTACCAGTTTCCCGATCAGATTGTCTTTGTTGAAATCACCGGTAAGCCTTACCCATTGAATCTGGCAGGAAAAATCACCCTCAAAATTCAGGCTGCCTTGTGCTTATATAAAGTTCTAAAACAACATTCATTTGAACTGATTTGGGTTTGTGTCTGGGACTTCAAATACCTGCGCACACTACTAAACCATTTCGGATTCAAGGGAAAGGTGGTATATCAATCCCTTGAACTGGACCCTGCTAATTTTCCTTGCTGCAAATACGCAGACCACATCGTGGTGCCGGAAGAAAACCGGGCCTGGCTCACTTATTTTATGGCAAAGCTGCCTGCCAAACCCTGGTACCTTCCAAATATTCCGCTGGTACCAAACTTCCCGAATCCT
>CAMDMI010000081.1 GCA_945902135.1 Spirosoma fluviale
CGCGAGGTGGTTATGAGAAAGCAGCCTTTGGTCCAGATTAGAAGTGAATCCGACATACGATTTTTTGAAAGTCTCCGACCAAAGGATGTAAACGTGAAACAATGGCATAAAAAAACCCGGGTATTTCCCGGGCTTTTAGTAGCGGAGGGGGGAATCGAACCCCCGACCTCAGGGTTATGAATCCTGCGCTCTAACCATCTGAGCTACCCCGCCTTTTATTTCGCTCCGCAAAAAACCGGTATTTTGGTTTCAATTGCAAATTCTGATAAATTAAATTTACTTTTGCGGCCCATTTTCGGGAATAGAAACAACATGGGAAAATATAAGTTTACCAATGAATTTGAGTTTCAGGCATCTCCGAAGATCCTTTTTGAATTCATCAGCACGCCCATTGGTCTTACCCAATGGTTTTGTGATAAAGCCACTTTCAATGCCAGCAACGCATGGAATCTGGTCTGGGACGAGGTCGATCACCCAGTGCATCTTACCCATAACAAGCCACAGAAACTGGTTCGTTTTCAATTTGATTCTGCGGATGAAGAGGATCAATTGGATCCAGCGTATCTTCAATTTGAGATTGAAAAAAGTGAATTAACCCGTGTTGCCTTTTTAAGGGTAACGGATTATTCGGCCATGAGCAACCACCAAGAGCTTGAGGAACTCTGGCACGGCTTGATTGGCAATCTAAAAACGGTCATAAGAGAAAAATAAATAAAACAACCATGGTAAAGAAGTTGGATAAAATGGTGCTGAAGGCTTTCCTTCCTCCGTTTTTCCTGACTCTTGTGGTGGTCGTTTTTATTCTGCTCACACAGTTTATGCTGAAATATTTCGACGATTTTGTCGGAAAAAATTTAAGCGCAGCTACTTACCTAGACCTACTGTTTTTTTTTAGTATTAATTCTGTTCCGCTCGCTTTGCCGATTTCGGTCATGATTTCCAGCATCATGACGTATGGCAATCTCAGCGAACACAATGAGCTAACGGCCATGAAAAGCGCTGGAATTTCTCTGATCAGGGCCATTCAGCCAGTTTTTATTTTCGTTTGTTTCCTCAGTGTCCTAGCTTTTTTCTTCAACAACTATGTGGTGCCTTATGGAAATCTCAGGGGATATAGCCTGTTGTATGACATCACGACCAAAAAAGCGGCTTTTAATTTAAAGGAAGGGACTTTCTATTATGGCCTTCCCGGATTTGCAGTGAAAGTCAATCACAAAGATCCGGAAGGTTCGGGTTTGCGTGAAATTATGATTTACAACCACCAGCAGGAAAAGGGGAATACCAGTATTACCCTCGCTGATTCTGGGAAAATGTACACCATCTGGGACGACCGCTATCTGGTTCTGGAGCTTTTTAATGGCGCAAACTATTCCGAAGTTGAACCCAAAGCACCGGGAAAGGAAAAGGAATTCACTCAGAATAATTTCAAGTACAGCAAGCTGGTTTTTAACCTCAGCTCATTTGAAATGAGTCGCACCGACATGCAGCTGTTTTCTACCAACAAAATCATGCGCAATGTGAAGGAACTTCACACCGACATTGATTCCATTAATCGAGAGATTGCCACAATGAGGAGGTCTTTGCTGCCGAATTTTTTAACATACTTCAACTACTATGGAAGACGCAACCAAGGGCTTGTTTTGTCGCCTGCTGCCAATGATAGTCTGATGAAAAGGTTTTCCTCTCTTCGGAATGAGAAAGCACCTTTTATCCACGAAAACCATATAAATCAAATTAAAAGTATTCTGGGTTTTTCTTATTCTGGACTTGAACGCTTTAAAGCCAGTGTGCGAGATACGGATGTATTCACAGTGGAGATTTTTAGAAAATACACGCAATCGGTGGCCTGCCTTGTTATGTTTTTGATTGGCGCTCCCTTAGGCGCAGTTATTCGAAAAGGCGGACTTGGAATACCGGTTCTGGTTTCTATTATGTTTTTCATCCTCTATTATGTGCTTTCTATTACTGGCGAAAAATGGAGCAAGGAGAATTTGGTTGATGTTCCTGCCGGAATGTGGTTTACCAATTTGATCCTATTTTTGGTTGGTTTATTTTTTATGAATAAGGCCTGGAAGGATGCCCCACTTTTCGAAGGGAATCCTTTATCCGGAGTAATTGCTTATTTCAAGCTTTATTTTAGGAAAAAGAAGACTTCTCCAAAAGCATAATAATCTCCATTTGAACCGGCAACGGATCGAATAGGCAGACTTCTTTCCCTTCCACATCAGATTTTTTTTCAGGCCAATTGTCAATAAATTGGAGAATGGCTTTGAAATCATTTTGCGCCGGTTGTTGAAAATCCACTTGATAGCCAATGGAATTTTCAAACGGAAGCTTGAATTGGTGGTGTAAGGGGATAAGCACTGGCTTTGAAAGGACTATCGAATCAAACCACTTACTCGGCGTTTTTCCTGCGTTTGATTCGGTTTCGTAATACGGCATAAGAAGCCCCATTGAATTTTTTACCATCTGGTGTATTTCACTCGCAGATTCCCAGTATTCAGGATGCTTGTATTCCACAAAATCTACATCCTGAATTTCCTTTCTTAAGTTTTTATCCGGACAATAGCCACAAACCCGCAGCTTGATTTCTGGTCTGATTTTCCGAATCTGATTTACAAAATTGATTGCCCGGATAACGCCAGATTCCCTGCTAATAAATCCGCTGAAGCAGAAATAAGTTTCTTCAGTTTTGGCATCGAAATCAATTGAGGGGAAACTCGCTGCTTTGTTTTCAATGGTGGCAGCTTTGTTTGCTGGAATTGAAAGTTGGGTTTCATAAATGCATTCTGCCAGCCAGATTCTGTGGCAAAATTTCAATCCGAATTGAATCAAAATTTTGGCCAGAATTGAATACAATCCTCTTTTTCTGCTTTTGAAATGCTGTTTTTGAATGTTTAATTGGTGGTTCTCCTGAATGTCGAAAATGATTCGGGTTGATGTGCTTATGCGCAACAGGGGGAGAATAAGCCCAATTTCGGGGCTGGAATAAATCAGCACATCGGGTTTTTCATTCAAGATGAGGTGCCAAAGCAGAAGTAAATCTTTCATCGTACTTCTGTCTTCAACGGCCCTGCCGGAGAAAATTGGCAGGAGTTTTATGTTTGGGTATTTTGAATGATTTATTGATGGGATGTTGTTGCCGGCACTCAATACTGTATTACCCATAGCCGCAATTGCGTTCCCTATTTTGTCATAAAAGCGGGTTTCGCAGGGTGGTTTTCTGAACTGTGCCAGTAATAGCTTCATTTATTCCCGGATTGTATTTTCAGTTTGCTTGCGGTCCTTACCTTTGCTGCCCATGAATCATCTAGAGAACAAAATAAGCCAAATCTGGGAAAATCCGGCAGAGGCATTTTCTGCGGAAAACTCGGCAGCAATAAATGAAGTCATAGACCTTCTCGAACAGGGAAACCTGCGCGTTGCAGAAAAAAGGGAAGATGCCTGGCATGTGAATGAATGGGCAAAAAAGGCCATTTTACTTTATTTCAAGATTCGGAAAAATGAAAAGTTAGAGGCAGGTTTTCTTGAGTTTTACGACAAAATGAAACTAAAAACCGGCTTCGAAGAAAAGGGTGTCAGAGCGGTTCCTCTAGCAGTGGCCCGGTATGGCAGTTTTATTGCAAATGGAGTAATCCTTATGCCGTCTTATGTAAATATTGGGGCTTATGTGGATTCAGGAACAATGGTCGATACATGGGCAACAGTTGGAAGCTGCGCCCAAATTGGCAAAAATGTGCACCTGAGTGGTGGCGTTGGTATTGGCGGCGTACTTGAGCCCTTGCAGGCAAGTCCGGTCATTATTGAAGATGGTGCCTTCATTGGCTCCCGCGCCATTGTGGTGGAAGGAGCTGTAATCGGTGCCGGAGCTGTAATTGGTGCTGGAGTTTCGATTACAGGATCTACCAGAATTGTGGATGTAACCGGCTCCGAGCCAGTAATTCATAAGGGTTTCGTTCCGCCGGCCTCGGTTGTAATTCCAGGAACCATGCCGAAAGAATTCGCCGCCGGAACTTTTCAGATTCCTTGTGCCCTTATAATTGGAAAAAGGTCGGCAGGAACCGACCTTAAAGTTTCTCTAAACCAGGCGCTCCGAGATTTTCAGGTGCCTGTTTAATTTCAAATTTGATACAATCCCTGAAAAAGGGATTGTATTACGCTTTTTTCGCTTTTGGCTTGTTAGCAGCAGCAGCCTTTTTAGGCTTTTCAGCAACTTCTTCAACAGCAACGGCTGTGAAATCTTTTTTAGGCATGGTTTCGTTTCTCTTTCTTGATTTTCCGAAAGAACCATTTTTCAACTTGCCTTTTTTGGACTTAATATCTCCTTTTCCCATTTTTTGAAATTTTATGAAGCGCGAAGGTAATGAATGGGGCTTTAAGGAATGATATTTCAATTCGCAATTTTTTGTGTTTTCCCAATAACCAAGAGCCTTTCATTCAGTTGTTTTTTTATAAGGGCTGCCAAAACTGATTTTTTTCAGTTTCCACAATGTTTAAGGTTGTTTGAATCAGGGGTGCTCAGCAAGACTTTTGCATCAGTTAAATTTTTATACCCATTAAAAAACATGAAAAAACTACTGACTGCCGCAGCCATTGGCATACTTGCCAGTGCTGCCCAAACCCAAGCCATGACTTGGGAAGTGATGTGTGTTAAGCAAGGCCCAGCCCGAGGTTCCGTGGCCCCCTTGCGTGTTCTTCTGCCCGGTGCTGGTGATCCGGGAGATACTCCTGGTTATCCAATCGGAGCCAGATCCATTCCCGGAAAAGCTGTAATGGCGGAAAATTCGGATGTTTCCGGTGATATGAATTTTATTTCACTTGGATTCGGTGGCCAGATTATTTTGCGTTCCAGCGCTTGGATTGGAAACGGCCCTGGTGATGACATTACAGTGTTTGAAACCACTTGGGGCAATCCCTCTTGTACGCCCGATGTCTCGGAATCTGCATTGGTGGAAGTTTCTGAAGATGGAGTGAATTGGGTAACGCCCGCTACACTTTCACCAGGTGCTGCAGGACCAAACAATGCCTGTCACAATGGTTCTTATGATATTTCTCCATTATTGAGGGCTCAATATGTGAGAATTACGGACCGTACAAATCCTGATGCTTCTATTGGCGGCGATGGAAATGATGCGTATGATGTGGATGGCGTTATTGCCAATTATGAGATTCCTACATCGGGAGGAACACCGACTGATGGGCCAATTTGTAATTACCAACAAGGCGTAGCACGCCAATATGTGGGTGCATTGGGTAATTTTCCGGGTCGTGGTATTGCGCTTGCCAGGAAGGATTTTTCCAAAGCCAACATCAATGAAGTAGGATTCCCAGTCGGGGCCCTAACAAACCCATCTCTTCGTGATGGAATTTCTGGCGTGTTCAATTTCTGGTCAATTGGATTTGGTGGGTATGCTTGTTTTAAACTTCCTTACACATTGTTTAATGGTCCAGGGTCTGATGTATACATTTTCGAATCTACCTGGCAAAACAAACCATGTCCAAGTTATCCAGAAAAAGCTGAGGTGAGCGTTTCTGCTGATGGAATTACTTGGTCAGCCAAAAAACTGATTTGTAAGGATGCCCTTGGAATTGTGGGCTCAGATCCAGCGCTTGAATTGACTGATTTTGGTCCTGGATTCTCGGCGATCAATTACATTCGCTTTGATGATGCTTCCAGTCCTGCAAGTTTTGGAAGAGGTGCAGATTCTTATGACATCGACAACATCTATTTTGCTCAAGGTCCTCCAAATAATCCGGGTACGCCTGACCCGAATTTCTCTTGCGACAATTCAACAAGTGTTCGCCGGGCTGTTCCAAGCGGTGCTGCTACTTTTATGGATGGTGGTGTTCCTGAAGAGATGTTTGCGCTGGAAATTGTTGGTGCCAATGTTGTGACTGACAGGGTGAGCTTCCAGGCCACAATTGCAGAAGCTGGGGCTTATACCTACTCAGTGCGTTCTTCAACTGGTCAGGAAGTATTGAACGGTGAATTTGTGGGTGCGCTTTATGAAACTCCTGTTTCAGAAATCTCCATTGCCCGTTTGAACAAAGGTGTTTACTTCCTCACTTTGACTTCCGCCATGGGAAAAGAAACAGTGAAATTTGTGAAACAGTAATTTTTATTGCTTTTGTATTTTTGAAAAGTCCTGCCCATTTCGGGCAGGACTTTTTTTGTTATCCCTCTAAAATTCTTTGATGTGGGTAGAATTCTCTTGATTTTCCAATCGCAGTAAAAACCGGAAGCTATTTTCTATTTCATCCTTTATTTGCATTCGGTTTTCGAACAAAAATTCTGTCGCAGACAAATACACCATGGACCACGAATCTGCCATTCAAAATGTGAATTTCATGCTGGAGCGTGATGCATTCAGTCAGTGGCTTGGTCTTGAAATTGAAGAACTAAAGCCAGGTTTTTGTAAACTAAAAATGCGCGTAAGACCGGAAATGCTGAATGGTTTTGGCATTGCCCACGGTGGCATTTGTTTCTCACTGGCAGATTCTTGTCTGGCCTTTGCTGCAAATTCCAGAGGCAACCTTAGCCTTACCCTCAAAGCAGACATCAGCTGGCCAAAACCAGCCAGGGATGGGGATGTTTTGGTAGCGGAGTGCCGGGAGATTTACCTTTCAGAAAAATCTGCCACCTACGATGTTGAAATCCGGAATCAGCTCGATAATCAAATCATTGCTCTTTTCAGAGGAATGGTTCACCGTACAGGAAAGCCTGTCATTCAAAATTAATCACCAACATGAAACAAGCCTTTATAATTGATGGAGCCCGTTCCCCAATCGGAAATTTTGGAGGAAGCCTTTCGGGTATTCGCGCCGACGACCTGGCCGCACATGCCATAAAATCACTCATGCAAAAATTTCCTCAACTCGATCCGGCATCCATTTCGGATGTAATTCTCGGCTGTGCAAACCAGGCCGGAGAAGACAATCGGAACATAGCGCGCATGTCACTTTTGCTTGCTGGAGTTCCATTTTCTGTTCCGGGCGAAACGGTAAACCGACTTTGCGCATCTGGATTGTCGGCCCTTGTGCAGGCTTCACGCGCCATTAAAGCAGACGAGGGCGACCTTTTTATTGCAGGTGGTGTGGAGCAAATGACCCGTTCTCCATGGGTGATTTCAAAAACCACCACGCCTTTTGGCCGCGATGCGGAAATGTTTGACAGCAGTTTTGGCTGGCGTTTTGTAAACCGCAGGATGAAAGAACTTTTTGGCACGGATGCCATGGGCGAAACGGCGGAGAATCTTGCCGAGCTTCATAAAATCAGCCGTGATGACCAGGATGCTTTCGCACTTTGGTCACAACAAAAAGCCGCTGCTGCCAGACAAACAGGTCGACTCGCACTTGAGATTTCACCAGTTGAAATCCCTCAGAAAAAGGGAGATTCTCTTTGGTTTTCGGAAGATGAATTTATTAAGCCTTCAAGCACTGCGGAAGGACTTTCGAAACTCCGTCCTGCTTTTAAGTCTCAGGGCGGAAGTGTTACAGCCGGAAATGCTTCTGGCTTAAATGATGGTTCTGCTGCCATTTTAATTGCTTCAGAATCTTTTGCCCAAAGAGAAAACCTAAAGCCTTTGGCAAGAATTGTAAGTTCTGGTGTGGCTGGCGTTGAACCCAGAATTATGGGGATCGGTCCGGTAGAAGCATCAGCCCTTGCACTGAAAAGAGCCGGACTTTCCTTATCAGACATCGACCATATTGAGTTGAATGAAGCCTTTGCAGCACAGGTACTTGCTTGTACCCGCAGCATGGGTTTGGCCGACAATGATCCAAGAATAAATCCAAATGGCGGTGCCATTGCGCTTGGTCATCCGCTGGGAATGTCAGGTGCAAGAATTGCCTATTCGGCTGCCTTAGAACTGAGCCGAAGCAACAAGCGATATGCGCTTGTTAGCATGTGCATCGGGGTTGGACAGGGTTACGCAGTGGTCCTCGAACGGGCCTGATTTTCCTGAAGAAAAGTTGGGGAGGGGGAGAGAATTATATTCAATCCGAATGCAAATCCGTTTAGCAGCCTGGAATTTTTAATATAGGGCATTCCAGGTTTTGAGAACTGCCTCATCTTTAGGATGTTAATTTGGCTTTTGCTGTAAAAAACATGACGCTCCTCTGGAGCTTTGGTCCTTCTTTTTGCTTTGTCTATTAACATCCAGCACCGCTGGTGCCGAAAATGCAAATTCTTTTGGACATCAATCCTTCCCGCCCTCAGAAATTTCTTGCGACTCCATTCTTGTAATTAGAGCTACAAAAAAAAATCCCGCACAAGCGGGATCTTTTTTTGAAAAACAAACGATGACTTACGGCTGAGCGAAAGTAGTTCTTCCACCGCCTGTTGCAAAAGTTGCCAGCATTCTGGACTTCTGTCCGGTAGAAAACATATACATGCAACGATCGTCAGTGTAATCCATGTAATTCATGGTCATTTCGATTGGAGTGCCAGTGCAGGTACTGCGGTGACCTGTTGCTGGGCAGCCATAGTTGGCAGTGTTGTGGGTCGGAGTATCCGTTACAAGGTCAGAACCACAAGTAGCATCGCCCCAGATGTGGCGGAGATTCAGCCAGTGGCCAACTTCGTGGGTAGCAGTGCGGCCTTTGTTAAATGGCGCTGCGGCTGTACCGGTTCTTCCGAAACCGGTATTCAGAATAACCACACCATCTGTAGCAGAAGAACCGCCCGGAAACTGAGCGTAGCCCAAAACGCCACCGGCTAAAGTACAAACCCATAAATTCATATAAATGGTTGGTGAGGTTGGACTAATTCCTCCTTTTGAAGAAGATTTACAAGAATTATCAGTTCTCCAGCTTGTTTTTGTGGTAGCCTTGCGGGTAATGCCCTGTAGAACAAAGCGAACATTGCAATTGCCAGCCTTTAATCCTGTAAAGGTCGAAGGAACCAAAGTGTTATCTGTATTCGTGCCGCCGAAATCTTCATTCAAAACATCAATCTGGGACTGAATTTGAGTCTGCGAAATATTTTCAGCGGTGGTTCTGTATAAAACATTCACCCAAACAGGGATCTCATAAACTCCATTCACCAAGCGACCGATTTTCATAAGGTTCTGGTTTGTTTCGAGGTTGCGCTCGATTTCATCCATGCGTGATTGCAGGCTTGGATCTTCCTGCAGCTGTTGCTGGAGAATTTCCATACTTACACACTGCCTTCCACCCATGTGATCATGGTTTTCGGCGCTTTTCATTTCAGAAATGGTGTCGGATTTTTGGCAGCCAGTGAGAACAATCGCAGCGGCGAGTCCGGTAAATAATAATCTTTTCATTTGGTAGAAGATATAATTGAAAATCGAAATAAAGGAATGTTGGTTATATTCCAAATATTCTTGATCATTTAGATTTAAAAAAAGCAGAAAAACATTACAACTAAGTGTTATGGCAGAATTTTATTTTTCCTGAATTTGGAAAATAGATTCCTTTTTCTGGTCAAAACCAAAATCGGGAAATTCCAGCTCAACAAAAATTGAACAACCTTTAAATGGATGCCTCAATCAATTCAGCCAAATCCAGTACCTTGATGTCTGCCTCTTTTTCTTTGTTTTTTAAACCATCCGCAAGCATGGTCATGCAAAATGGGCAGCCAACCGCCACTACCGAAGGATTGGTTTCCAAAGCCTCCTCGATTCGTTCAATGTTTATTTCTTTGTTGCCAGACTCAGCATCCTTAAACATCTGCGCACCACCGGCTCCACAGCAAAGACCATTTTTCTTGCTGCGCTTCATTTCAACTAAGGCTACATCAAGGGCTTCAATTACAGCCCTTGGTGCTTCATACACTTCATTGGCCCGGCCCAAAAAGCAGGAATCGTGAAAGGTAATACGCTTGCCCTGAAACGGATTGCCATCTTTTGCCTTTATTTTTCCTGAATTAATTAATTGCTGAAGCAACTCAGAATGGTGCACAACCTCGAAATCTCCGCCCAAAGCCGGATATTCATTTTTCAATGTGTTAAAGCAATGCGGACATGCGGTTACGACTTTCTTCACTTCGTAGGCCTGCATGGTCTGAATATTCATTAAGGCCTGCATCTGAAAAAGGAACTCGTTTCCAGCACGGCGCGCTGGATCTCCGGAGCAACTTTCCTCAGAACCCAAAACACCATAAGTCATGCCCACTTTGTCCAGAATGCGGCAAACCGCCAAAGTTACCTTCTTATACCGGTCGTCGAATGAGCCTGCGCATCCAACCCAAAACAAAATTTCCGGTGATTTTCCCTCTGCAGCCCATTCGGCCATCGTTCTGATGTTCATTTTAAACTTGGTGTTACAATGGCAATTATCCTCAATCCCGACTAAAGAAAAAAATTATCCTCATGGTTTTTTGGGCAGCCGCCGTCTGAACAGCCGGCGCCGGGCCTTTCGGGGGTTCCGTGCCAATGGCACACCCGCCTTCGCGGGTCCCCTTTAGTCCCTGCTGCAAACAAGCCAATTGTAGAATTATAAGTAATTCAGCTGCTCCCCAAAGCCCTGTTCATAACAACGATTAACTCAAATTAAATTTCTCAGCAGTTATGAATCCGGCGTTTATTAATGGCAGACATCTTTCCGGCGCGGGGAGGAAGAAAATTCGCGGAGGGGCTGTAGTCCTCGCGGAGGCCGATCGAATTTTCTAGACTTTTTTATCCTTCCCGCACCCTGGCTCAAAAACAAGCGTTTTAACCCCTTTTTGAGGCTGATGTTGAACGAAGTGAAATCCTGCAAGGCAGGACCAAAAAGTAATAAACCACATTAGTGATGACTTTTCCTTTCATCAAAAAGTTAAAATGCAGAAATCAAAAAAGACGGAGAATAGAGTCTTCTAAAGGATTCTATATCAGCGAAAATTAAATTAGTTGAATAAAAGGAATTTTAAATTACCAACCAGCGGCTTTTTTCAATTGCTCGGGCGATTGGTAACCTTCTAATTTGGCAAATTGCTTTCCCGCTTTGTACATAAAAACCATTGGCAGGGCATCCACTCCAAGTGACTTTGCCAGATCCGGATTTTCGTCTGAGTCAATTCTGATCACCTTCAGCTTTGTAG
>CAMDMI010000082.1 GCA_945902135.1 Spirosoma fluviale
AGAAAAACATTGGCCGCATTTGTATTTACATCAAGGTGAATTTTTCCAGCATTGTAGGTGTAAAACAATGTGCGGGTGAGCTCTTTGATGTATGACTCCATTTCCACTTTTGCCAAAGTGCTCGATTGGTAAAGCTTTTCGTGAATCAGCGCCATAGACTTAATCCGGCTCTGGCTGTCACGGAATACTTCTACAAGATTGGGGTCTTTGATATAGCCGCTTTGTAGTTGCAACAGGCTCGAAATTACGGCCATGTTGTTTTTTACCCGGTGGTGGATTTCCTGAATCAGGATTTCTTTTTCGTGCAGTGATTGGATAATATGTTCTTCGGTTTCCTTTTGAATGCTGATGTCTGAAATTCTCAAAAGGATAAGTTTTCGGCCTTCCTGGGTGAATGTTGTAAGGGCCAGACTTCCCCAGAATTTCTCATCATTGAAATTCAGCATTTCAAATTCTTTCACTGCCATCTGCCCAATGGAAGAATCAATGAGTTGCTGCCAGAAACGCGCTGTTTGCTCCTTGAATGGACGAATTTTATACAGGTGCTGATTCTTGATTGAATTTTCTTCAACGGCTTTCATTAATTCCATAGCCTTGGGATTGCAATCTTCAATCTGCAGGCTTTCGAAATCGATTATAAAAAGTGCATCAACAACTTTGTTGAAAATCTGCTGTAAAAGGAATTCACTTTTCTGCACCCTGTCCTGATGCAGTTTCAAGTCGGTGATATCGGTGATGATTCCCAGAATGTGGCGGTTTCCTTCCGCATCCATCAGTGGTTTTTTAGTTACCACAAAATACGACATCTCCCCGGTGTGCGGATTAATGGATTCTTCTTCCGTGGTAATTGCCCTGGCCTTGTCGGTAATGTTCCGGTCTTCCTCTGCGTATTTTTCTTTCTGCTCGGAGCTTATGGGCAAATCCCAGTCGCTAAGGCCGGTAAGTTCTTCAACGCTCATCTTGTAATATTGGGCAAATGCCTTGTTTACAAGGAGGTAGGGGCCTTCCGGTTCTTTTACAAAAATCAGGCTGGGGTTTGTGTCGAGTATTTGCCGGAGGTATTCGCGTTGGGTAACCAGCTCATTTTCTGTATTCACCCTGCCGGTAATATCCACGCCCACACACAGGATGCTGAGTTCGTTTTCTTTGGTTACGAAAGGAGTTCTTGTAACCTGAAACAAGTGCATTTTTCCGGTAATCGGGTGGAAAAAGGCCTCTTCCATCACCAATGTGCTGAGGCTTTCAATTACCTGTTTATCTGCCTTTTGTAATTCCTGGTAATTCCATTTGTACTTTGAAAACCATTCTTCGCTGGTTTTGAGAAATTCCTTCACCGGCACACCGAAAAAATCGGCGATGGTTTTATTGGCCACAATCATATTGTTGTCCCGGTCTTTCACATAAATGAAATTGGGGTCCACATCGATGATTTGGCGTAAATATTCCCTGCGGTGGTGTGCATCCAGCAGGGCAGATTTTTCTGTGGAAATGTTTTGTACGATTTTCATCGCCTTGCGGATTCTGCCCTTTTCATCCGGAAGCGGAATCAGCAAAAATGAAAATGTGCCAGAACCAAAATTGAGTTCGAAGCTGTCAGACTTACCTCGAAAGGTTTCTTGCAGACTTTCTTTCAAAAAGGCGGCATAATTTTCACCGTAAAGCGAAAAGAGATTGTCACCTGGTTTTGGAGAATAGGGTCCTTTGTCTGTTTGAAAATCTTCGCCTCCGGAAAAAAGGATGTCGAGGTTTTCATCGAGAATGCTCACATGGCCTTGTGGAAAGTTGTCGGCCAGGGTTCGAAAACGGATATCGAGGTCTTCAAGTTGAGATTCTAGGCGGATGATTCTGCGCTCTTGATTCAGGTCTGGAGCCTGTACTTTGGCCGGACCTTCGGGCAGAAATTGCAAATCGAAGGCAAGGATTTCGCCCATGTTATCGGCAACTGGACAGGCAAATACATTGAAAGCCAATGCTGTTTCTGGAAAGTGAAATCCGCTGAGGGTTTCTGTTTGACCAGAAAGAAGATTTATGGAGATTTTCGAAAGCTGGTTGGCTTGCTGTTTATCGGGCAGGTTTGTCAGGATTACTCCTGGTTCTGCAATTTTACCCAGTTGTGAAAGTGCGGTAGAATTGCTTTCGAGCACCCGAAATTCTGCGTCTGTGCGTATTAACGCAATAAAGGGATTTTGAAGAAGAAAGCCGGCAGGGTTTGTCCCATTCAGGTCCTTGCTGGATTTGTTCCGGGTTTCTTCCATTTGTAAAATACTTGCGGATGTGAAAGTAGTCGAAAATCACAGATAATGCCAAATGGCTTTGTCAATTCTGTGTTTAATAAAACCAGAGCTTGATTGAGGCAAACCTGCAACTTCTTTAGCTTGCGCCTTTTTGGAATTTGAAAATCAAAAGCACCTGAATGCATCGCCATTTTATTTTACACAAGCCGGCAGGCTATTTAAGTCAGTTTGTGGGCGAGAAGGCAAAGCAAAAGCGGCTTGGTGATTTGTATGAATTTCCGGAAGGTACCATGGCCATTGGCCGGCTGGATCAGACAAGTGAAGGATTGCTTTTGCTTACAACCGATGGAAAGCTGAGTGATACAATCCGGGGCCGCAAAGTGGAGAAGGAATATTGGGTTCAGGTGGATGGTTTGATTTCGGAAGAGGCTCTTGAAAAATTGCGGATGGGTGTTGACATCCGGCCAGAAAAGGAAGTTTACCGAACCCTTCCTTGTCGGGTCGAGTGCTTGCCGGCAGTTCCTCAGCTAGGACCTCCAGGCCGAAAAATCCGGGATGACCGCCATGGTCCCAGTTCCTGGATTTCGATTACAATTACAGAAGGGAAATTTCGGCAAGTCCGAAAAATGACTGCTGCTGTGGGTTTTCCCACCTTACGGCTTGTTCGGGTTCGGATTGGCAATGTTCATCTGGCAGATTTACCATCTGCTGCGGTGCTTGAAGTTTCGGGGTTTGATGAAGGCTTTACGCGAATGTGATTAATGACGCAAGCAACCCCGACCGGCTTCGCGTTCGCTTGCCGGTCTTCTCCTCCTTGGAAATGAGGGGAGTAAAAAGGAGATATTCTCCAATCAAGTGCCTTGCTGAGAAGTGAAAACCCGGTAAAACTCCCCTCATTTCAGGAGGGGTGGCCGCCGCAGGCGGCCGGGGTGGTGTCGGGGTGGTGCCGGGGTGGTCCTGCTGAATTCTGAATGTTTGAAAATCAGGAGTATATTCTTAAATCGAATTAATAAACTAAAAGAGGATAATGGAATGGAAAACAGAATTCATAATCGAACAAGTCTCAAGAAATTCAGGAAAGATTTAAGAAACAACCTTACGCCAGCAGAAGTCCGATTATGGTCTTTTCTGCAAAATTCACAATTGGAAGGCAGGAAATTTCGTCGCCAGCATAGTGTTGGAAATTACATTTTGGATTTTTATTGTCCGTCCGAGAAGCTGGCAATAGAACTCGATGGTAATGGACATTTGCAACCGAGCGTTATGGCTTATGATGAATACAGAACTCAGTACCTCCAAACACTTGGTATTCGCGTTATAAGATTTTGGAACCGGGAAATTTTCTCCCTTCCGGAGTTTGTCTTAGACCAGATTAAAGCAAATTTTCAACAAAAACCCCAGTAAACTCACCTCATATCAGGAGTATGGCCACACTGCAGCACATCGCACTTATCTTTACAGAATCGAAGGAGAAAAAAGTGGCAGTCGTTCAGGTCGGATTGTTTTAGAAAATTAGCCAAATTCGAAGCTATAAATGGTCATCCTTCTGAGTTTTCACCTATCACTTAAACTTTAAAAATCAGAATTAGCAGAATGAAAAAGGCAATCATCTTTTTACTCTTCCTGCTGGCAGTGGGAAATGGCGTTTTCGCTCACAACCTGGATTATGCCGATGCTGTCCCGCGCAGCTGGGATTTTAATGATGGGCGCAAAAGCTTTGAGGCAAGTTACCTGATGGGTCGGGATGGCCGGGTGTTTTTGGAAAATCCGGATGGAAAGGTTCATTCGTTTTCCATAGAAAGCCTTTGCGCTGAGGACCGCAATTTTGTGGAGGCCCGGCTCGCGAAGGCTGCCGCCATCAATCAAGCAATTGTGCCGCCTGCTGTAGCTGTTCCCGCCGAAACCGAATCTTCGAAAATGCCTTGGTTTGCCGGTTTTCTTGGCCTGATTTTGCTTTTGGCCTACACGCAGAGAAAGACACCTTTGAGGGCTTTGGCTTCTCAAGGGCTGGTAACAGTTTCACTTGCATTTCTTCCCGGTTTCCGTACCAAAGAGGCAAATTCCATTCAAATTTCAGATCCGGTTTCGATGGATTCGGCCTTTGCGCCCTTCAAGCCGGATGTTTATACACGCTGGGACAACAACTGGTTCTATGTAGAATCAAAAGGAATTCCAAAACATGAAATGATGACTGGCATTACTGCCTGGCAGCGGCAGGTTCCAATTCAGCAATGCTACACCGTGTCCAATGCCTGGCAGATACCAATTAATCCTGTGATGGCTGTTGATCCGATTCCGGTAAATCCGCAGCACTTTTCCCGTGGCGGAATTGCTGTTGCGGTAAATGGCATTGCCATTTTCAATCCCTTTACCAATACCGGCGTGGATGCGCTGGTGGACGGACAACTTGACAACTGGGGCGGACATACCGGTCGGGCCGATGACTATCACTACCACACCGCGCCTTTGCACTTGTATGCGCAATCCAACCCTTCTTTTCCCATTGCCTATGGCTTTGACGGATTTCCGGTCTTCGGCAGTACCGAGCCGGATGGCGCTCCAATGGAAACCTTAGATGCCAATCATGGCCACCTTCGCAACGGGAAATACCATTACCACGGAACCACTGCTTATCCCTACATGATTGGAAAAATGGCGGGAGTTGTGACCGAAGATTCTACCCACCAGATCATTCCACAGTCCAGGGCCAAACCAGTTCGTCCAGCCGGCACCCCGCTGACAGGCGCTGCCATTACTGGTTTTCAGACCTTCCCCGGCGGACGCTCCTATGCCATGTATTACACGCTTGCAGGTGCAAATTATGCCTGGATTTACAGCTGGAATCAGGCAGTTACACAATACACTTTCCGTTACTGCACACCAACAGATACCACCACCACCAATTATCAGGGACCCGGTGATTGCTTCCTGCCTTTGGATGTAAAAAACAGGTTTCAAGTGGATGGCCGACTTCGTGCATGGCCCAATCCGGTGGCTTCCGGAAGTTTGCTGAATTTGTCTGCCGAATCTCTTTCTTCCAAACAAATCAGGAGCCTTCGCTTGATTTCAAGTGAAGGGAAAACCGTGCTGGAGCAGGATGCATTTTCCCCTTCTCTCTCTCTTCGCAATGTTCGTCCCGGTGTGTATTTGCTTGAGGCTGGTCTTTGCAGCGGTGATAATTTGAACCAGCGAATCATCGTACGCTGATGCGAATATTATTCAGTTTTCTGGCGCTTATTCACTTGTCGGTATTTGCCCAATACAATGGAACTGGCTCGGTAACCCAGGGCTTCGGCAATACCACTTCACCGAATATTTACACTTGTCCGGGTGGGCGCACACCGGCGCTCGGTACAATTCAGGGAAGCGGCGCTCAATCCTGGGTTTTGCCGGCTCTTGTGAATTTTGAGAACACCAGTTTTCCATTCGCACCCGACCTGCATAATCCTTGTAATGGCGCAACTTATGCAAATTTAAATGCAGCACTTGCCGTTTTGGATGGCTCTGAAATTGTCACAATTGACCCAGATGGAGAGCTTATCACTGCCTATGTTTTTGCGGACAATTATTTTGAAATGTACATCAATGGTGTGCCTGTTGGCAAAGACAAAGCGCCATACACGCAGTTTAATTCCAGCCTTTTGCATTTTCGGGTAAAGCGTCCTTTCGGCATTGCCATGTTGCTGGTAGATTGGGAAGAACATCTTGGTCTGGGTACCGAAGCCAATGGGCCTTCGCCTTACCATGCCGGAGATGGTGGCATGGTGGCTGTTTTCAAAAATGAAGGCGGGGAAGTAATTGCCAAAACCAATAATGAATGGAAAGCCCAGACTTTTTATACCGCACCGGTTAAAAATCTTGCTTGTCTCACAGAAACAGGAAACCAAAGGTTATCCACTACCTGCGACACCCAAGATGGAACGGATGGTTCGGCCTGGTATGGCGTACATTGGTCAAGGCCAGCCAACTGGATGCAATCCGATTTTGACCAATCGGTTTGGCCGCAGGCAGTGGAATATTCCAATGCGGCGGTGGGTGTAAACAACAAACCCGCTTACACCAATTTTATCGGCATTTTCGATCAGCCAGGCCAGGATGCGGCCTTCATCTGGACATCCAATCTAATTCTCGACAATGAAGTGCTCATGCGGCACACCGTTCCGGCGCTTTCATCAGTGATGTATCCTGAAGAATCCGGCGCAATACGGCTGATTCAGGGAGATGGTCTAATTCGAATTACCGATGCATCAGGTCTTCCTGCCCAGAATCTTAATTCCATCCTTTTGCTGGATCTTTCCGGAAGGCAAATCCGAAGCAACAATTCTGGAAATGCAGAAATTACCACAAGCGGTATTTCGCTCGGACTTTACCTGATGCGCTTAAACCATGCAGGCAAAATTGTCCACAGGAAAATCCAGATTAATTAAGGATTCCAAGATGAAATTAATTGGCTCATTCTTCTGCGTTTTACTTGCTCAAACAGCCTTTTCTCAGCAAGTTCAGAAAACAATAAAGCGCCTTCCCGATACCGGCCAGACCCAAAGTTTTACAACAACATTTGGCGAGGACAACGATTACAGCATTCATGTTCCCGCATTTGTGGACCATGGAAATGGCACCGTTACGGATACCGTCACTGGTTTGATGTGGCAAAAATCGGATGGAGGAGAAAGGAGCATTGAGTCCGCAACGGCTTATGTAGATAGTCTTAATCTGGGCGGACACAACGATTGGCGTTTGCCTCTCCCACTTGAATTGCTGAGTATTTTCAACCTCCAGAAAAACAACCCGGCCATGGATTTAAGCTATTTTCCATCCACCGGGGCAGAGTATTGGTGGACTTCCATCCGGCAAACCGGCGACAGCACAAAAATTTGGTGTGGCAATGCTGGTGGCGGAATAGGCAACCACCCGAAAACTGAAACCATTTCATCGGGCGGCACCAAAAAATTTCATGTGAAAGCCGTGCGCGATGTTCAATCACCGGAACTGATTATCCAGAGATTTACAGACAATTTGGAAGGGACAATCAGCGACAATCTGACCGGACTGGTCTGGCAAAAAAACCCGCCCAACACCAGCTTTACCTGGGAGCAGGCACTCAGCAGTGCAGAATCGCTTCAACTTGCCGGATTCGACGATTGGCGTCTTCCCAACATCAAGGAGCTTTTTACCTTGCACGATGCATCACGGGTAAATCCAGCAGCCAACCCAATTTTTGGATTGCAAGCAATTGCCAAATACTGGTCATCTACTTCCATTCCGGGTCAGCAAGGTGTGAAGGCCTGGTATTTTGATAGCCGTTTTGGAATAACCACTTACGACCTGAAAACAGTTTCTTATCCCACCATTGCAGTGCGGGGGCTGGTTGAGAATACCACGGCGCTGAATTCTCTGGAAAAGCTGGAAAAGCTTCAATTTGTTCCCAATCCAAGTTCCGGAAATTTTAGGATTAAAGGCCTTAAGGCTGGCGATGAAATTTGGTTGAGGGATGCAAGGGGAATCCTGATTTTTCAGGGAGACCCGCAGAACCACGATTTTTCTGATTTGCCTACAGGCTTGTATAACCTGCGTGATGGCCGGGGTCGAACAACTTTTCTTTGTAAAAATTAGTTGCAGTAAGGACACAAAAAAGCCCCGAAGATTACTCTCCGGGGCTTTTTTTATTATTGACTTAACAATCAAACATTTTCATGAATGATCACCTTGGTCATTTTATCGCCCTGGCGAATGGCATCAATCACTTCCAGTCCTTCTACCACTTTGCCAAAGCATGTGTGGTTGCGGTCGAGGTGGGCAGTATTATTGCGGCTGTGGCAAACGAAAAACTGTGAGCCGCCGGTGTTTCTTCCTGCATGTGCCATCGAAAGAACGCCCCTGTCGTGAAACTGATTGCCTCCTGTTAGTTCGCAATCAATTTTATGTCCGGGTCCACCGGCACCAGTGCCAGTTGGATCGCCTCCCTGAATAACGAAATCTGGAATTACCCTGTGAAAGGTAACGCCATCATAAAAGCCTTTTTGGGCGAGGCTTACAAAGTTCTTTACTGTGTTCGGGGCATCCTGATCGTAAAATTCGATCTTCATAACTCCCTTGTCGGTATGAATTTCTCCTGTAGTCATATTGATTTTCTTGCTGCAAATATCTTTCTCCTAATGAAAAGGTGGAAATAAATTAAGGCTTATTTCAGATAGCGGCCCAGCCAGTCGAAAAATACCCTGTTCCAGAGCACGGAATTTTGTGGTCTTAGCACCCAATGCCCTTCGTCTGGGAAGTATAGAAAACGGCTCGGCACATTCTTCAGTTGCGCTGCAGTAAAGGCTTGCAATCCTTCTGTAAGTGGCACCCGGAAATCCTTGTCGTTGTGAATCACCAGCATCGGAGTGTCCCAGTTCTTCACAAAATTGTGGGGAGAAAACTTCGTATAACTCACAGGCTTAGGCTCTTGCCAGTAAGGACCTTTCATGTCCCAATTGCTAAACCAGGTTTCTTCCGTTGCGCCAAACATGCTTTCCAAATTGAAAACGCCGCAATGCGCAATGAATGCCTTAAAGCGCTTTTGGTGGTTGCCCGCCAGCCAGTACACCGAATAACCTCCAAAACTGGCACCCACTGCGCCCATTTTATCTTTGTCCACATAAGGCTCTTTGGCAATCTGGTCGCTTACCGAAATCAAATCTCGCATGGCTTGTCCGCCCCAATCTCCGGAAATCTGTTCGTTCCATTCTTTGCCGAAACCCGGCAATCCCCGGCGGTTTGGCAGCACCATTATGTAGCCCTGACTTGCCATCAACTGGAAATTCCAGCGGGTTGAAAAGCTTTGACTAACCATGGATTGCGGACCTCCCTGACAAAATAGGATGGTTGGATATTTGATACTTGGGTTGAAATCTGGAGGGTAAACCACCCAGGTTAGGATGCTTTTTCCGTCGTCGGCAAGCATCATTTTCTTTTCGATTTTGCAGGTTTTGAAGCCTTTCAGGAACTCATCGTTGATTCCGGTAAGCCTGTTTTCCTTTTGTGTGATCGGGTCGATGCTCCAGATTTCATTTGGAGCATTGATGCTTTGGCGGGTAAAAATGAGGTTGTCCATTTTTCCGGCTTTCAACAAGGCCAATGAAGTGATGTTTGATTCACCTTTGGTAATCGGGCTGATGGCTTTTGCAGGCAATTCCTCAGAATCCCATTCGTAAATCTGGATGGTTCCCTGGGTTTGCACTTGAAAATAAATCGCTCTCGAATCACTGCTCCAAACAAGGGACTCGATGGTAATGTCGAAATCTTTGGTGGCATCGGTAAGCTTGCCACTGGCAATATCGCGAACCATGAGCCGGTTTTTGTCGGCTTCGTAACCATCCCTTTCCATCGATTGCCAGGCGATTTTTTTGCCATCCGGAGAAAATCGGGGTTCGGTATCGTAACCCATCAAGCCCTCGCTGATGTTTTGCGTATTCTTGGTTTCTAAGTTGTAGAGATAAATGTCTGAATTGGTGGAAGTGGCATCGGCTGTGCCGAATTTCTTTTTGCAGGTGTAGGCGAGGGTTTTTCCATCCGGACTCCAGGAAATCTGTTCAATTCCGCCCATTGGTTTGAGCGGCGCATCAAAAGTTTCTCCGGCCATGATGTCGATGGAATTGCCTTCCAGTTCTCCATCGTTGTAATTTTGAATAAACACATGGTTGAAACTTCCATCGGCCCATTCTGTCCAGTGTCTGTAAAGCAATCCATCGTAAATTTTTCCACTTGCCTTTGGCAGGTCTTTGTACAAAACAGCATCCGGCTTTTGCACCGTTACTTGCCGGTGAAACAGGATGTGTTTTCCATCTGGTGCGTATTCAAATCCTTCGATTCCACCCGCTTCGCTGCTCACTTTTTCAAGTTCAGATCCATCCGGATTTACCTCAAAAAGTTGGGGAGCTCCGCCCTCACTACGCAGAAAGCCAATTTTTTTTCCATCTGGGCGCCATCGGGCATTGAACTCCGATTGAGGTGATTCAACCAGGGAAATCAGTCCGCGGCCATCGGGCTTCATGATGAATAAATCGTTGTTCCCTTTGTTTTCGTCCAGCTTTGTTGTCTTTATTCCGAATAGAATATTTTTTCCATCCGGCGAGGCTTGAGGCTCTGAAACATAGGATAATTTCCAAATGTCTTCAGGTTGAAAACGGTTTTGAGCCTGTGTTGAGATTGCGAGCAGGAAGGCTGCGGAGAGGGCGGTGTATTTAATTTTCATGATTTTTTCTGGTCTTCTGCAAAAACCAGCAGAAACTGGTCTGGATCGGAGATTACAAGTTCGTTTGTGCCATAGAAAGTGGAGTGTATATCCTTCACAATCTGGGCTTTGCCGTCTATTCTGGAGCGGATTTCCTCTACATTTTCCACATCCATATAGAGCAAAACACCTCCAGGTGGGTTCTGGGTAAAACGGAATGGGAGCTCAGCTTCGGCAGATTTTTTATCCTGCAGCATGATACTAACAGAGCCTTCTTTTACAATGGCGAATTGTGGTTTTCCATTTTCAGGCACACGGGCCATCATTTCAAAGCCGAGAAGGCCATAGAAAGCAATGGATTGCTCCACATCAGCCACCAGAAGGTTTGGCGAGATGGCTGTAAACATTTGCATGTTATTGATGAACATTCAAATGTGAATACAATTTCCGGGATAGAAAAGAAGTGGAGAGAAATTAATGGATGGTTTTTAGTCCAAAATCTGAACGGATTAAAAGGTAAATCCAATTGAGTTTATTTCTGTGAGAACAAGAACTACTTCCTTCCCCCT
>CAMDMI010000083.1 GCA_945902135.1 Spirosoma fluviale
ACTGGGCACACTTATTACAGGAATTGCCGGGCACAGCAACATGAAGCAGCTGGGCAGACTTGGACTTAAATCATTGTTATACTTTGAATTTGTAACAACCTTCGCCTTGATTATCGGTCTAGCAGCCATCAACTTTACAAAAGCAGGAGCCGGTATAAAATTGGTTGAAGGCACTAGTATGGATGTTCCAAAGCTCACACCAAAATCGCCTTCTGAGATTATTCTTCATGTATTTCCCGAGAACATAGCCAAATCAATTGCCGATGGCGAGGTGCTTCAGATTGTCATTTTCTGCATCTTTTTTTCCATCGGCTTGGCCAAAACCAAAGAAGCCTTTCGAAAACCCATTCTTCGATTTGCGGAATCACTCTCAGAAGTGATGTTCAAGTTTACAGACATCGTAATGCTTTTTGCACCCTTGGCTGTAGGAGGAGCAGTGGCATTTACAGTGGCTTCAATGGGACTTGATGTACTTAAAAATCTGGCCTTGCTTGTGGCAACGCTTTATGGGGCGCTGGTTATTTTTGTACTGGCAGTTCTTCTTCCCATTGCCCTCATTGCCAAAGTGCCCATCCTGAAATTCATAAAAGCTGTTCAAGAACCAGCCACGCTGGCATTTGCAACCGCAAGTTCAGAATCGGCCCTGCCAAAAGCCCTCGAAAATATGCGCGCCCTGGGAGTGCCAGACAAAATTGTAAGTTTTGTGCTTCCCACCGGATACACCTTCAATCTGGATGGAACCACACTCTACTTGTCCTTGGCTTCTGTGTTTGTGGCACAAGCAGCCGGAATTGACCTGAGTTTCGGCCAGCAAATGGTGATGGTTCTTACCCTGATGCTCACAAGCAAGGGCGTTGCAGGCGTAGCAAGGGCTTCTTTGGTAATTCTTGCCGGCACGGCGGCTACTTTTGGTTTGCCTGAATGGCCAATCGCGGCAATTCTTGGCGTGGATGCGATAATGGATATGGCGAGAACTTCGGTGAATGTGGTCGGGAATTGTCTGGCCTCTGTGGTGATTGCACGCTGGGAGGGAGAATTTGAAGAGAAATAAAAATCATTTTTTTTTCAGACTAAACATTTCCCAATCCAATGTTAAAAAAGCAAAACAAGACTTTTACCATTTGCCGGATAAGCTGGGTTTTATTCATCTGGATGTGCATTTCAAACATGAGTATCGCACAGCAAAAACCCGTTTTACAAAAAGGCGATTTCCTTTTTCTGGATTTAGATTGTGGTGGCCTGTGTGACGCCATTGAAGCCGTTACCGAAGGAGCTGCAGGAAAAGACTTTTCGCACCTTGGCATGGTTTGCAGTCAGGGAGATTCACTCATGGTGCTTGAAGCAATTGGAAATTCCGTTCGCCTGAGCAGGGTTTCTTCCTTCCTTGAATACACAAAAAAACCAGCGCTGCTGGCGAGGTTAAAACCCGCATTTCAAAACCTCATTCCGCTTGCCGAAACATTTGGCTTAAGCATGCTGGGAACGCCATACGATGATGCATTTCTGCCAGAAAATGGAAAATACTATTGCTCAGAACTCGTGTATGATGCTTTTAAGATGGCGAATGCAGGCAAGCCGTTTTTTCAAAATTCACCTATGACATTCCGAAAACCTGGAAGCAAGGAGTATTTTCCAGTCTGGGTAGAATATTATCAAAAACTGGGCATCGAAATACCGGAAGGCAAGGAAGGCTGTAATCCCGGGGGAATTTCCCGGGCACCCGAACTGGAAATTCTTGGAAACTATCCTTAAAATCAATCAAGAGGAAGGTCATCCACTGCCCAATATTTACAATGCAGGACGAGCAGCAAATGGAGATGACTCAGGCAAGATTCCAGCTCCGGCACATCGACATTCTGCTTGCCCATGGATGGTTTCGAATGGGAAAAAATATGTTCACTGTAAACCACATTGGCTGGCACAGAGAAACGAGGGTTTTTTGGACCCGCTACCATATCAATGAAATTGTGCTTCCTGCTTCAGCAAAAGCAATTTTGAAAAAATCCACTGCTTTTGAATTTGAATGTTTACCGCTCAGAATAAACGCAGAGCTGGAAGACCTATATTTCTTGTACCGAAAATCAGTTGAAATTGATACTGCAGATACGCTTGCAGAAGTTCTATTTCGAAATGAAGCGGATGACAAAGAAACAAGTCCTTTTCAATCTTATGTAATTGAGATGAGGAAGGATGGAAAGCTAGTTGGTGCTGGGATTTTTGATGAAGGCCGATATTCCCTGATGGGAATTGTAAATTTCTTCGATCCTGAATTTCGAAAATACAGTCCGGGAAAAGCACTGATGCTTCAAAAAATTCGCTGGGCCAGTGATAATGGAAAAGTCCACTACTATCCGGGATATGTAGCAGCAGGCGATGCCCGATTCGATTACAAATTGTTTTGCGGAAAAACTGGTGCTGAAATATTTGATCCAATCACCCCGGCCTGGATTCGTTTCAGGGATGGAATTGTGGATAGAATTTCAAATGTTCAAAAAGACATTATCCGGCAATTGCATGAGCCTTTGTGGCTAAATCCGGAGCACGCTTCAAAATTGATTCCGCCAATAGAAGAATAAAACCCATCCCCGGCCCCTGCCCTCCGAGTTATCGGATTGGCAGAGGTATTCCGGGTTTCAACTGAAAAACAAACAGAAGGATGGGTATATCTTAGGTTGATTGAATTCAAAAATATTGTCTGTAAAAACGAAACAAGACTGGATTAATTGTTTCCTTCCTCACGGGAACCTGAATCTTTCAAGGTAATGAGCTTTTTCCACTCGCCGTCCCGAGGGTCAAAGAACTTCCAGAAATTCCAGCCACTCACATTGCTTCCGCCAGTAATGACCATTGCGGCAGCCGAGGGTGACTGATATGAAACTCCTTCGAAAAGAATCGAACCATTGTGGATTTCTGCCTCGTATTTGATGCCGCCATACCACTTTTGTAAGCGAGTCCCTTCCGGAAGGCAAACCCCACCAAAAAGCCAGTCTTTGGTTCCATATGCCGTTTTAGGCATTAACATTCCATAGAAAGGAGATTGAAAATCCTTGAACTTAATTCCTGAATACGTCCGGTCTTCCTGGAAATCGGGCTCTTTTACCCCAGACGGTCCGAAAGAAAAATCCGGAACATCTGTACCCTGTTGAGATGAATAATCTATACCAGCAGGTTTGAAATTGCTCCCTTGCTTTTTAAATGAATCAAATCCTTGAGAAATAGAATGACCTTCAATTCCAAGAATCCGGCGCAGAATTTTGTTTTGGCTTTCTTCAAAACTAATCCGTCCGGCCTCTATGGCCCGATAAACTTCAATGTCGATGTCGATGGATTTTGTCACAGCTTTTCTAGTGTCACAAATATTCTAAAATTTTCTAAGTCTTCTATAAAGAAATAATATTTTTTATTTTTCTCTAAACTGTCCTACCGAAAATTTAACCCAAAAAAACCCCGACCATTGGCCAGGGTTCAATCAAAATCATTAATGAATCAGATCAAGGCTTTACCAAAAAGCGATGTTCTTGGCCATTCAGAAATACCTGAAAATAGCCTGGTTCAACAATTCTCTTGCCATTGGCCGAAGTAATTTCAAGATCCGAAGAGCGGATGGTAAATGAAACATCCTTACTTTCACCAGCCTTGAGCTGGGCCGAGCCAAATGCAATGTGTTTCCTCCAGGCAGGCACCAAACTTGCTACCTCATCCCGGATAAATAAATCAAGCACTTCACGGCCTTCCATTTTTCCAGAATTGGTAACAGTGATTTTCACAGTGAGTGAATCCCCCTGTGATTTCATTTCATTACCAGAAACCGAGAATCCGGAATGGCTGAATGTGGTATAGGAAAGGCCATGACCAAATGGAAATAATGGTCTGTATAATGCCTGCTTGGTATCATTATTCTCCGGAAGAACATCGGTAACCGGGGCATCGTAAGTCAAAAGGTCATGTGGATTGGCCGGATAAGTAAAGGCCAGTTTTCCTGATGGATTGAATTTTCCAAAAATGGCCTCTGCTATTGCCTCTCCTCCTTTAGTACCCGGTTGCGGGGCAAGCAAGATGGCAGCTGGCAGTGAAGAAACATCTGTAATCAACCTCGGACGGCCTTCAGCCAGAACTAAAATAACCGGCTTCCCTGTTGCTGCCAGACTACGCAAAAGAGTCTTTTGGTTTAATGGCAAATTGAGGTCGTTGATATTTCCAGGGATTTCAGCATACGCTTCTTCTCCCAAACAAACCACAATGGCATCAGACAATTCCGCCGTTTTTATGATTTCAGAAACGGGTGTGGTGAGCTTTCCTGCAAAATCACATCCAGGCAAATAACGCACATTTGCATCGCCAGCTATTTTCCTAAGCCCGCCCAAAATTGTCAGGGCATCTTTCGGATACCAAATTGGGTCATTCCCTTGCCAAGAATAAGACCATGAACCTGAAAGTGAAGGCATATTGTCAGCAGCCGGACCAGCAACCAAAATTTTGCTTCCCATTTTAAGAGGCAAAACTGAAGCTTCATTTTTCAAAAGTACGAGTGATTGGCGCGCTGCTTCGAGACACAAAGCAGGTGCTTCGGCAGGATAAGCGTTTTTGAAAGCAGCAGGCTCGGGATATGCATTTTCAAAAAGTCCAAGCTCCATTTTTACGGTAAGAATCCGCCTAACCGATTCATCCAAACGGGCTTCAGAAATCCGGCCTTCTTTCACAAGCTCCAAAAGCAGTGTACAAAATGAAGTGCTGTATGGAACCATGCTCATATCAAGACCAGCATTAATGGATTGAAAAACGGCCTCCTTGTCCGTTTCCGCAACATGATGGCGGGTTCTGAGTTTGATAATATCTTCCCAGTCACTCACAGCAATGCCTGTAAAACCAAGTTCTTTCCTTAGAAGGTCTTTCATCACATACGAACTTGCATGAACTGGAACACCATTGATATCGCCGCTGTTGATCATAACCGTACGAGCCCCAGCTTTCACAGCTTCCCAAAAAGGAGGCAGGAATACATCCCTTAAAACATGGTCCGCAATAAAAGCAGAGGTACGGTCCTTGCCTGTATTGGCAGCGCTATAACCCAAGAAATGCTTCATGCAGGCCGCCACAGAACGGTAATCTCCCAAACCTTTTTCCTGAGCGCCCTCAATGTTGGCCTTTCCAAGTGTTTTAACCAAACAGGTACTTTCCCCAAAGGTTTCAGGAAATCTGGACCAGAGTGGAGAACGAGCCACATCCAGAACGGGTGCAAAATTCCAACGAATTCCCGTAGCTCGGGTACTCATGGCAGCCATCCGACCCATTTCTTTCGCCAAGACCGTGTTGCGGGAGCAGGCAATACCCAGCTGCTGCGGAAACAAAGGAGAATCTTTGAGATAAGTAGCACCGTGTATCGCATCAACACCATAAAGAACTGGTATACCCAGGCGGGTTCCTTTCGTCGCCGCATCCTGAACTGTACGGATAATTTCATGCCATTCGGCCAGCGTTTGCGCATGGTCTTGGGCATTGTTTAGTACCGAGCCAATATGAAAATCAACCAGCGTTTTCCGCAACTCATCCTTTTTGAGGACCATTTTATCTTTAACATTCATGTCAACAAATGGCCCAAGTGTTAACTGAGTCATCTGTCCTACTTTCTCCTCCACCGTCATTTTACGAAGGATATTTTCTACCTTCTCCGAAACCTGCGCGGAAGATGTAAAGGATATTAAACCAATACCTGCAAAGAGGATTGCACTGAATCTGGAGTTCATTGTAATTATTCTGTTTTGATTTATTGTATTCAAAATGGACTAAGGAGAAAAAGAAAGGGCGGGCATTGCCCGCCCTTGTCTAAGCTACCTTAATTAACCATTTTATACACTCGAACATAATCTACATCCATTTTACAAGGGAAGATGGCATCATCCACGCCCTGCGCTCCTCCCCAATTACCACCAACGGCAAGGTTCAGGAGCAGGAAAAATCTCTTGTTGAACGGCCAGCCGGAATAACCGGTGTTCTTGTTTGTATATTCAAAAATCTTTTCGCCGTCAACATAGCCACGAACAGCGAAGGGAGTCCAGTCAACACGATACACATGAAATTGTGTATTGAAATCTGCAAGGTATTTCGATGAACCTACCTGAGTACCGTTGAGGAAGTTGTTTTTCTCTGTGTGTACTGTGCAATGAACTTTCCCAGGCTCATAACCCACATGCTCCATGACATCAATTTCACCAGACTTAGGCCAAACACCATATGAAAAATCAGTAGGCAACATCCAAAATGCAGGCCAAGTTCCCCTACCGGCAGGCAACTTCATTTTGGCTTCAAAGCGTCCATATAGAAAATCGCCAAGACCTCTGGTTATAATCCGACTTGATGTATAAGCAGCACCGGACTTATCTTCCTTTCTTGCCTCAATCGTGAGGACACCATCCGCAATATTTACATTATCGCCCTTGGTGTAATACTGAAGCTCATTGTTCCCCCAACCACTGCTTCCTTCCTCATATTGCCAGCGGGTGGCACTTGGCTTTCCGGGAACATCAAATTCATCAGCCCAGAAGGGTGTTTCTTCAAAAGTCCAGGCCTTGTCTTCAACAGGCTGCGCCTGAGGCACAGTGATGTTGTCATCCTCAGTACAGGAAGGCAGAAATGTAAGTCCGCTAATAAGAATTGCTACAGAAGCAAAAGATGCAGAAGCCTTGAAGGCCGTGATTAATTTTAATTTCATTTTGGAACAAATTTCATTGTGTGAACAACTCCTGCACCATTACCACTTCGCAGTGTTAAGGAATTGGTTGTGATATCAAGAATTCGGTAAACATTTTCTACTGAGCGATCCAAAATCCCAATCCACTGTTTGGGCTCATTGGCGGTAAGACCAATCTGAGCTACACCATCCACGGTTCCAGAAACTGGACCGAAAGTGAAGGTAGAAGAAAAAGACTCGTCGTTGCCACAAGTGTAACCTTGCGTTGGCTGAAGGGTAGCTCCATTGCAATTCACATAAAGGCTGTCACTCAATGTGAAAGTGTAATAATCGTCTTTTTGACACAGAGCCAGTGGCCCTCCAGCATAATACTGGGTTGGATTTGCCTCAAGACCTGCTGTAATCGGCGCGGTTGAGGATGAATCTAAACGCCACATTTTGCGGCTTCCGCCAGTAAGAAACAACTTTACAGTGCTGAGGGATAATCCTCCCGAAACAAATTTCAGGACCAAAGTTCTGCCATCTGCCAGACTTGCCTTCACTTTAAATGCATCGGCAGATATTGAAAGAACCTCATAACGATTTCCAACCACACCATCGGTGCGACCAAGAAAGGAATTACCCGCGGCAACATCATCAAGCACAATTATTGGATTGCCGCCTTCATTTTTCAGCATCCAAAATTTTGAAGCATTTGCTTTAGGACTGATACAAGAACCATTTACAAAGGATTGTCCCTTAGAATCATAATTCATTGACCCATTGGTAGAAAAAGTGTAAAGATCATCACCTTGGCATGAAGCCGGAGCTGAAGAAACCGTATCTGAACCGTTGATTACGCGGATGGCATCATTCTCAGGACTGAGCGACCATTTCTTATTTCCACATGCTGTAAGCAGGGAAAATGGCTGAAAATCGCAAGGAGAGTTCAGCGTGATGCTTTTAGAACTTGTATTATTTCCTGCTTTGCCAAGGCTGGTAAGTCGAACAACAAAAGAAGTTCCGGTGCCAAAAACATGCTCTGGATTTTCCAGAACCGATTGAGAAGCATCACCGAAATCCCAAAGCCAGCCGAATGCGCCAACAGATTTATTGGAAAATACAACCTTGCTTGAAAACGGAAGGGTATCTCCACCAGGGAATCTGCTCACCGTATAATCAAATTCAGATTGAGAGCTGTTTCCCGAAAGAACTGGCTCATCTTTTTTGCAGGAGCTTAGAATGGCAGCTACGGCAATTGCTATTAAAAAAATATTCTTCATATACCTAATCAACTCAGCGTACAATCAATAACCTTCGTTCTGTGTTAAATTTGAATTCTTATCCCTTTCTGCTTGTGGAATCGGCATAAGGTAATGGCGCTTTTGGGCGTTCTTTCCAGCTGCATTCATCACTTTCAACATATAATCTGCTTCAGGATGACGAACCAAATCAAACCAGCGGTGCATCTCAAAAGCAAGCTCAATTCGCCTCTCCTTGAAAATTGCAGCACGGTATGATGCTTCATCCAAAGCCATCTGAATAGGAGGAAGGCCTGCACGAGTTCTAACCTTATTTACATACTGCTCACCCGGCCCAGAACCAAGAGCTTCAGCTGCAATTAGTAGAACCTCCGAATAGCGCATTACAGGCACATTACCTGCGCAACTCCAGCCACCAGCATCTGCATTTACATCCGTACCTGGAACAAAATACTTGCGCACATTGTAACCCAAAGGCGAGCCTTCAATTGAGGCCGGCTGGGTGTAAGCATCGAACTTATCTCCTGGAATCCACATGCTAGCACCACGACGCTTGTCAATGATTCCGCCGGTACCATTCCTTTCATACTGATTTACAAAATCCTGTGTCGGAACATTAAATCCATATCCAGAAGATTGAACAATATTCTGAGCACGCGGGCCCATAAAACAATTCAGAACAGAACCCTGTCCAAAGAAACTCCAGCTTTGACCTGCATTGCGATACTGAATCTCAAAAAGAGATTCAGGGCCATTTTCTTTATAAACACTGAAATTATCGGCATAACTGCTGTTGAGTGAATAAACACCAGAATTGATAACCGCCACAGCTTCCTCAGCCGCTTTCTCATAATAATCCTTTCCGAGAGTGAGATAAACAGAGGCCAGCATTCCCCTTGCTCCCCAGGAATTTACCCGGCCAGCGTCATCGCCAGAATAACGGGTAATCGGAAGAAAATCTCTGGCAATTTCCAGGTCAGCAATAATCGTTTGATAAACCGAAGCCTTAGGCGACCTGCTTATTTTATATGATTCAGGAAGGGTTATTGGATTTGTATAAAGAGGGACATCTCCAAATAGCCTTACGAGCATAAAGTAATAATAGCCACGCAGGAAACGAGCTTCCCCGAGGCAACGCTTACGCACTGTTTCGGACATTCCCATAATTCCAGGGACCTTATCCAATACAATGTTTGCCCTTTGGATTCCCTGGTAGCATTGGCCGTAATAGGTGGAAACCATAGGATTGAAAGAATTAAGTGTGAAGTTATCCAACTCATACACTTCAACGCCGTCGTTTGCTCCTCCGCCACCTTTATCGGTGTCATCGGTCATGACATCGAGAATTTGCCAGCCACCACCATTATAAAGACCCATCGCAGGCGTGTAAGCAGCGTTCACAGCCTTTACAGCATCTGCTTCTGTCCTATAATAGTTTTCATCTGTGATTGCATTGTTTGGCGTCTGGTCCAGAAAATCCTTTTTACAGGAAACCAAGGCAGAACTGCTAAAAACCAGCGCTAAGAGCGCCATTTGATTTACTTTAAAATACTTTTTCATGATTTCTTCGATTGAATCAAAATTCCATTGTCAAACCACCCAACCAGGTACGGGCCTGTGGATAAAAACCAATATCAACACCACCTCCAACTTCAGGATCAAATCCTGTGTATTTTGTAAAAGTGAAGGCATTCTGAACCGAACCATAAACCTTCAGTTTTCCACAACCAATGCGTTTGCCCAAACTTGTCGGTAGGTTCCAGGAAAGTCTGATGTTCTTCACCCTCAGGTAAGAGGCATCTTCTACAAACCTTGAAGAAACACGATTGTTTTGGTTTGGATCCGCCTGAATCATGCGAGGCATTGTGTTGCTTGTGCCTTCGCCGGTCCAGCGGTTCAAAACATCCTTGCTGTAATTACCATTAGAAACACCTCCTTCGGTATACCAGCGGGTAAAATTCAGGACTTTGTTTCCACTTGATCCTTGAAGGAATACGGATAGTTCAATTGATTTCCAGCTCAAGTTGTTGGTAAAGCCATAAGTGAATGTAGGAATTGAATTCCCAAGATTCGTCCTGTCTTTGTCGTTGATGACTCCATCACCATTCAAATCCTTGAAGCGAATGTCACCAGGGGCAGTTCCATTTGAACCGTCTGTTCCAGGTGTTTGAATTGCATGGGCCTTTACCTCATCCCAGTTCTGGAAAATTCCATCGGCTACATAGCCATAGAAATAATTCACCGGGTAGCCTTTGTCAACACGAAGTCCACCGCCTGTGATTCGGGCAAAGGTTCCATTAATCGGGGCACTTTGTCCTAATGATTCGATGTTGTTTTTGTAGGCAGAGAAAATAAGGGTTGAGTTCCAGGTCAAAGCCGAAGTAGCTGGCAAATTCACAGTATTGATGCTGAGATCAATACCAGTATTCACCATGGTTCCGGTATTGAGGGGAGAGAATTCGTAGGTTCCGCTGGTAGAAGGGGGCGCAACACTAAAAATCAAATCCTTTGAAGCCCTTCTGTAAATGTCGGTTGAAATTGAAAAACGGTTGGCGAAAAAAGCGACATCCAAACCAATATTGGCCTGTTCGTTCTTCTCCCAGCGCAATTCTGGATTTTTAGTTGAAGTTGGCGCTGCTGCAGAGTTTGCGCCACCGCTGCCACTGTTATCACCCAGAGGATATTGAATGCCTGTATTAATCCTTTGCAGATAAGCGAAGGCAGGAACATTTTGGTTACCTGTCTGACCGAAACTAGCACGGATTTTCAAGTTGGAAATGAAATCAACCGACTTCATAAAATCCTCATCAATTACATTCCAAGCTACAGATGCTGCAGGGAAAACAGCATATTTGAATCCAGGACCAAAGTTTGAAGAACCATCACGCCTCAAGCTGAATGAAAACAGATACTTGCCTTTGAAATCGTAATTGGCCCTTCCTACATAAGAAAGCAAACGAGTGG
>CAMDMI010000084.1 GCA_945902135.1 Spirosoma fluviale
GGCACACATCCGATGCCGCCGATGTGGGCGCTGGGTTACCACCAATGCCGCTGGAGCTATTATCCGGAATCGAAACTGCAGGACCTCGCCAAAACTTTTCGGGAAATGAAAATTCCTTGCGATGCGCTGTATCTCGACATCGATTACATGGACGGATACCGCTGCTTTACCTGGAACAAGGAGCATTTTCCGAATCCGGCCAAAATGATTTCGGACTTAAACGAACAGGGATTCAAAACAGTGGTAATCCTTGACCCAGGAATCCGAATTGACCCTGATTATGAAATTTACAAGCAGGGCCAGGAAAACAATTTTTTCTGCCGGAGAGGCGATGATTATTTCATGGAGGGTCCGGTTTGGCCAGGCCGTTGCCGCTTTCCTGATTTCACCAATCCGGAAGTGCGAACCTGGTGGGGAGAACTCCACAAAAGTCTCATCGAAACTGGCGTTGCCGGCGTTTGGTGCGACATGAATGAACCATCGGTTTTCGGTTCTGGCACCTTTCCATTGGATGTGCGACACAATTACGATGGATACCGTGGCTCGCACAGGAAAGCACACAATGTGTATGGCATGCAAATGTCCAGAGCCACCTACGAAGGCATGCGAAAAATCCTTCGAAACAAGCGGCCATTTACAATTGTGCGTTCCACATATTCAGGAGGTCAGCGGTATGCAGCAGCCTGGACTGGCGACAACATTGCCACCTGGGACCATCTTCATCTTGCATCCATAATTTGCCAGCGCATGAGCATGAGCGGCTTTTCTTTTGTTGGCTCCGACATTGGCGGTTTTACCAAAGAACCTGATGGCGAACTATTTACCAGATGGATACAGCTTGGCGTATTTTCTCCGTTTATGCGGGCCCACTCTGCAGGTGATACCGGCGAGCGCGAACCTTGGTCTTTTGGGGAGCCTTACACCAGCATTTGCAGAAATTATATAGAACTTCGTTATAAGCTCCTCCCCTACATTTATTCCGCTTTCTGGGAAAACCACCGTTATGGATTTCCAATCCTTAGGCCAATCGTGATGGTGGAACAAGAACAGTTTAACAACTGGTTCCGACAGGATGAATTTACCTTCGGCGACAAGATTTTAATTTGTCCGATTTTTGAAGCGGGTGCAAAGGGTCGATGGCTTTACCTGCCACAGGGCAATTGGTATTACTATTGGAACAATAAAATTTACGAGGGCGGAAAAGAAGATTTCTGGTTGGATGTGAGTCTGGAAACCATGCCAATTTTTGTGCGCGCCGGATCAGTAATTCCAAAATATCCGGTCATGCAGCACACAGGAGAACGGGAATCAGACCACCTGAACCTCAGCATTTACTATTCCGACTATTCCGTGAACAGTTTCATTTACGAGGATCACGGAGACACCTTTGCTTACGAACAAGACATTTACACCGAGAAAAAGTTTGTAGTTGACGGCAATAACAAAGGCTTGTTCATCGAACAAAGCTGGCAAGGAATGTACACGCCCGCGTACGACACCTACCATATTAGAATCATTGGCCTGCCATTTACACCTTCGGCTGTTTTCAGAGACGGTAAAAAGGTAAAAGACTTTTCAGTAAATGAGGAATCAGGTCACCTGGAAATGGTAATTTTCAAAAGTTTCCGAAAACTTGAAATCAGGGCCTGATCCTAAAGCGCATCAAGCTCCGCCTGCACAAAGGCCATGAGTTCAGTTATGTTCTTTCTGGAAAAATCAAAACTGATTCCTGAAGTTTGATATACTTCCCGAATTCCGGCAGTGTGACCCAAAGAAAGAGCGTTTAAATAATCGTTAAGCGCTTTTTCCGGATTTTGCCGGTAATTTTTCCATACAGCAATTGCACCAAGCTGCGCCATTCCATATTCGATGTAATAGAACGGAACCTCAAACAAATGCAGTTGCTTGTGCCAGGCCACTTCCCGAAAATGCTCATACCCAGCATAATCTACTATTCCAGAGGAAAACCTGCCGGAAATTTCAAGCCACGCGACTGTTCTTTCTTCCTCGGTATGTGTGTGATTTACATAGACCCAATGCTGAAAAGCATCAATTATAGCCACCCATGGCAGGGTATCAATAACCTGCTCAAGATGCTCCCGCTTGGCCCTTCTTAAATCTACCGGATTTGGAAAATAAACATCCCAATGGTCCATGCTCATGAGTTCCATGCTCATAGAGGCCAATTCCGCCACCTCAGAAGAAGTGTGTTTGAAAAAACTAAGCGGTAAAAAACGGGTCACGATGCTGTGCACTGCGTGACCACCTTCGTGCATGAGGGTCACCATATCCCGAAGGGTTGAGGATGCATTCATAAAAATGAAAGGGAATCCGGTCTGATCAAGGGGATAATTGTACCCACCCGGCGCCTTTCCCTTTCTTGACTCAATGTCAAAATGTCCACGCGATTCCATGGCCTTCAGGCAGTTGCCTAGGAATGGGTGCAATCGAGAAAAAACCTCCTTCCCTTTCTCCAACAAATCTTTTCCGTTGTCAAAAGCCCTGAGAGGCGGAAGCCCATTTTCCTCCACCGACAAATCATAAGGACGAAGGCTATCCAAAACAAGACTTTTCTGGCGATGCTGCATCTGATTTTTAATCAAGGGCACCACAGCTTCTTCCACCGAATTGTGAAAATCCAGGCAATCCTGAGGGGAATAATCAAACCTGCCCATTGCCTTAAAAGAATAATCCCGAAAATCGGCAAAACCGGCATTCAGCGCAACACGATGCCGCAGGCTTACAAGATCCGAATACAAAGTCTGAAGTTTTTCGGCATCCTGAAAACGACGGCCTTGGAGTTTTTCGTAAACCTCTTTGCGCTCTTCCCGATCGGTTGATTGGAGAATTGCGCCTGCCCTTGGCATGGTTATTTCCTCACCCTTCCATTCAATCGACATGGCACCAGACAAGGCTGCATATTCCTGCGCTTTGGTCTGAATTTCAGTTTGAATGGGAATATTCTCCTCCCTGAAAATTTCCAGATCCTTCAGAATATTCAACCTGAGAATCTCTGCACCTGCGAAATCGAGTTCAGAAAATCCCGGGAGCGTAATTAGTCGTTTTTGGAGTTCATTCTGGAGACTGGAAACTTCAGGCTCAATTTCTTCAATAAAAAAAGTATAGGAGGCTGTAGCCTCTTTGTCCAAAGTATTGCATGTCATCCGGATGTACCGCCATGCAAGGTCTTCTTCCAGCCAGGAGGAAAGTTCGGAACTGTCGGAAAGCCACTGCAGGGTTTCTTCCTTGTTGGCAACCGGACGGTCGAGTAATTTCTGAAACCAGCCAGCCACAAAAGCGGCATCACTGGCAATGGATCCCGAAGGAATAAACCGATTCGGGGAACTTTGAAGATCTATAAACTTCTGGTATTCAGAAATATGCATGTCTTTATCGATAATAGGAAAAATAAATCAAAACAATCAGGACCAATAAGATGAACCAGGCCGAGAAGCGGGCAGAATGGCGGGCTTGTCCAAATAAAACGCCTCCAATCCAATAGAAAAATAAGCCGATGGATTTAAAAATCCCATCCAAAATATAGCGGTCAGTAAAGGAAGAGAAATATCCTGCCACGACAACTGATTTGGCGCCGATGCGAAGAGACTTATCCAGTACTTTTTCGTCTGTTTTTCGAGTCAAAAAAGCCAGATTCATGGCAAAACCACCAAACGCATTCATGAACTTTTCAGCAGGTTTGAACTCTAAAAAGGCTGATTGAAGAAAGCCAGGAAGTCTGATTTCAAATTTCTTTTTCCACAAAATCCATCCAAGAATCAGCCCAATCACGGGCGCAAAAAAATCCGGGAACATGGCATGTCCTTTAATGCCGAGAAATCCTGTAAGCCAGCCTTCAGATGAAATCGGATTCAGGCCAAACAACCAGAATCCAGATCCTAAAGAAAGGAGAATTACCGGAATGGCCATCAATGGTTTGAAGGGTACATTTGCAGCGCCTTCCCTTTCGGAAGAAAGTCTAAGAAATACCCGCACTGAATACATTGCGGTAAGCACGCTTCCTATTTGAAGGAGCAACCAGCAAGTCCATTCAAAGTTCCCCGCAGACGAAATCCATGGCTCTGGCATGAGGCCGTGTTTGCTGATAAAACCAGAACTTAGTGGAAGTCCGGCAAGCGCTGCAAGGCAAAGTCCAAGGGAAAACCGGCCCCATAAACTAGAATTCAGACTTCCTTCAAGTTCGGAGAGAGAATCCGAATTGCGGCTGCCTTGTTCTGACAGATGTTTCATCAAGATTCCGCAAGTCAAAAATAAGGATGCCTTAAAAAATGCATGGCAAATCAGATGCAGGATTGCAGCATCCGAACCAGAAAGGCCAATTCCTGCTACCATAATTCCAAGCTGGGCCATGGTAGAAAATGCTAGAATTGATTTCAATTGCTGGCTTGCAAGGGCCGCAAGGTTGCCGGCCAAAAAACTAAGAATGCCAAGGACAGCGAGTGCATTCAAAACCTGGATTGGAAGCCAGGGTGAAACTCTCGAAATCATCCACACACCTGCAGCCACCATGGTGGCAGAATGCAGAAGCGCCGAAACGGAGGCAGGTCCGGCCATCGCTCTTTTGAGCCAAACAGAAAATGGAAATTGTGCTGACTTTATGAGCGCAGAAACCACAAAAAATGCACAAATCACCTGGCCGGTTGGCGAAGCAAGAAAAACGCCGGATCCTTCGGGAAAAAGAATTTTGTCTGTTACCGGAATCATCAGCCCAAAAGACATCAACAATCCAATACCTGAAAGTAAGGCAATGTCGCCAGCTTTATTCACCATGATCACCCGAAAAGCAGAGGCCAGAACATCTTCTTTTCGATACCAAAACTGAACCAGCAGATAGGAAATAATGCCAACCAATTCCCAGAAAATAAACAATGAGAAAAAAGAAAGCGAAAGGAAAAGTCCGGGCATGGCAGCCTGAAAAAGCACGATCAGAAAATGAAAAAAGGCGTGATTGTCCTCCTTTTCAAGATAAGAAACAGAATACAGCTGAATTAAAAAGGCCAGAAAGCAAGCCAGAAATGCGAGTCCAAGGTGTAATGAATCTAATGCAAACCTGATTTCCAGATTGATTCCACCCAGAATTTTCAAAAAGGGAAAGGCAATTTCATTGGCTCCATTCTGCGATACAAAAAACAGAATCAAGCCAAGCGAAACAGAAGGAATGATGCCAGGAATCAGCGATAAAAATCTTCTGCCCGGAGCTTGGAAAACCCACAACAAGGCTGCCAAGATTATGGCAATTGGAAAACCTAAGAGCAGCAATTCCGGAGTCATTATTTAAGCGAAGAACAATATTTTTCTGAAAGCGATGCCGCAGACATATTCCCGGACCTAGCCGCCATTTGCCATTGAACACAAGCTGAATCCTGTTGACCAAGTGCGAACTGGGCATTGCCCAAATTCAATCGTGCTTCCGGATTTGCAGGTTTCAATTTCACGGCTTCTTTAAAATCCTTGAATGCCAAATCAGGCATATTCTTCGAAAAAAACAAACTGCCACGGTTCATGCGACATTCAAAAAACGCAGGATTGCGTTTCAGGCAGCGCTCAAAATCTGACAAACTTCCGCTTGTGTCCTTGTTTTCCAAACGAAGGTTTGCCCGCAAATAGGCTCCTTTTACAAAACCAGGGAAACCCATCACCAAAGAATCGACCGTCTTGAGCGCTACAGGTAAATTTCCCTTTCCGGCCAATTGCCAGGCACGGGAATAAAGTGTGTATTCATTTCGGATTGTAAGACTGGCAAGTGCATTCCTCACGCTGTCGGATGCATGTCCGGGAACCGACCAGCTGGCTTCGAAGGACTCAGCAAGCCGTGTAGCCAAAAGTGACTGCTCATCTTCGACTGGTTTATTGCAGGCCGAAATCAGGAAAAACAAAATTCCGGATAGGATATGAATCTTCATTGGCTGGCAATTTAAGTCAAGCCGCTCAATGTTTATAGAAAACCATTCCCATACTTTAAGGGTTTATTATCAGCGATTCAACTGTTTTTTTTCTAGCGCTGGGTTACTTTATCCTGTTGGCAAAGCATTAACGGTGCATCAAAACCTACGAGCATGAAATTGCTTTCATTCATTTGGCCCCTTGTTTTGATGCTGGCTCTTAACAGACCGGCAATTGGGAAAACATTGCCCTCGGAAAATTCCTCCCCGGTACTTTTCTACAACATTTTTAATCAGGCGAAATACGCCAGCCTGCACACGGCTTCAAGCGAATTCTATCTCTCTGAAGATGAAAAACTGGTGGTGGCCTTGTGCAATCTGGCAAGGTTTGATGGCCTCGCTTTCATTCGTGAAATTTTGCTTCCGGCTGGCATCGATACCAGCAACCTTGATTTTCAAGGGATGGTCAAGAAATTAAAGTCCACCCGCAACCTTCCACCGCTCATGCCGGCTTACTCTCTTCATAAAACTGCGCTCAGTCACGCAAAGGATATGGGCCTAAGCGGAGACTCCGGACACATCAGCAGCAAGGGTTTAAATTTCGACCAGCGCATTTCTCAGTATTTCCCCAACCATGCCGGATTTGCAGAAAACTTCCACCTTGGAAGTGGCGAACCCCTCGACATTGTGCTCTCGTTCCTAAGCAACAAACACAATTCAGGCATTTACAGGGAAAACATCCTTTCAGCCAATCTTCATTACATCGGGGTTTCAATTCAACCCCACCGTAATTCCTGCAGCGATGCAGTAATTGATTTTGCCCGCAAACCCAAAATGTTGCCTGCCACCAGCGCAAGTACATCCAAAAGAAAAAAGACTGAAGCGTATTTTATGGATTGTCCAAAAGGGCGTAGCTTCGACAGTCCGGGTAAAAAGCAAGGATTTTCCTTGTTCAAGCTTTTCAGCCGGCGCAATTAAACCCGTTTTTCAACGGCCTCCGAAAATGGCGGAGCCCATGCGCACCATCGTACTGCCCTCTTCCATTGCCACCTGAAAATCTGAACTCATGCCCATGGAAAGTTCCTCCATTTTAAAATTGGGGTATTCCTGATTTTCAGAAAACTCTTTCTTCAAGTTGGCCAGTCCGCGGAATTCCCCTCGAACAAGTTCCATATCATCCGTGTTGGTGGCCATGCCCATCAATCCCTTGAAAAGCACATGCGGGAAGCGCGAGGGACCGCCAGCTGCCAGCCATGATCTGAGTTCCCCGGCATCCCAACCCGATTTTGTTTCCTCTTCCGCAATGTGAACCTGCAACAAAACCGAAATCTGGCGTTCATGCTTCGAAGCCTGCTTTTCAATTTCAGCCAATAGCTTTTCGGAATCCACCGAGTGAATCAAAAAAATGAAATCGGCCACATACTTCACTTTATTGGTTTGAAGCTGTCCGATCAGGTGCCAGCGGATATCTTCTGGCATTTGTGCTTTCTTTTCAATAATTTCCTGAACGCGGTTTTCCCCAAAATCACGGTAGCCAGCTTCATACGCTTCCATAATTCGACTGACAGGAAAAGTTTTTGAGACCGGAAGAAGGCGTGAAGCACTGCATTCCAGGGCTTTTTCGATGGCTTCTAAATTTTTCTTTGTGCTGGAACTCATAAAAAACTGTGGAATTGCGTTCTGTTTTTCTTTTTTTGGAGCACAAAAAAAACACCTAAGTCCATGATGCCGGGAAAAAAAATTTTGCTGACCGTAATTATCCTGCCAATCGCAGCCCAAATAATGGCCCAGGTGCCTGTAAAACTGTATTACGACAGTCTCACAAAAAAGAAAATTCGCGCTGAGTTCAGTTACAAGAATGCTGAAGACAGCCTGATGGAAGGTCCTTATAAGAGTTACCACCTGAATGGCCGCACAGCAATGACCGGTCAATATGCGAATGGCAAAAAAAATGGGGAATTTTTGGAGTACTTCCCAAATGGGAAAAAGCGATTGGAAGCCAATTTTCTGGAAGGAAAAAAAGATGGTCCAATGCTGGCGTATGACTCCACCGGTCAGCTTTTACAGAAAGCATTTTTTGCAGGAAACCAATTGAATGATTCCCTAACCGCCTGGTATTCTGGTGGCGGCATTAAGTCGAAAGCAATTTTCAGGAAAGATTCCATCGAAGGACTAGCCGTCGAATATTACCGGGACGGAAAGCTGAAGAAGGAACTGATGCACCGGAAAGGAAGGCCGCACGGACTCAGCAAGGAGTATTTTCCCAGCGGAATTCTGAGCATTGAGGCAAATTATACCGATGGCTACCTCAGTGGAAACTATAAAGTGTATTACGACAATGGTCAGCTCGATACCGAATCGCACCTGGAAAACGGAACCAAAAACGGCGGATTCACCACTTACACCCGTGAGGGCAAGAAAATTCAGGTGGGCTATTACCTCGATGGCCGGTATCATGGGGAATTCCAGACCTATTACCCGGAGGGGCCGATCAAAAGTAAAATCACCTGGCAAAGTGGTTTGAAAGATGGTCCTGCAGAATACTACTTCAGCAATGGAAAAATCAGCGAGGAAGTTGAATTTGAAAGCGACAAAAAGATCTCGGCCAAAACATTTTATGAGAATGGAAAAACTGCTTCCATCCGCAAGTATGGAAAGGGCGAAAGTCCTTTTGGAGAATGGGTATATTATTATCCGGATGGAAAGAAAAAGGAGTCGATTGTGTACAATGAAGCAGGAAAGCGAAACGGCCTTAGGATTCTATGGGATTCCATCGGGAAGAAAATTACGGAAGAATCCTGGTTGAACGACCTAAAAACCGGCAAAACCAAGACCTTCCATTCCAATGGAAAAGTGAATGAGATTTTCCTTTATCAGGGAAATTATGTGCAGGGGATTTTTCAGAAGTTCACTGAAAACGGAAAATTATCTCTCAGTGGTATTTACAAAAACAGCAAGAAAAATGGCCTTTGGGAATATTACGACGAGGATGGAAACCTCTTGAAGGTAGAAACCTGGAGAATGGATAAGATCAGCGCCACCAAGAACATGAAGGGGAAAGCGAAGCCAAAGGGGAAGTGATGATGTAGTTTTGGAAAGGTATTTTGGGAGGAGATGCTCTGGTGAGTTTACTCCATAACGATTTGCGGCTAAAAGGATTTGGCGGATGATTACCACAAATGAGTCTGCGCCCGCCTGAACCGGAACGGGCAGGGAGTATTGAATATCTACTTTTACCAAACCAGTGGTATGCGTTCGACTTTCATTTCCCTTTAGAATTCTCGTAATAATCTTCCAGATTTAATAAGTGGCTTTGCGAATCCGTTTTCCCTTAAAGCATACCATAAAAGTGTGGCGTTAATACCGATAATTGGAATTCCTATTTTAGGTTCTAATTTTTCAGAAACATTAATCATACTCATATTGGTTCCACATTGTACAATGGCGTCAATTTGATTTTCCGGGGTAGCTAGATATTTCAAAATTACTTCCTCTTTTGCTGAGTCAGGAATATGAGCAATATCTACTAAGCTTGGACAGGCAAATCCAAAACTTGCTACTACTTCATAACCAAGATCCTCAAACATTTTAATTGCATTGTTATTTCCCTCCTTTATAAAGGGAGTAATAATAGCAATTCGCTTGGCTTTGTATTTTTTCAATGCAGCATCTGCAGCATCCTGCCAGGTAGCCCAAGAATACGGATACTTTACTTCAATATCCTTCATAACCGACTGCATATCTTTTAGTCCATATAGGATGTGCTCCAGACTCATACCCATAATCAGGTATTCAGGCTGGGCAAAGTTTGCTTGAACAACAGCCTTATTTAGTCCGTTAATAAATTGCTCTTTGAACTGAATTAACTCTGCTTCATTATTTACATGAGGTTTGGGTATCTCAACATTTACAGTATGAATGCCCACTCCGTTTAATTCTCCTTCATTCCCATTATTTACAATTATACTCCAGAGTTCATGTTCCATAACCGTATTGGTAAAGGGGATGAGCAGAGCGAATTTCTTCTTGTAACTTCTTGAGTCAGGAAGTCCCGGATAGTTGGTAATTTTTATACCTGAGAATGGCTTACCATTCAGAACAAATCCTGAAGGAGCCACAGATGGCATCGGAGCTTTGTTGATATTAGGAAGTCGAATTGTTTTTCCTGATAGACTTCCAATAATTGTTTTAAAATCGTCATCTGTATGTGACTGACTATTCGTAATTGTATTTATTGATGATGAGCTGTTTTTATTTTCAACTGTTTGGCCCTGACAGTATAGACTCAGAAGTAAAGCGGATAAAAAAATAATTTTATAAAGTCTGGTATCCATGATAGCTGTTTTAGGATGCATGCTTGCTTGTCAGTTTAAAAATTGGCTACGATTTATTTTGTTTATTATTTGCTGACTCTGTTCGGTATTCAGCGCTACCCGTTTCGCTAAAGCGTCCGTAAAGTTGACGCGGAATGTCCAGAATAAACAAAGTAGGAGATTGCAGGCTTCAAACTTATCAAGCCCTTATAGAGTTGAAGCGGGCTGCTATTGTTGAACTTACTACCATCTCGCCTATTCTGTATATGCATAATTAGCAACTGTTCTTAACTATGATTTTCCTGTTCCTTTTGCAAACCTGTGCGAAAGGAAAAAAGCAATAATTATCAATCCAGAAGAGCTTAGCAGAATAACATTAAATGAGATAAAACTTGAAGCAAAAATCAGAAATAATGAAGGTATGAGGATTAAAATAAAAACAATAAACAACCCATTTCCCGATACCTAAAATGATTTGTTGTTATTTAGTTTATCGATTTTAATGTTAAATCTTGACGAAAGCCAGCTTACAAAAGGTGAAAAATATGCATTTATAGGCAATAGAAGGTAATTATTAGATGAAA
>CAMDMI010000085.1 GCA_945902135.1 Spirosoma fluviale
GTGTGGAAGATCCTTCTTCTGAGGAAGGTGATTTCAAGGGCTATATCAACCCAGATTCTTTGAAGATAATCAGGAATGCGATGGCGGAGCCTACAATTTCAGGTACTGGTGAAGGCCAGCATTTTCAATTTTTACGGAAAGGGTATTTCTGTTCAGACAGGGATAGTAGCCCTGAACACCTTGTGTTTAACCGGACTGTTACCCTGAAAGATGCCTGGGCAAAGGAGCAGAAGAAAGCCTAATGGCTTTTTGTCTTGGAAAAAAATGGAAAAGGGGCTTTCTTTGCATCTCGATTAGATGCACTGCGTAGCTCAGGTGGTTAGAGCACCAGATTGTGATTCTGGGGGTCGTGGGTTCGAGCCCCATCGCGGTGCCTTAAAAAAAGCCTCTTTTAAAAAAAGAGGCTTTTTTATTTGTCCTCTCCCACCTTACTTTGGGCCTTTAAGCAAATCTTTGAATATGACATTTCCAGAAAATCTGAAATACACCAGCGAACACGAATGGATTCGCATGGAAGGCAATGAAGCTTTTGTTGGCGTTACTGACTTCGCGCAAGGCGAGTTGGGCGACATTGTTTATGTAGACATCAATACCAGCGGTCAGGCAATTGCGAAGGATGCAGTCTTTGGTTCTGTTGAAGCCGTAAAAACTGTTTCAGATTTATTCCTCCCTGTAGCTGGTACCATTCTCGAGGTCAATCCGGCTTTGGCCGATGCGCCAGAACTTGTGAATTCAGATCCTTATGGTGCGGGCTGGATGGTGAGAATTTCTCTTTCCGATCCTGCAGAGCTTGAAGGCCTGATGGATTTCAATACCTACAAGGCCAGCGTAGGTGCTTAATTTCATTTGAAAAAATTCCAGGCCGGGCCCAAAAGTCCGGCTTTTTTTGGCATTAACTCGGATTTTGTCAGGCCGACATTTTGCGGGTTTTCGCTTACTTGCACTTGTTTTGTGGGCACAAGCCTGATTCTTTTTGCATCAAATAAAATCATCATAGTTTAATGGAAATTAATAAGATACTTTCATCCCTGGGAATCGAGCCAGGCCTTCATCATGGCATTTCTACCGGTCTTCAATGGAAAGCCGGAAGCAGTGGTCACGAATTCTCCATCAACAGTCCAATTGATGCCTCGCCTATCGGGAAGGTAATTGGTGCTTCAGAGGGCGATTTTCAAAATATTCTGGATACTGCCGGCAAGGCTTTCCCTGTTTGGGCTGCCATCCCTGCCCCTCAACGCGGGGAAATTATTCGTCAGTATGGAGATGTTCTCAGGAAATATAAGTCTGAGCTGGGTTCTCTGGTATCCATCGAGATGGGGAAAATCTACCAGGAAGGATTGGGCGAAGTGCAGGAGATGATTGACATCTGTGATTTTGCTGTTGGTCTTTCCCGCCAGTTGTATGGCCTTTCGATGCACTCTGAAAGAAAAGAGCACCGGATGATGGAGCAGTGGCATCCACTTGGTATTGTTGGCATTATTTCAGCATTCAATTTCCCTGTTGCTGTATGGGCCTGGAATGCCGCCCTTGCTGCCATTTGCGGAAATGTCTGCATCTGGAAGCCTTCTGAAAAAACACCATTTACAGCCATCGCCTGTCAGAAACTTTTGCAGGATGTACTGAAAGCCAACAATCTGCCAGAAGGAATTTTCTCTTTGGTTATTGGTGATGCATCTGTGGGTCAAGCCATGGCGGCCAGTCCGAAAGTAGCCTTGGTTTCGGCCACAGGTTCTACGCGGATGGGGAAAGCAGTGGCTGTTACAGTTGCGGCCCGTCTTGGTAAGTCTTTACTCGAGCTCGGTGGCAACAATGCGGTCATCATTGCTGAGGATGCAAATCTGGACATGGCCATCCGCAGTACCGTTTTTGGCGCTGTGGGAACTTGTGGTCAGCGTTGCACCAGTACACGCCGTTTGATTGTGCACACAAGCCGCTACGATGAAGTGAAGAACCGTATGGTTGAGGCTTACAAAAAACTTCCGATTGGAAATCCTTTGGATACAAGCAAACTTGTTGGCCCACTTGTGGACAAGCAAGCAGAACATGCTTTTTTCAATGCGATTTCAGAAGTGAAGAAGGAAGGTGGAAATCTGATTGTGGGCGGAGAAAAGGTGGAAACAGGTTTGAATGGATGTTATGTTACTCCAGCCATCATCGAAGCTCAAAATCATTATCACATGGTGCAGGAGGAAACTTTTGCCCCAATTCTCTATTTGCTGAAATATGAGGGTGATATTGAAAATGCCATTCTGATGCAGAATGATGTTCGCCAGGGACTTTCTTCTTCGGCTTTCACCAACAGGTTGCAGGAGGCTGAGAAATACCTCAGCTGGAAAGGTTCTGATTGTGGCATTGCCAATATCAACATCGGAACTTCTGGTGCGGAAATTGGAGGTGCATTCGGCGGTGAGAAAGAAACCGGAGGCGGTCGCGAATCTGGCTCAGATTCTTGGAGGTCTTATATGCGTCGTCAGACAAACACCATTAATTATGGTGATAGTCTTCCCCTTGCGCAAGGAATCAAATTCGATATTTAATCGTTAGAATATAAAAAAGGCCGGCTTCCAGTTTGGAGCTCGGCCTTTGCTTTTTTTACAATCAGGTGTAAATTCTAAACCTTGGTTCAAACTCTGCACTGTCTAGTTTTGGTTTTAATCCGTATGATGTTTTTGTTGAAAACCAGCTCGAAAAAACCCTCAGATTTGAGATTGCTTACATTCTAATACTCAAGGAGCAAAAGCAAAACGAGATAACCAGCGATAAAACCAGCCAGGGCCAGCCAGGCAATTTTCTTTAAATACCACATAAAATCAATCTTCTCAAGGCCCATTACAGCCACACCAGCTGCCGAGCCAATGATTAAAATGCTGCCACCAGTACCGGCTGCAAAGGCAAGTTCAATCCACATTGGGCTGTTGGTCGGGAATAAACTGAGATCGTACATTCCGATTGAAGCGGCCACAAGTGGCACATTGTCCACAATAGCAGAGGCAATTCCAATCGCGGCCATGATGATTGCTTTGTCGCTGGTAAAACCATCGAGCCAAGTAGCGGCCGTTTTTAAAACTTCTGCACTTTCCAGCGCAGCTACGGCCAGAAGAATTCCAAGAAAGAAAAGGATACTGGGTGTGTCAATTTTAGAGAGCGCATGTGATGGTGTAAAAACCGACTTTTCATGGGCTTCTTTTCCCTTGTGAATGGTTTCGGTAAGGACCCAGATTATTCCCAGGACCAATAAGATTCCAAGATAGGGTGGAAGATGTGTCAGATTTTTGAAAACCGGCACAAGTAAAAGTCCGCCGGCACCTGCCATAAGAACCCAATCTGCACCATCTGCCATCTTCTCTTGTGCTATTGGTTCACCCAAATCTGAATTCTCATTTTTCAACACAAAACTCAGCAACAATAGAGGTACAAGCAGGCTGACCAGTGATGGCAAAAAGACCATCGATACCAACGGGATTGTTTCAATCTGACCTCCGACCCAAAGCATGGTGGTGGTAACATCTCCAATTGGAGACCAGGCACCTCCGGCATTTGCTGCAATAACCACCATTGAAATGATGTACAATTTCCAGGACCGGTCTGGCACCATTTTCCGCACAATGGATGCCATTACAATTGCGGTGGTTAGGTTGTCAAGAATGGCGGAAAGAAAAAAAGCAGCCCAGGAAATAATCCACATAAGTCCAATCGGAGATTTTGTTCTGATCAATGATGTGATTTTCCGGAAACCATAATGTGAATCGATTACTTCCACAATGGTCATGGCACCAAGCAGAAAGAATAGAATTTCTGAAATCCCAGACAGGTGATGTGAAAGTTGAGGGAGCACTGTTGAAGGATTTTCTGATCCCAATGCTACAATAACCCAACAGCTAATTCCTGTAATTAAGGCTGATGCGGTTTTATTAACGCCTATTGTGTGTTCTAAAACGATGGCAAGGTATCCGAGGAAAAAAACAATGATCAAAAGGGCTACCATACCTCAGCGTTTAGTTTATTTCAGGATAAGCCAGATTGTTGTCTTGCTGCCATCAGGGTGTTTTCCATCAATGCGGCTATTGTCATCGGTCCAACGCCTCCCGGAACTGGTGTAATTGCGGAGCACAATGGAGAAACTTGTTGGAAATCAACATCTCCAATAAGTCTGAATCCTGATTTTTTGGATTCATCCGGAATTCGGTTGATGCCTACATCAATTACAATTGCACCTGGCTTCACCATTTCGGCCTTTACAAATTCCGGAATTCCGATGGCTGCAATCAGGATGTCGGCCTGACGGGTTATTTCTGTTAGGTTTTGTGTTCGACTGTGGCAGATTGTAACTGTGGCATTTCCCGGATTAGAATTTCTAGAAAGTAACAATGCAAGTGGCAATCCCACAATTTGGCTTCTTCCCAGAATTACCACATGCTTTCCTGCAGTTTCAATTCCATAAGCTTCAATCAGGCGCATGATGCCCCAGGGCGTTGCCGATGCGAAAGAAGGCTGGTTTTTTGCCATCTTTCCCATATTCAATGGATGAAAACCATCCACATCTTTTCTGGGGTCAATTCGTTCAATAACCTTTTCTACAGAGATGTGATTGGGCAGCGGAAGTTGAACAATAAAGCCATGCAAATCAGGATCGGCATTTAGTCTGTCGATTTCAAGCAAGAGCTCTTCTTCCTTGATATCCGTTTCAAAACGAATGAGGCTGGATTTGAAACCCACTTTCCTGCAGGTTTCCATTTTGGCTGCCACATAGGTTTCGCTAGGTCCGCTGTTTCCTACGAGAATGGCTGCTAGGTGCGGAGGCTTTCCAACTGAATTGCTAAATTCAGCGGTTTCTCTCGCTAGTTTTTCTTGAATCTCTGTTGATGTTTTCTTTCCGTCTATTAAAATCATAAATGAATCGAAAATAAAGAATCAATCAAGTTTAAGAACGGCCATAAATGCTTCCTGTGGAATCTCAACATTTCCAACCTGACGCATTCGTTTTTTACCTTTTTTCTGTTTCTCAAGAAGTTTACGCTTACGGCTGATATCACCACCATAACATTTTGCCAATACATCTTTACGCATGGCTTTTACGGTTTCTCTGGCGATTACTTTTGCTCCAATCGCTGCCTGAATGGCAATTTCAAACATCTGCCTTGGGATAAGTTCCTTCAGTTTTTCGCAAAGTCTTTTACCCCATTCATAGGCCTTGTCTCTGTGAACAATGGCTGAAAGAGCATCTACTTTATCGCCATTCAGCATTATATCGAGCTTCACCATGGTGCCTTCTCTAAATCCGATTAGTTCATAATCTAAGGAGGCATAGCCCCTTGAGATGGTTTTGAGCTTGTCGAAAAAGTCAAATACGATTTCAGATAGAGGCAATTCAAAACTAAGTTCAACCCTATCCTGTGTGAGGTAAACCTGGTTATTCATCACACCTCTTTTATCCATGCAAAGGCCAATTATTCCCCCCACATAATCTGATTTGGTGATAATCTGGGCTTTTATGAATGGCTCTTCCACATAATCGAGATAATTAGGATCTGGAAGTTCACTCGGTGCATTTACAATGATCAACTCACCTTTGTTGGTATGCGCCCGGAATTGCACAGAAGGAACCGTTGTGATTACGGTCATATCAAATTCCCGCTCAAGTCTTTCTTGCACAATTTCCATGTGCAGCATGCCCAGGAAGCCACACCTAAATCCAAAGCCGAGGGCGGCGGATGTTTCAGGTTCCCAAACCAGGGAAGCGTCATTGAGTTGCAATTTCTCCATTGAATTTCGAAGCTCTTCAAACTCAGAAGTTTCAACCGGATAAATCCCGGCAAAAACCATGGGCTTAACATCCTCAAATCCCTGAACAGCTTTTTCGCAGGGCCTTTGCGCATGCGTTATGGTATCTCCAACCTTTACTTCTTTTGCCTCCTTAATCCCGGAAATCAGATATCCCACATTTCCTGCAGCCATGAATTGTTGTGGCTCTTGCTCGAGTTTGAGAATTCCAACTTCATCTGCCCAGTACTCTTTTCCTGTGGCCATGAATTTTACTTTATCACCTTTTGCGATGGTACCGTTATAAATTCGGAAGTAAACCTCAATACCACGGAAGGAATTGTAAACGGAGTCAAAAATCAGGGCCTGCAATGGGCCGTCTGGATCGCCTTTCGGTGCAGGGATTCTTTCCACAACGGCATCCAGAATTTCTTTTATTCCAATTCCAGCTTTCCCACTGGCATGAATGATGGCATCTCGGTCGCAACCCAAAAGGTCCACCATTTCATCTTTTACTTCATCAGGCATGGCGCCTGGCAAATCAACTTTGTTCAAGACTGGAATAACCTCCAGGTTATTGCCAAGTGCCAGATATAAGTTTGAAATGGTCTGTGCTTCAATTCCCTGTGATGCATCTACAAGAAGCAAAACTCCCTCGCATGCAGCAATGCTTCTTGATACTTCATAAGAGAAGTCCACATGGCCCGGCGTATCAATTAGGTTGAAGGTATAATTTTCCCCTTTATAGGGATAGGTCATTTGTATTGCATGACTCTTGATGGTAATGCCACGCTCCCTTTCCAGGTCCATATCGTCGAGGAACTGGGCCTGCATATGCCGCTTGTCTACGGTTTGTGTAAACTCAAGAAGTCTGTCAGCGAGGGTACTCTTACCGTGGTCGATGTGGGCGATGATGCAGAAATTGCGAATGTGTTTCATCCGTTGGGAAAAAGTGGAGAGCCGGTGATTATTAACCTATTTTTTGGCCACAATGTTCTTGAACCAATCAAGGTTTACATTGGTTTCAGGCGCATCATCTGAGTAATAGCCTGAGCCATAACCGTAGCCATAACCGTAGCCATAACCATAGGTTTTGAAATTATCAAGGCCGTTGAGAACAGTTGCAAGGTTTTTGAAACCATTTACCCTCATTAGCTTGTTGATGTTTTTTAGATAAGATTTTTTTGAATACTCTGAACGAACCACATAAATAGGCAGGTCGGCTTTTTGCATAATCAGGATTCCATCTGTTACGAGTCCAACTGGCGGACTATCAATAATAATCACATCATAATCCTTGTGGAGTTCAACGAAGATATCGTTGAGCAACGGTCGCATGATAAGTTCTGAAGGGTTAGGTGGTACCGGCCCTGCGGAAATTAAGTCCAGACCATCCAGAGAGGTTCTTGAAATGCAATCCCGGATATTGTCCCTGCCAATAAGCAAAGTGCTCATTCCAGCATCGTTGCTAACATCAAATGCAAGGTGGAGCTTTGGTTTCCGCATATCCATATCAAGCATGATTACTTTTTGATTGGACATTGCCAAAACACCGCCGAGGTTGATGGCAAAAAAGGTCTTGCCTTCTCCAGCAACGGTACTTGTTACAGAGATAATTTTCTTTTTCTCTGAAACCATGAAATCTACATTGGTCCGGATGGAACGAAGCGATTCTGAAATGGCTGATTTTGGGTTTCTGTCAACCAGAAGGCGCGCAATTCTTAATTTTTCTTTGGAATAAACAGGTACAATACCTAAAATCGGTGCTATACTGTTTTGTTCAAGTTCCTTTTGGGTAATGATTGTATCCTGTAAGAGATAGCGAACAACTACGAGACCAACGCCAGAAATAATTCCAATGATAATCCAGGTACTGTAAACCGATCCTTTTTGAGGAAGTAAGGGAACAGTAGGAAGATTGGCGGGAGCAAGAATCTGAAAGTCAGGAATGGTGCCAGCTTTGGCAATCTCAAATTCTGCTTTTCTCTCAATGAACATGAGGTAGTATTTCTCATTGATTGTGAAAAAACGCTTGATTTGAGTCAGCTGCTTTTGAATACCGGGAAGGAGTTCGCTGTTTTTTTCCAGCTCGTCCATTTTTGAATTCAACTGAACCATGCTTGAATTGGTAATGGCCAGTTCTTCTTCAATCAGTTGTCCAATTAACTTTCGTAAATCTTCTATTTTGCTGGTAAGGATTCTGTATGCTGCGGTCGATTCTCTGGCCCCATAAAGCATCGAGGTTTTCTGAGAAAGGAGTGAATTAAGCTGTTTTGCTTGCTCAATCAGGTAAGGGTTGTTGATGGATGAAAGCCCAGGAAATACCTGTTTTTCTTTCTGGTTATAATTTTTTACCAGAAGAGATAAGTCCATTAACTGGCTTTTCTGGTTTTCCAATTCAGACCTTCGCTTGATAATTTCCTGTATGGCATCCTGAAGGGCTTCTGTTGAACTATTAACATCAGTAACCTTATTCCTCCTGAGGAAATCCTGAATTTCATTTTCAGATAGATTCAGTTTTTCAGCAGTTTGCTTCATCTGTTCTTCCAAAAACTCCAGCGTTTGCTCGTTTGCAAGGTTTTTTTGTGCAATGGTTTGCTGACCATAGATGGTATCAATCACATTTACAATATCCCTCGCTTTTTCAGGTGAATTGTCGTTGAATCCTACCCTAATGGTATTTGCTTCAGCATTTTCAACATACGCATTGATGCCCCTGCCAAGAAAATCTCTAAGACTCTCTTTTGAATTCATAATGAAAATGAATTTTCGGCCATTGCATTCAGGCGTATAAAAATTGGTTAGTGAAATTTTAAATTTAAAAAACTCATGGTCAAATGCAGTGTTGAATCTCAGTACTTCAGAGTATTCAACACCTACAATGTCAAATTTGAGGATGTATTGTTTGTCATCTATAAAATCAATGGTGATTGGCGTATTGTAGATGGCGGAATTTTTTACTTCATAAACCACCTTAAAGGGCGTAATCGAATAGAGTTCGGTTGAAATAAAGTTACCTGATTGTTGATAGGTTACGCTTAGGTCAATCCTTTCAAGCACTTTCTCATATAAAACCTGGGACCGAATAATTTCGAGTTCTCCTTGCAAGTTTGGACCAGAACTTCCTTCTTCAGGTTTAGAAAGACCAAGTAGTTGGTCAGCACTTTTCTGAATATTAAGTTTTAAGATTGAATATGACTCATAAACCGGTTTTGTGTAACGCAAATAAAGATATGCACCAGTTAATGAGAGAACAATGAATAGGATAATCCACCAAAGGCTTTTGTTCAGGATTGCTAGAAGTTTTTCAAGATCTATGCCTCCTATGCCACCTTGTGGCGGTCCTTCGAATCCCAGATCCGCAAATGGAGTATTGAGGCCCGGTTTGGTATTATTTTGATTGGTCTGTGCCATTACAATTTCGTAATCAAATATACAGACAATGCGGTGGAAAAGATTGTTGCCATTGAACTAAAGTCTCCAAAAAATTCAAGGAAGCCCCGCCTCAAAGGTTCTACATAAATAATATCGTTTGGTTGCATTATTAGATTTGACTTTTGGAAGGAATCGTATTTGGTAATGTCAACTGTAAAAATCGTAGGGTTTCGAAGGTCTCCGCGAATTACCTTAATCCGGTTTGCATGGCTATATCGTCCAACTCCACCTACTTTGGCAAGAACTTCAATGAGGGTTACATTTTCATTTTCAAGGTCGAATACAGTGGTTTTTGAGCTTCCTCCACCGCCCATTCCGCCTCCACCGCCCATACCTCCACCGCCCATTGCACCCAAAGACCCTCCAGAACCAATTCCAAGCAAATAAATCTTTCTATTCGATACTTTGGACATCACAAAAACATCCTGATAATACTTGCCGTATTTTTCTGCCAAAAGGCTGTCTGTTTGGTGTATGGTGAGACTGTCAATTTTTATATGACCCAGAATGGGCAAGTCTGCGCAGCCATCAGCCTGAATTAGATATTTTGCGTTTGATTTTGCTGCGCCAACTCCTAAGGCGCTAACTTGTTTCATGAATTCCGAAGTTGGATCAATCACAGATTCTCCCTTGTTTGTAAAAATTACAAATTCGAGATAGTCATTTTTTTTGGTGAGATAATTGGATGGAACTTTGATGTCCAATGAGTTTTTGGCAAACTCTTTTTCCATTTCTCTCGATGCTTTGAAAAGAATGTCTCTTCTATACACATCACATGAGGTAAAGAAAATTAAAATCAAGAATGCCAGACAAGCCGGCATGGGGGGCAAGGCCCTAAAACGGAGATTTAATTTCATTGAAAGCGCTTAACTGTAAATCCTTTTCTGAAACTATCTTTTCATTAACATACCAATCAATTGCCAAAGTATCATCCATCGGATTGATGCCTCCTTCTGAGGTCTTTGAATATGGCGCAGTACACTTGTACTGAAAAAGGGAATCTTCAATGGCAGAAAAACCATGGGCAAATCCTGGCGGGATATAAAGCATACGGAAATCGTCGCTGCTTAGCTCTATTTGCAAGTATTTACCAAAGTCCGGAGAATCTTTTCGTAAATCAACCATAACATCTAATACCCTTCCCAGCGCAACCCAAACCAATTTTCCTTGAGCAAAGGGCGGGGATTGAAAGTGCAGTCCTCTTATGGTTCCTCTTTTTGAAAAAGATTGGTTGTCCTGCACAAAATTAAAATCAAGACCAGCTTTCTTAAACGTGGCAGTGTTATGCGACTCGAAAAAATAACCCCTATCATCCCTGAAAATGGCAGGTCTGATTTCAAGCAATCCTTTAATCGACAGCTCTTTAACTTCCATTCCTATTTAAACTGCTCAAAATGAATGCAAAAAAGCCAATAATTTGCGATACAAAAAAGGAAAAGAAGATGTTCGTACTGAAAACCTTGAAAGATGGAAGGGCTCTTGTAAATCCTCAAACGCAGGCAGAATTTGAACAACTCTTCTTGCTTAGGTGGGAAATTTTAAGAAAACCATGG
>CAMDMI010000086.1 GCA_945902135.1 Spirosoma fluviale
ACTGCTGAGTGTGCCCTTTGCCTTGTATGCCAAAACATCGGGAAGCTCTACGCCCGGGCCGCAGGGACCTGCAGGCCCACAGGGAATTCCAGGAACTGCTGGCGCTTCCGGTGCACAAGGTCCTGCTGGGCCGACCGGACAAACTGGACCACAAGGCCCAATCGGATTAACAGGTCAGACCGGAGCAAGTGGTCAAGCGGGACAAACCGGCGCCATTGGACCGCAAGGACCTATTGGATTAACCGGACCTGCTGGTTCGCAGGGAGCAGCCGGCCAAAATGGAAGCAATGGAAAAAACGCCCTTATTCGAACCACACCTGAGGCTGCCGGAACCAATTGTGCCAACGGTGGAGTAAAAATTGAAGCCGGATTGGATGCGGATGCAAATGGAACTTTATCGGATGCTGAGGTAAATGCTAGTCAGACTAAATTTTTGTGCAATGGTGCCCCAGGGGCAACTGGTGCTACAGGCGCACAAGGACCGACCGGACCTGCAGGTAACGGAGGTTTTGTGCATTATGTCGGAGAGCAGTTTGGTGGTGGGGTGGTTTTTCATGTGTACCGAGATGCCAGCGGAACGGAGAGGGGGTTGATTGTAGCCTTGAACAATCAGAGCGAAGCAACTTCATGGAGTAACATCAATAATCAGTTGGCAGGAGCTACAAGTAGCTGGAACGGACTTGCCAACAGCAATGCCGTAGTAGCGCAGGCCGGACATACAAATTCAGCAGCAAAGCTTTGCCTGGATTACTCAGTTGGAGGATTTGATGATTGGTATTTGCCTTCGAAATTTGAGTCATCTCTATTGTTAACAAATTTGTTCAATGTTAATCGTACAATTTCCGGTATTTCCAATGCAGCTCAAATTGATTATAAAACAACAACTTACTGGACGTCAACTGAGTTTAATGAATACACATCTTATTATTCTCCTGAGTTAACAACTACCCCTGAGTTTTCAAACAAATCTTATCAATTTGGTACGGTCCGCGCCATCCGCGCTTATTCTGTTCCCTCCAATTCCGGTTCGGTTACCGATGTGGATGGTAATACCTACGAAACCGTTACCATCGGTACACAGGTTTGGATGAAGGAAAATCTGAAGGTGAGTAAGTACCGGAATGGCGAGGCAATACCAACAAACCTGAGCAATACCGCATGGCAAAATACAACCAGCGGAGCCTATGCTGTCTATGATAATAACCCTGTAAACGACAGCATCTACGGCAAGCTTTACAACTGGTATGCGGTGGCTGATCCGAGGGGTTTGTGTCCGGTTGGGTGGCATGTGCCAACGGATTATGATTGGCGGCAGCTAACCAAATATCTTGATCCGGCAGCTGATACCTCTTGTGGAAACTGTATCAGCAGTCAAATTGCTGGCGGTAAAATGAAGAGTATTGGAATTATACAGGACGGTACCGGATTGTGGAATGATCCCAATGGAAATGCGACAAACAGCAGTGGTTTCACGGGCTTTCTAGGAGGCAATAGGATCAGTAATGGTATTTTGGGATCCTTCAACTTGATTGGAACTCGTGGCTACTGGTGGTCTTCTACAGAGTACTTGTCAACGGAAGCCTATTATAGTGAGATTCAAAATGTCTATGGCTATTTAGCCCGATCCTACAGCTCCAAGGCTATCGGCTTCTCCGTCCGCTGCCTGAAGGATTAATTTTAAGAACAAAACAACATGAACTTCAAAGACCAAAACCGTAAGTTGACCAAATCAAAATGTAGTTTAATAATGAAAATATCATCTATCCTTCGATTTTCCTTTCTCGTAATTGCATTATCTTCCTGCTCATCAAACCTTTATTATCAGGTTTTGAAAACCAAGACTGATGAAGGGATGATAACAAAGGATAATGCATTGGTCTATGAAAATGAACATTGTCGCATTACCTATAATCTTTGGGCTGAAGGCGGAAATGTGGGTTTTTCCTTCTTTAATAAAACCAATCAGAATGTTTACCTCAATCTTGATCAAAGTTTTTTCATTTTGAATGGGGAGGCGCACAATTACTATCGTAATCGCATTTTTACCCGCTCATCATCTTCCGCAGCAAGCATTTCAAGGCAAAATACTGCATCAGGCTCGGTAACAGGTTTGAATATTTATGATCTGCTGCAAACCAACCGAATTGCTCAAAGCAGGCAGGTTGGAGTGTATTCTTCTTCCGAACGGTCGGTGGCTTATAATGAGGAAAAAATCGTATGCATTCCACCGGGTTCTTACAAGTATTTCTCTGAATATCTTGTATCTGGGAATGCCATTCGAGATTGCGCACTTCTTAGAAGGCCAGGCCGAAAATCAATTAACACAAAAAGCTTCACGCGTGAGAACAGTCCGCTAGCATTCAGTAATTTAATTTCTTACAGCCTTGGTAATGCAAGCCAGCCAAATATAGTTTCCAATAATTTCTATGTGGCGGATGTCACCAATTACCCAAGGAATATGGTATTGGGTTCGAAAACAGCGGAATTTTGCGGAGAGAAAGCGCATTTTCCATACACTTATTTAAAATATTCTTCGCCTGACGCTTTTTACATCCGATATTCAGAAATGCCGGCCAATAATAATACCTTTTCTCATTGAGCCGCTGCTGCTGAAGATTAGGCTATTACCAGCACCTCTAGATTTAATTTCAGGACTTTAATTCGCTTTATTGATAATAATACTTCCCATGGACTTCAAAGACCAAATCTGCCAGCTCGGCGAGCGTACAGCCAAGTTAAAAGAGCAGCTTCTTACCGAAGAAGCTACCAAGAATGCCTTCATCATGCCCTTTCTGCAGATACTGGGTTATGATGTGTTTAATCCCATGGAGGTGGTGCCGGAGTTTATTTCCGATGTGGGCATCAAGAAGGGCGAGAAGATTGATTATGCCATTATGAAGGAAGGCGAGCCCACCATTCTGGTGGAGTGCAAGCACTGGCAACAGAAATTGGATAATCACGACAGCCAGTTGGTGCGCTATTTCCATGTTTCGAAGGCCCGCTTCGGCATACTTACCAATGGCATTCAGTACCGTTTCTTTTCGGATTTGGTTGCACCCAATAAAATGGATGAAAAGCCATTTCTGGAATTCAACCTTTCGGAAATCAAAGATGCACAGATTGAGGAGCTCAAGAAGTTTCATAAGTCCGTGTTTGATGTAAATAGCATAGTCAATACTGCAAGTGAACTGAAACTGATGGGCGAGCTGCGCCAGGCAATTCATCAGGAGTTTGTGAATCCATCCACCGAGTTTGTAAAGTATTTTGCGAAAAAGGTGTACACCAATGGCGTGCTCACGGCTAAAGTAATGGAGCAGTTTGAGGTGCTTACCAAACGCAGCCTTCAGTTTTATGTATCCGATCTCATCACAGACCGCCTCAAAAATGCGCTGGACAAGCAGGATGCTGTAACGGCAGCGGTGGCCGAAGAAGCATCTGTTTCAACTGCTTCCGAAGATTCCAAAATCGAAACCACGCAGGAAGAGCTGGAAGGCTTTATGATTGTGAAAAGCATACTTCGGGAAATTGTGCCTGTAAACCGCATTCATTACCGCGACAGCCAGTCGTATTTCGCCATTTTGCTTGACGATAACAACCGCAAAACCATTTGTCGTCTTTATCTGAACCGTAGCAAAAAGTATTTTGTGATGCTCAATGAAGCCAAACAGGAGCAAAAGCACGAAATCGAAACCCTCGATGACATCTTTTCCCACGCCAATGGCCTGAAGGAAGTTTTGGGAAGGTTGCTGGAGGGGAATGGCTGATAAAATCAGGATTTGAAATCCGCCATATCGACACACAGTCCTTTGATAGCCAGATTCGACATTGCAATTGTCGAAAAGCTTTTTGCATACGCTCTTCCTGATTTGCAATCAGGAAGCTATATCAACAGATTTATAATCCGCGAATTATAAGTCTCATATTGGTAATTTTTGTATTGTAAAGCGTTTGTAAGCCAGGTGTTTCTGTAGGCGCCCAATTTTTAGTACAATTAAAAAATTAGACTGTTTTTCATTTGCCTTTGAAAGTTTCCTCAAAATTAGTGTCGTTTTAAAATAGACTTGAAAGACAGGCTGTAGCGAACGCAGAATATCCTTACTTTCGCAGTACTAAACTATTGATATTATGATACAAGGCGAATCTGATAACGGAATCGGAGATCTAATTTATGCCGTCCGAGGAATGCAGGTTATGTTGGATCGGGATTTGGCCCGACTGTATGAGGTAGAAACCAAAGTTCTCAACCAGGCCGTAAAACGAAACATTGAAAGGTTTCCTGAACAATTCTGTTTTCAGCTTTCGGAAGCTGAGGCTGCGGATTGGAGCTTGGTACAGGGTTTATTTGGTAATGGCAAAACCCAGGATTCAAGGTCACAAACTGTGACCTTGAAATTGCAGCGCGGAAAGAACCTGAAATATCTTCCCTTTGTTTTTACAGAACAGGGGGTTTCCATGCTTTCTGCTGTACTTCGAAGCAGGAGAGCGGTAGAGGTAAGCATTCGAATTATGACGGCTTTCGTCGAAATGCGGAAATTGTATTCCATGCATAGCGGATTAATTCAGCGTCTTGAAGGAATTGAAAGGAAACAATTGCAGCATGACAAGCATTTCGAAATGGTGTTTTCAGCCCTTGAAAAAAAGGATAACATTCCAGTCGAGGGTGTCTTTTTTGACGGTCAGGTATTTGATGCCTATGAACTTGCTTCCAGAATCATTCGATCGGCTGAACAGAATATTGTGCTTATTGACAACTACATAGATGAAAATTCACTCCGACAGTTATCCAAGAGAAAAGAAGGTGTAAAGGTTTTTCTGTTAAGCAATTCAAAAAAAGAAAGTCTTCAACTTGATGTAGAAAAAGCAAATGCACAATTTGGTGGTTTCAACCTTTGCTTTTTTGCGAGAAGCCACGACAGATTTCTGATTATAGATGAGAGGGAGGTCTATCATCTTGGAGCCTCGCTCAAAGATTTGGGAAAGCGTTGGTTCGCTTTTTCCAAACTTGAAAGAAGTTCGGTTAGTGGGATTCTTATGGAAGTGCAAAAACTCATCGTTGATTCCGGAGCAACCTGAGCCACCTTATCTGACAAAAACCGCATAACCATTTGTCGTCTTTATCTAAACCGAAGCAAAAAGTATTTTGTGTTGCTCAATGAAGCCAAACAAGAGCAAAAGCACGAAATCGAAACCCTCGATGATATTTTCTCCCATGCCGATGGCCTGAAGGAAGTGCTGGGAAGGTTGCTGGATGGCTAGGGGAAGGACAGGCAGTTTTTTGGATAGCCTGAGGGCCTATCCGCGCAAGGCGGGACATGTGCAATACGCCCTTACTGTCAGGTCACTGGTTTTCAATTATGTTCAGGTGAACACCTGTGTGTCTGTCTGGATTTTGACGGACCTGGTTGTTTTGAGAAAATCCCAATTGTCATCTTTCATAATAAACCAGCTGAATGTCTTTAACCGTTTTTAGCTGTTTATCTGAGCTCAAAACCGGAATCCGGAAAGCAATAGAGGTTCCGGCAATAATGCTGTCAGGAACTTTTAACATGGTAGCTTTTCTAATCTCAATGGCCTGTTCTTTTACTTGCTCATTCAAGGGTAAAACCTGAATGAGCGAGATAAACATGGAGATTTGCTTTCGCTCGGGATCTGTGATTTTTCGGTAGGATAACAGTTCAATTTCCGTGATGACTGAAATGCAGATTTCCTGACCTGCCAAAAAACCAGCGATCGTTTCATCGCCGTTCAGCAAATACAAAACGGCATTGGTATCCAACAGAATTTTATTGCCATTCATCCCGGAGTGTCTTCTGTATTTCCAGCGGGTCTTCCTGAAGCTTCAGGATTCCGCAAAATTTACGGAGATCAAGAGCAGGTTTTTTATTGATTCTGGCTTTCAGTGCGACTAAGTCCTGTTTAGATGCACCTTTCTTCAATATGCTGACCATAGTGTTTTCGGGTATGGTTTGAATACGGTAAAGATAAGCAATTATCGTTTTACATTGCTTTAAGCTAAGCCTTCCTTTATAGCCTTCTTTTTTTTAATCCTGCTTTGCTTTCAAGCCGCTTCTTTCTTTTTTTGTACAACTATGGCAAACCAATCAATTGATGAAATTCAGAAAGAAATCGTAGAGGAATTCTCCCTCTTTGACGACTGGACTGACCGCTACGAATACATCATTGACATCGGCAAAAAGAATCCCGGTTTGTCGGACGCTTCCAGGACAGAGGACAACCTGGTAAGGGGTTGTCAGTCGCAGGTTTGGCTTACAGCCCGAATGGAAAATGGCCTTTTGTTTTTTGAGGGCGACAGCGATGCCATCATTGTAAAAGGCCTTGTGGGCTTGCTGCTTCGGGTTCTTTCGGGTCATCGCCCGCAAGAAATTTCCTCAGCCAATCTGTTTTTTATTGACGAAATCGGTATGACACAGCACCTTGCTCAGACACGATCCAATGGGCTTCTTGCCATGGTAAAGCAGATGAAATTCTTTGCTCTGGCGTTTGGGATTCAGGGGTAGATTGCTTTAAGCGATGCCTGCCTTAATATTCAAATTCTATTGATATCAGGCACCGCTGGTGCCAGAGAAACAAAATTTTGTTTGGTCGGATTTTCCTTGAATTTCTTTTTCAAATAGTCCAGACGCTGATTATTATGATTGCTCTGATTGCCTTGATTGTTAGTAAATCATAGTTAATCAATAAATCATCTTAATCATAGTCCAGACGCTGATTCCATTGATTATCTCACAATCAAGTTTAAATCTCTGGGTAATCAAGCCCATAAAATATCCGTATTTATCCGAATCGAGATACGAAAAATGCTCATTGTAACATTGGGTAATTGTGGTGATTCTCAGTAGTCTTCAATTCCCTAGCCTGACACCAAGTATCATTTGCTGGGCCTTTTCTAGCTTCTCAACAAATGAATCAGCAACTCCCGGTAAATGGCCTTTTCGTCTTTTTCGCCTGATTCCAGGCCTTTCGCTTGTCCATCGGCAACCCTGATGTGGTGCATGGCCTGAATGACCTGAACTTTATTAAACCTGCCCGCAGCACTGCGGTATTCCTTGAAAACATAGGGATGGATTCCAATTTTGCCAGCCAGATCTTCATCCCGGATTCCCGGTGAATCGTGGATCATGAGGAGCTTGCTAAAAAAGTTGTACAACATGGCCAGGTTCGGAATCATGGCAGCCGCTTTTGGGTTGGCAACGAAGTAATCTGTAATCCGAAGTGCCCTTGCCAGATTCCGGGTTGCAATGGCATTTTGAAGTTCGAAGACATTGTACTCCTTGCTGATGCCAATTTTTTCCAGAATGATATCCCTGCTCAGTTCCTGGCCTTCTTTCATTCCGATCCGCACTTTTTCCAGCTCCCCGGCAATGCGACTTAGGTCGTTGCCGATGTGGTCAGACAAAAGCTGCGCGGCTCCCGAAGATGCCTGAAGTCCGATGCTTCTCAGGTAAGCCGTAATCCACTCTGTGAGTTTATAATCCTTTACCTTTTCCGATGTTACCAGAACCGCTTTTTTGTCCAGGATTTTGCCCAGTTCTTTGCGGCCGTCGAGCTTCTTGTACTTGTAAGCAAAAACCAGAATGGTGCTTGGTACAGGATTTTCGGCATATTTCTGCAGCAGGTCCTGGGATTCTTTTTTGTTGAAATCCGAAATTTCCTGGGCCTCTCTAACGACTACAAGTTGGCGCTGCGCCATCATGGGAAATCGCCTGGCTTGCACCATTACATTGCCCAGACTCGTATCTTTTCCATATAAGATAATCTGGTTGAAGCCCCTTTCGGATGGCTCAAGGGCATTTTCCTCAATGTAATTGCTTAATTGGTCGATGTAAAATGGCTCTTCTCCCTGCAGGAAATACAGGGGACGAAAAACGCCCTTCTTCATTTCATCGAGAATGCCTTGAACTGTCTGTGCCATGAATTTATTCCTCTGCAAACCTCATAAAAAAGAATTAATTCTGTCTGAATATCCTTAATTCTTTCCGTTGGCCGTGCCGAATCAATTCTTTTTCCAAAACTGTCTTGGGAAAGACCGGTTCGTGGGTGTAGATTTGGTTTTGACACCGTGAAAAAAACGATTTTTCTATTCTTCGAAAGCATGGCCTTTGCCATGAGTGCGCTGCGGGCGAATTTGCTTCGAACCCTGCTTTCCTTGCTTGGCGTAACAGTGGGAATTTTTGCCATCATCGCCGTGTTCACCATGGTTGATTCCTTGGAGCTAAACATCCGGCAAAGCATGTCTTTCCTTGGCGATAAGGTGCTTCGGGTTCAGAAATGGCCCTGGATTTTTGAAGGTAAATATCCATGGTACAAGTTTGTAAACAGGCCTGTCTCTTCGGTAAAAGACTTCAAATACCTGGAGAAGAATTTACAGAATGCCCAAGCGATTTCACTTTTCGCTTCCAAAGAAGGGCGGCTTGTGAAGCATGGCAACAATTCCATGGACGACGTCAATGTAACAGGCATTACCTTTTATTTCAACCAGGTAAGCGATGTCAGGTTGAAGGAAGGGCGATATTTTACCCAGCGTGAAACTGAAAATAACAGCCGTTTTGCCGTCATTGGTCAGGATATGGCCAAAACGCTTTTTCCGGATCAATCGCCCATTGGCCAATCAATTTCGGTTAAAGGAAAGCGGTTTTCTGTGATTGGCGTGATGGAAAAACAGGGAGAAAACCTGATTGGCGCACCAAGCAACGACATTACCTGTTTGATTCCTTATCCTGCTTTTGCGGAAATGTATCCTGTCAATGCCGGTTGGATTGAACCCGTAATTTGCATCAAGGGAAAAAAAACCGATCCTGGATTGCAATGGCTGGAAGGGGAGGTGCGTGGTTTGATGCGGAACCGGCGTGGATTGAAATCTTTTGAGGACGACAACTTCGCCATCAACCGACCGGAAATGATTGCCAAAGCCATCACCGGAATTTTTGATGCTGTGAGTTTAGCTGGTGCCATTATTGGAAGTTTTTCCATTCTGGTAGGTGGTTTCGGAATTGCCAACATCATGTTTGTTTCTGTAAAGGAGCGCACGAGCATTATTGGCATTCAGAAGTCACTTGGCGCCCGCAATTCCTTTATTCTAAATCAATTCTTGTTCGAAGCAGTTTTCCTTAGTTTAATCGGCGGTTTAGCTGGACTGCTGCTGGTTTCATCCCTGACCTTGATTCCGATGGATGATTTTAAAATTGTGCTCACAGCAGGAAACATCGTAACAGGCCTTTTATTGAGTGCCGGAATTGGATTGATTTCTGGGCTTGCTCCTGCTATTCATGCCGCTGGCCTGAATCCGGTGGATGCGATTAGGAGTAAATAGGGTTTTTAGGGAATCGTGTTGAGATGCAGCGACGCTAAATTGTGTTAGGAAACGTGCGACACTACGAACATAATAGTATTGCATCTCAACTTAAATTGCTGTGTACATAATCTCTTCTCTACCACTATGTTTTAAAGGTTAAATGATCAGTTATGTAAAACATCAATTTTTGCGTCTTGGATTTGAAGCCTCGTTTCTTGATTGATGGCCAATCCTGTTTTTGATTATGTTCTTTTTGCTTGATCAAAAAGAACGAAAAAATCAAGAAAGCCCGAATGTTGCAGCAAGGCAGAGCCTCGCTTCAACGCGGCCTTTCATTATTAATCAAGCAGTTTACGATGTAATATTTTTGTGGCAGTGTAGACCTCACAAAATCGCGTGGAGATTCATCCACGTTAAATTGTGTCGTGGGATATTGCAGATAGAGACTCAACCACGCCATATCGTGGCAGTAATCTTGCGTCTCTATCTAACGAACAAAAATCCCAATCAAACCTTTCCCCCCCGCCAGCAACACCAAGTTTCCTTTTCTGGCCTTTTTGACCACATGAAAGCCTTTTTGCTCTGAAATAAGCGTCCAGTTTTTGCCACCATCCTCAGAAAAATCTACTCCGTTAGGTCCTGCTGCCAGAAGTGAACTTTCTCCGACAAGCCCGATGCATTCCCTATATCCGCCTGTTGGTTTCTTTGGAAAAATCCAGGTTTTACCTTCGTCTGATGAAAGATAAACATGGTCTCTTTTCAGGGTGTCAGATTTATAATCTCCACCTGCTACCAGCCATTTCTGCTTCTGAATGAAAAGGGAGAAAATGCCGCGGCTGTCGGTTCCCTGAATAATCGGAACCGGAATCTTATCCCATGTTTTCCCTTCATTTTTTGAAAACCAGATCCGCGATTTCAAGCCGCCTGTGGCAATGGCAATTTTCTTTTTGTCCCAAAGTTTGATGTTGGTGCCGCTGGCAGCAAAGGAAGCCTCGCCCGAATCAAGCTTTGGTTTCTGGCTTTCAGATTCTTCGATCCATGTGCGGCCTCCATCGCTGGTTTTCAACAGCAGCATGCTTCTGTTTATCGGGTCGCCATAAATGATTCCCCGATTCTCATCCCAGAAATCTACCCCGTCCAGAAAGGCATCTTTGTGTGTATTGCGGTAAACCTCCTGCCAGGTTTTACCTCCGTTTTCGGTGCG
>CAMDMI010000087.1 GCA_945902135.1 Spirosoma fluviale
CATCTGAAATGGTAATCACATCTCCCGGTGAAACTGCCGCAGCTGAAATTCGGTTGTCTGTGGCGGGAACAAGTCCAATGATGTGAACAGGCAGTTTCATTTTGCTTGCAGCGTTAATGATGCCCAAAACCGTGGCGGCTCCAGCCATATCACACTTCATGGCTTCCATGCCGGCACTGGTTTTTAAGCTGTGTCCACCGGTATCATAAACCACACCTTTTCCAACAAGTACAAGCGGCTTGGCATTTTTAGCGCCGGCTGGCTTGTATTCCATAATGTTGAAAGTAGGAGGGATGTCGCTGCCCTGGTTAACACCCAACAAACCGCCCATTTTGAGGGATTGAATGCGGTTTTCTTCCAAAACTTCAACTTCAAATCCGGCTTCAGAACCTGTTTCTTTGAAGATTTCAGACAACAAAGTTGTGTTCAGATAGCTCGCAGGTTCGTTAACAAGGTCGCGGGTCAGCGCAACGGAATTTATTACGATGTTTAGGATTTCTACTTCCATTTCTGAAAGACTTCCTTGTTCAAGGACAATCTGAACGAGACCGCCTGAGGGTTTGCTTTTGTATTTTTCGAAACGGTAGGAAGCCAGTGCAGCGCCTTCTGCAAAAGCATAGATTTTGGCAGATTCGAGGCCCGAACCGATTACCCGGCAAGAATTTATTTTTGCTTTCTGAATTAGTCCACAGCAGTCTGCACCAGCTTTTCGGATTTTCTCAACAGCCTTGAAATCATCGCCGGCCTCCAGCTTCACAACAATTTTTCTTTGACCACCGTCCTGTAAAAAATGGATGTTTTGTTTGGCTTCCCAAGCTGAATTAATCCAGTTGGGTTGGTTGCCAAGTACTGAAGGCCAGGCAGTTTCGGGGCCAAGGAGCCAAACTTCAATGAGGTCTGTGGATGGGGATGCCGTAAGGCTGATGTGTGCAATTCCGGAATTCATAGCTTGTTTGTATTCTTTGCCCAAAGGAAGGTCTTATACTTGCATCCACCAAGCCAGCTGATTTGAAAAATTCCGTAAAGCCGAAAAAAAATCTGGGCCAGCATTTTTTGCGTGACCTAAACATTGCCCGCAACATTGTGGACCTGCTTTCCTGGCATGGAAATCCGAGTCTCCTTGTGGAAATCGGGCCCGGAACTGGGGTGCTTACCCAATACTTGCTGGATCAGCCTGGGCGGCCATTGCTTGCGATGGATGTTGATCAAGAATCGGTTGATTATTTACAAGCCAATTTTCCGATGAACCGTGACAGGTTTGTCCTGCAGGATTTTTTGCGCTGGTCACCAAAGGAAGCGGGATTTGACAGGATTTCTGTCATTGGGAATTTTCCTTACAACATTTCTTCGCAAATCTTCTTTCACATCCTTGAGATGGAGGCTGAAGTGTGCGAGGTGGTATGCATGCTTCAAAGGGAGGTTGCTCGGAGAATAGCCTCAGGTCCGGGTTCAAAAGAGTACGGTATACTCAGTGTTTTGCTTCAAAGTAGATATGCAATAAAGTATGCATTTACCGTGGACGAACATGTTTTCAATCCACCTCCGAAAGTGAAATCTGGCGTAATTCGCCTTGAATTGATTGAGGGTAAAGTGCTTCCTTGTAAATTCTCCAATTTGGTGAAGCTGGTGAAGCAGGCGTTTAACATGCGAAGAAAAACCCTTAGGAATGCTTTAAAGCCAATTGGTATTCCGCCTTCTATGGCAAAGGATTCGCTGCTGGATAAGCGGGCTGAGGAATTGTCGGTCCTGGAATTTGAAACCTTGACTTCTCTGTACGAAAGGGAAGGTTTAATGAAGGTTTAAAATCAGTCAGTCCTGAAATTCAATTTACTAATCCGCTTGAAATTTTCAGCGCTTCGAAATTTTGTTCCCGGTGCTTTTTTGCCGTGAACATTTAAATCGATCTATCTCTGTTCCGCGCAAGGAAGCGTGCTTGGTTTTTCGGGATGTCATTCGTTTTCTCCACATCCGAAAACTGGAAGGCAAGGAATGCTTCCGCATGAATTCAATTACTTCTTTTTCCTTTAGGCCAAACTGGAATTCAATGGCTTCAAAAGGAGTTCTGTCCTCCCATGCCATCTGGATTATTCGATCCAGGTCTGATTCTGCGAAAATGGGACTTCCTTTGGTCATCGTGTTTTAAATGTCTTCAATTACCAGAATTAAAACCGAAAGTCTTAGTGATTGTTCAAGAGATTTTTTGACTTGCAGGAAATCAATACGGCGATTTTTTTCTACGCCACCAATTCCATCACAGTTTTAAGGAAAATTCTTTCATGCACCAGCGGCTGTGCCGGAGATTCCGGAATTGGTAAATTCTCTTCCATGGCATTCAGGCAATCATCATCATTTTCATAAACCCGAATTCCATTCACATTGTAGAAGTTTCTTGCGGCATCGGCATTCACAAGAACTGGAACCCCTGCCATCATCAATTCAGGGATTTTGGTTAAAGACCCAGTGCTGATGTTCTGGTGGATCCAGCAAAAACGGCATGAAATCAACATTTCTTCCATTTGTTCATTGCTCAGGCTTCCATGCAAAATGATGCGTTCATCTGCAGGCAAGTGGGTAGTCAGACTTTCTGTTAGATATCCTGCAACATGCAATCTGGCATCTTTGTTTTTCACCTCATTGTGAAAAAACTTGATCCGGTTTAACATCCCGTCGAATGTCGGTTTGTTGCCTGCCGTACCCATCAGGAAAATCTGATTTCCAGCTTGCTGAAGAGACCTTTTCTCTCGAATGGCCAATAAATAATGGCGCACTGGAGCCGGTGGAAAATAAGGCAGAAACTCAGCATGTAGTCCAAAGAGCTTCAGAATAAACTGTTCTTCTCTTGAGATTGTAAACAAGGCATTGCACTGACTCAAACTCTGCAATTCCTCCTGAAACCAATAAGGCGCAGCCTTTCCGGTAAATTCAGAATATTGACCGCGGACAAGTGATTCTAAATTATGGGGAAGGCCTATGACTTTCATTCCAGTATCTCGGGCGGCATAACTCATCAGGAAATTCTGTTGACGGCTGCTTTCCCAAAGGAGAAGAGAATGCGTCTTTGAGTAATGCTCCAGCGTCTTTTCACGCTTGAAATAATTGAAACCCAATTGGGTTAAAGCGGTTTTGGTGAGTTTGGATTTGATGCCATGTTGATTAAGCAAACGAAGGCCTTCCAAGGCAGCAAATTTTTTCTCAAAAATGCGGGTGATGTCAGGATCATAAAACTCCTGCAAAATGCCGGCATTGTCCAGAATTTCAGAAATTTGTGCAGTGCGCTTGCTGCCTCCGTCGCCCCAAGGCTCGGAAGGAAAGTGCGAATGTCTGAGGACTTTGTCGTGCATTTGGCGGCAAGTTAATAAATCAAAGGGAGTGCGGTGACTTGGATTTCGTTTGTTATTTCAGGCCGATTTCTTTGTGAATCCCAAGTCAGCCTGAATGACTTTTTCAAAACAAGTATGGTTTATAATTTCAAAGACTTCGGAATCGAAAATATGTTTCGGTGGGACCAATTTTCTATTTAATCCTTAGGTTTGCAACACTACGATGTACCGCCATTTTATCAAACCATTTGCCGACAGGCTGATTGCATTTATTGGTTTCATTCTTTTGTTTCCAATATTCGCAATCGTATTTGTGGCTTTGTTTCTGGCCAACCGGGGTGCTCCTTTTTTCTTTCAGGCTAGGCCCGGATTAAGGGGTGAAATTTTTCACATCATCAAATTTCGGACAATGAACAATCGCCGGGATGAATCGGGAAATCTGCTTCCGGATGCCGTTCGGTTGACGGGTTTTGGACGCTTTGTGCGTAAAACCTCCCTCGATGAAATACCTCAGCTACTGAATGTAATGGCAGGACAAATGAGTCTGGTTGGTCCGCGACCCTTGCTGGTGGAATATCTTCCGCTTTACAGTTCGGAGCAGGCAAGGCGGCATGAGGTTCGGCCCGGAATTACAGGATGGGCGCAGGTAAACGGGCGAAACGCCATTGCCTGGAAAGAGAAATTTGAATTGGATGTTTGGTATGTGGACAATCAGTCATTCCTGCTGGACTTTAAAATTATATTTTTAACCATTCTCAAAGTCTTTCGGTCGGAAGGAATCAGCGCAGCTGGTTCGGCTACCATGGAAAAGTTCATGGGAAATGGCTGAAAAACTTAGAGTAAACCAGTTTCTGCCATAAACAATCGGGTAGAAATAATTAAAAATCTAGGCTACTAAAAATTGAAAATCCGCGTTGCAGTGAGGCTTTGCCTCGATGCAACATTCGGATTTTTCCCGCCTTGCGGGATAAAAAGAACATAATCAAAGGTTGGTTTGCTCATCAATCAAGTTACGACGCTTCAAATCCAACATGCAAAAAATGAAGTTTTACATATTTGATTATCAATATTTTATAACTAATTTGTATTGAAGATATTAATACAAGGACTTTAATAAATCGCAACTTCCGTAACCCTATCCAGGGCATCGAAGCGAATCCGAAGGGTTACAGGGTCGGATTGGTCTTCAGGATTACAAAATCTCTTTCCTATCACATGATATTCGAAAAACTTTTGTCCCCGGGAGCGAATGTCATGTCCGTCAGGCTTGCCCAGAAATTCCCGAATCTCAAGCTCACTCGTTCCTGCGAGCGATTTTCTTCCTGAGATTACTTGTTGAACTATTTTTTCACGGTCACCTTTGCAACCATTCGGATCATCTTTCCATTTTTGCGATTCGAAACCGGAAATCCGGATGTCCTTTCCACAGGCCGTCAGGAATGCCAGCATCACCAACGGAATTCTAAAATCTAATCGTTTCTCCATGTTTTCTGCGGCTCAACCATTGCGCAAATTTGCAACCATCTTCCTAATCTGTCACCTGCCATTTTTCACTTTCTGTATGAAAACCGAATATACTTTGCGCATGCCCCAGCCTTCCACCCATTATTTCGAGGTGGAAATGCGCATCACTGAAATTAAAAGTGCAAAAACCCTTCTCAAAATGGCGAGCTGGACACCCGGTAGTTATCTCCTCAGAGAATATGCCCGAAATGTAGAATCGGTTCAGATTGCCGGGAAAGATGGAAAGGAAATACTTTGGAAAAAGACAGCAAAGAATGTCTGGGAAGTAGAAACGAAAGGAAAATCTGAAATCCGGGTTCGTTATAAGTTGTATGCCAATGAAATGGCTGTTCGAAATTGTTATTTAGACGATGAACAAGCATACATCAATGGAGCATCAGTTTTCATGTATCCCAAAGGCTCAGAACATTCGCCTTTCAATCTCCAAATTGAAACCCCGGCTGATTTTTCAAAAATCGTAACGGCCTTGAAGCCGCTTGGTAATTCCGGTCGGGATTTTACTGCGAGTAATTTGGACGAACTTGTTGATTCTCCGATACTTTGCGGCAATCCGCTTATGGTAGAATTTGAAGCCGGTGGGGTAAAACACAGGGCTGCTTTTCAGGGACCGGGCAATGTAAATCCTGAAAGAATCAAAGCAGATTTTACAAAAATCGTAGAAGCTGAGAAGGCGGTTTTTAACCATCATCCTTGTAGCGATTATACTTTCATCGTGCACAATCTTCCGCAAGGTGGCGGCGGACTTGAACATTCCCACAGTACATCGCTTCAAACTGCCTCATCCACCTACGACAATGAGGCCGCTTACTCAGGTTTTCTTGGACTTGTGGCGCATGAGTATTTCCATCTTTGGAATGTAAAGCGACTTCGTCCGCATCCGCTCGGGCCTTTCGATTACGACAATGAGAATTACACCACATTGCTTTGGTTTGCGGAGGGCATTACAAGTTATTATGATGATTTTGTGCTCTTTCGTTCAGGACTCACCAAAAAGGAACGATTTCTTGAAGTGGTTGGGTCGAATTTAAGTCGCACAGAGTCTGTTCCGGGCATGTATGTGCAGACGCTCGCAGAAGCAAGCTTGGACGCCTGGATAAAGTATTACCGGCCCAATGAGAATTCCGCAAACAGTCAGGCTGATTACTACACCAAAGGCGCCGCAATCGGAACTTTACTCGATTTGTGGCTCATCCGCGAAAGCAAAGGAAAATCAAGCCTGGATGACATGATGCGCGATATGTACAACGAGTTTTATATCAAAAAGAATCAGGCATTTACGGAAGATGATTTAAGGAATGAATTGAAGAAGCGCTTAGGTGCAAAAGGGGAGGAGTTTCTTGATAAATATATTCATGGATTGGAGCATCCTGATTGGGCAAAAGAACTTGCGTTTTTTGGCATTAAGCTTGCGGACCGCAATGAAGAAAACAAGGCAAAAACCTTGGGACTGAAGTTGGGTGCAGCAGGAGGAAAAGTAAGTGTTCAGGCAATTCCAGCCAATGGGCCTGCCTGGAATTCTGGTTTGCATGTAGGCGATGAAATTCTTGCCATCGGTGACAGAAGAATTGAAGGTGCCGATCTCGCGCAAGTGATGGCAGCAACTAAAATCGGAGACAAACTGCCTGTTTTGTTTTCCCGCGGCGGTTTGATTTCAGTTGTTGAGCTGGAGGTGAAGCCGGAACCGGGAAAAAGTTACCGCCTGGATTGGATGGAAAAACCAAGTGCCGAGCAGGAAATGCTAAGAAATGCCTGGCTCAGATTGGGCAAATCCAAGTAAAATCAATGATGAACGAATACTTGAATATTTCACCAGAAGTGGCTTCGGCGATTTCGGAAGGAAGGACTTTAGTCGCGCTTGAATCAACCATCATTTCTCACGGCATGCCGTGGCCGCAAAATGTAGAAACGGCACTTGCTGTTGAACAAATTGTGCGGGATGCCGGTGCCATTCCTGCTACAATTGCCATTTTAGAAGGAAAGCTTTGTGTTGGTTTGGATGACAGGCAGCTTGAAATGCTCGGTAAATCAACCGGCGTTTGGAAGGTGAGTTTGCGTGATATGCCTTTTGTACTCAGTCAGAATTTGGCCGGCGCAACCACAGTAGCAGCAACCATGCGGATTGCCTCGATGGCAGGGATTAAAATATTTGCAACTGGCGGTACAGGCGGTGTTCATCGGGATGCAGAGAATTCATTTGATATATCTGCAGACCTTACTGAGATGGCCCAAACTTCTGTTGCGGTTGTTTCAGCTGGAGTTAAATCCATTCTTGACATTGGGCTTACCCTTGAATATCTCGAAACCATGGGAATTCCGGTAGTTACTTATAGGCAGGATGAGTTTCCTGCTTTTTATTCTTCAAACAGTGGATTTAAATCACCGCTGCGTTTGGATTCGGAGGCCGAAATTGCCGCAATGCTGAATGCCAAATGGAATATTGGCTTGAATGGTTCAGTGTTGATTGCCAATCCTTTACCGCCTGAATTTGAGGTTCCGCTGGAAGTGATGGAATTGCAAATTGTGAAAGCGCTTGCTGAAGCAGAAGCCAATGGCATCAAGGGCAAGGAAGTAACGCCGTTTCTGTTGAAGCGAATAGCTGAAAATACATCTGGTGAAAGTCTGGAGGCCAATATTGCCCTTATAAAAGGCAATGCCAGACTTGCGGCCGGCATTGCAGTTTGTTTGTAAGAAATCAGTTTCTGTCGAAATCGCACTGCTTGTAACAACAATAATAATCTCGGCTACGCATAAAAAGGAAAGTCCGCGTTGCAGCGAGGCTCTGCCTGGATGCAACATTCGGAGTTTCCTTGACTTTTTGGTTCTTTTTGGTCAAACAAAAAAAACAGGCTTAAAAGTAGGGTCGGCCATCAATTTAGAAACGATGCTTCAAAGCAATCATGGAACATTTGATATTCTAATGTACGGTTATCAATTCTCTTTAAATATCTTCCCTACAACTAAAAATCTAGCGATTGAAAATCACTTGTTTACATGTGTGTTTTTGAATTTCAGCATGCTGTCTATGCAACGCCGAACCGAAAACATCCATTGTAGCTTCTATTCTTAATTTTCTTTTTGCTTGATCAAAAAGAAACAAAAAATCAAGAAAATTCGATCGGCCTCCGCGAGGACTACAGCTCCTCCGCGAATTTTCTTCCTCCCCGCACTGGAAAGGTGTCCACTACTAATAAAGGCCGGATTTGTGAAAGTTGAGAATTTGAATCTGGATTCATCTTTGTCAAAGGCTGGGCGTTGGGGCGCCAAATAGTTTACTTATAAATTCTAAGGACTTTCATCAGGAATTTTCAATCCGGAATTTCCTCAGCCTCTGTGTTTTTATCTGAAAAATAATAAGTTATCTTTGCACTCCTTTTTGGAAAAGAAGGAGAAAAATTTGTTTCACTAAAACCTCGGGAAACCGGCGAAATCCCGTTGAAAATAGCCACAAGACAATTTTATGAGTAATTCTACTCCACAAGCATTTGATTGGGATCGCATTGAATCCCGCAAAGGATTTGGCTCTGGCTACACCGTAGAAGAGCAAGCCCAATTGGAATCTATGTATTCCCAAACTCTTTTTACTGTTGAGGAAAAATCAGTAGTGAAAGGCATCGTGGTGGACATCACCGACCGCGATGTTGTATTAAACATCGGTTACAAATCAGATGGCATGGTTGCCCTTTCTGAATTCCGTGACCTTGAAGGACTTAAAATCGGCGACACGGTTGATGTGTATGTTGAGAATCAGGAAGACCGCAATGGTCATCTTGTAATTAGCCGCAAGAAAGCGCGTGTTGTGAGTGCCTGGAATCAGATCCGCGAAGCACTTGAAAATGATGTGATTATTGAAGGTTTGGTTAAGCGCCGTACCAAAGGTGGTCTCATTGTGGACATCTACAGCATTGAAGCCTTCTTGCCAGGTTCCCAGATTGATGTAAAGCCAATTCGTGATTTCGACATCTATGTTGGTAAAAAGATGGAGGTGAAAGTTGTGAAAATCAACAACACCAACGACAATGTGGTTGTAAGCCATAAAATTCTTATCGAGAAAGACATTGAAGAGCAGAAATCACTCATCTTGAACAACCTTGAAAAAGGTCAGGTTCTTGAAGGTGTTGTGAAAAACATGACAAACTTCGGTGTATTCATTGATTTGGGCGGCGTTGACGGTCTACTTCACATTACAGATATTTCTTGGGGTCGTGTTAATCATCCTGAGGAAGTTCTTAAACTGGATGATAAAATCAATGTTGTGGTTCTTGACTTTGATGAAGACAAGAAGCGTATTTCATTGGGCATGAAGCAACTTACTCCGCATCCGTGGGAAGCTTTGGGTGAAGAAGTTGTGGTTGGAAGCAAAGTAACTGGCCGTGTTGTAAATGTGGCTGATTACGGTGCATTCCTTGAAATCATGTCAGGTGTAGAGGGACTTATCCACGTATCTGAAATGAGCTGGAGCCAGCATCTTCGCAATCCTTCTGAATTCCTGAAGGCGGGTGACGAAGTTGAAGCTGTTGTTTTGACACTAGACCGCGAAGAGCGCAAAATGTCACTTGGGCTTAAGCAATTGTCTGAAGATCCTTGGACCAAGGCAGATGTTCTTACCAAGTATGGTGTTGGCACCAAGCACAGCGGAACTGTTCGTAACCTTACCAATTTCGGCTTATTCCTTGAAATGGAAGAAGGCATCGATGGTTTGGTTCACCTTACAGATCTTAGCTGGGTTAAGAAAATCAAACATCCGTCTGAGGTTGTGAAAGTAGGAGAGAAGCTGGATGTGATTGTACTTGAACTGGATGCTGAAAACCGTCGTCTGGCTCTTGGTCACAAGCAACTTGAAGAAAATCCTTGGGATACTTTTGAGTCTATTTTCTATGCAGGTTCTTCACACAAAGGAACCATCATCAGCAAGAACGATAAGACAGCCGTTATCGAGCTTCCTTACGGAATCGAAGGTATGGCTTCCATCAAAACCATCACCAAGCAGGATGGAATGCACAGTGAGGTTGGTGAATCTCTGGATTTCAAGGTGATTGAGTTTGCCAAGGAAGACAGGAAGATTGTTGTTTCTCACTCTGCAACTTACCAAACTGAGGAAACAGTTGAGAAGAAAGCCAAGACTGGCGGTAAGAAGAAAAAGGAAGGTGAAAGTACTGAAACTCCTTCAGCTTCATCTCAGTCCAATTCTCCTGCGACTTCCACACTTGGTGACCTTACGGCTCTATCTGCTCTTAAGGAGCAAATGGACGCTGCAAAGGATTCCTAATCAGAAAAAGTGTTTTGCAATACCAGGGCCATCCGAAAGGGTGGCCCTTTTTTTATGCCTGCTGTCTTGTTCCAGCGCACAGGAAAAAATCTGTCCACGATGTTTGAGAAAAAAAACTGTCTGTGGACAAAATCAATCCAAACACTTGTACACGATGCGTCGAAAAAAAAGCTGTGCGTGGACAACATGTGTACACGATGTTTGAGAAAAAAAGGAAGAGCGTGTACAAAACCTT
>CAMDMI010000088.1 GCA_945902135.1 Spirosoma fluviale
TGTTGTGCCGCTTTGCATTTGCACTTGAGGATAATGAATTCCCGGTTCGTAATCCAAAAATTGCCGGGCTAAAAAATGTAGCTCACGCCAGTCCTGCCAGAGATTAAACACAAAAAAGGAAACAAGCATTGCCCGCATTCTAAAATTAATGTACCCGGTTTCAACCAGGCAGCGCATGCAAGCATCGATTAATGGAATACCCGTTTGTCCAGTTTGCCAGGCAATAATATAGGCCTCGTTTTTTGTTTTATTCAAAGCATTGTAAGCCCTGTTTATATTTTCAAATTCATACCGGCATTCATCTTCAAATTTTTGAATAAAATGACAGTGCCAATGCAAGCGCGAAATGAAATTACTCAATGCCCTTTTGTTTAGAGAAGTACTATAGTTTTCTCGTGTGTACCTGTAAACCATCCGCATGCTAATATTTCCATATGCCAGATAGGGCGATAAGCGACTACACCCAGTGCGACTCAATAAAGGTTTGCTGATGTGTTTGCTATAATTTACATGCCTTTCTTGTATAAAATTATTTAGATAACGCCATGCCCAGTATTCTCCACCTTCCTGAAAGTTTTTATTTCGGGTGGTAATTTCAACAGGCAATTCTGGTCCTTCAATTGCGGTTTTTATTTGATCATCTAAGTGAATGACATTCAATTCATTTTCAACAACAATTCTGGGCTCTGAAAGCATTTTTTCTTCCCACCGTTTTTGCCATTCTTTTCGTGATTTTAATTTTCGAACAATGCCATTGGTTTGATATTCTTTCCATGTTACATTATGATTTTGAAGAAGTTTTTTTATTTCCTTATCGCGTTCATAGGTTAATCCATTTCCAATTTCCTGAGATGAAAAAACAGTATTGATTGTAAATGAATTTAAGAGCGTTTCAAAAACCAATTTGGCTTCATTATGAAAAATATAAATTTTAGCATTGATGCTTTTTGATTTTTCATTCATCTCCTTTAGCGATTCGTGTACAAAACGCCAATGCCGAACATCACTGTCATGGTAAGCCATTACAGATGGTTCAAAAATATAGATCAGTAACAATGGAAGTCCGGATTGCTGGGCAAAATAAAGTGGCTCATGGTCAGTAAACCGTAAGTCGCGTTTAAACCAAACCAAATTAATTTCCTGCCTTACCATTCATTTATTTTTGGATAGAATATGGCATCGTTTTAAAATTGAAGCCTGATACTTAAAGTCTGATTCTATTAAAATGTTTTTGAAATCTCCGATTTTATCCCTTAGCCTTCTCGCATTCACACTGCTTTTTTCCTGTGGTGAAAAAAAGGAATGCCCGGGTTTCAGCGACAACCTTGTACCATATATGCCACTGGAAAACCGACTGGTTTTTCATAATTCTGCTGGTGATAGCCTGATTTTTAATACCAGGCGATACGATCGGGTTGGACCACATACTGAGAAACAGAATGTGCTTTAGCGCTTGAATTACATCTCAGTAATCTAATTTTCCTTTCAATCTATCCCAGGTTTCAAGTGCTATTACACTTGAAAATTTTGATTTTTTATCCTTGCTGTATTCAATAATGTATTCAGCCCTTTCCCTGGAGTCAGGGTGTGTGCTTATCCAAGTCAAGTACTTAGTTGCAGTATTTTCCTCATCGGAAAGCTTGAAAAGAAATTCAGCAAAGGGCTCAGGATTAATTTTTGCTTGTACAAGATAGTCAACCGCTTTTATGTCAGCTTCTTTTTCTAAACTTCTGTCAAATGCTGATGAGGAGAGCATTTTAGCGGTTTCTTTAATTACTTCATAACCACTATTTCCTGTTGTCATTGAAATTAAAACAGAAAGTCCAATTTCTTTGACCAGTTTTTTCATTACATGGTTCAGATTTATATGGGCAATTTCATGGCTAACTACACCACTTAATTCTTCTTGATTATCTGAATTTTTTATTAGCCCACTATAAATTATTAAGTGGCCATTTGGCAAAGCAAAGGCATTAACATCATCTTTGTTAATTATGTGAATTTTTATACCTTTTCTATCAATTTTATTTGAAGTACAAATCTGATTAACAATACTATCAATTGAGTTTACGACGAATGGAATTTTGTTTTCTTTTTCAGTCTCTTGGACTATTTTCCAAAATAAATCTCCTAATTTTTCTTCTGTTTTATCAGTTGCTTTCTGAACTTTAAAAACAGAAACCCAATCTATTTTTGTTAGGACAAACCAAGTTCCAAAAAATAATAAAATTGATATTGATCCTTGAAAAAAAATCTTTTTCATTTACCTGATTTGCAAATTAGTGTTGTCAAGGTCCCATAAAACCACCACTCTACATGAATGCCATTTCTGGTCTTAATTGCTGTGTAAATAGTTGCAATAAATTCTGTTACATTAAATATTAAAGTAGCGAAGATGTAGGCTATATAATTATTTGAAATATTTTCGTCAGAAAAAATAATGGAAATTGTCCACCAAAAACCGTAACTATTTATGAAGAGCATTGACGTTTGAGATAATAATGCCTGTGTGCAATGCCAACGAACGAAATAAGTTCCTTTGCGATTTCCTAAGTAAAATATCAAAGTTGCAATTAGATTAATAATAGGTAACGGCAATCCCATTATAATTGCTATAAGTGACATTAAGTAACTATTGGAAGCTGTTTCTGCTTCGTGTTCACCTGGTTCATATTTGAATTTTTTTAAATTTATCATACGCCTTTATTAATGTTCCAAATCCAATTTATCATTATAATTATTAATAATGGAATTGCTATTTTTGGTCTTTTTAAATATGTCTCTAAATTTTGATAAAAAGTTAACAATGTATTTTTTTTTGCCACAATATCAAGCAATATCCAAAGTGGGGTAAACAACATAATAAATGCAACTAAAAAGCCCATTGGGTTTATATTAAATGCTTCATTAAAATTGCCTTTTGTCAAGGATAAAATTGCCCGTGTTGAGCCACAGGAAGGGCAGGGTATATTTGTAAAATGTTTAATAAAACAAACTTCAACCGGTTCTAAAACAGATTGCTTATTTACCATATTAAAACAAACCCAAATATACCCTGCTACACAGGCCATAATCAAAATTGAGTATAGCTTATTCCTGCTTAAAACCATCAATACAAAAATTGCTGTATCTTCTGCATGTTTTTTTCTCTTGTGGCTTTTTGTATTGAAAACCAGTCAACAATGGTCCAAATACCTAAACCACCACAAGTTAACAGTTTTCCAATTCCTAGTCCTGTGTCACCCAACATAAATCGATCAATTCCTAATGAGCCAGCTAAAATTGAAACGATTAAAATTGTTGTTGGGTCTTTTAACTGGATAGTCGAAATCATAGCCCATTTTGAATCATCAATTGCAATTAATCTTTCTCTAATCCCATTTATTTGATGGCTTTCGAAGAATTTTGAATTTGACATGATGAACATTTCTACTTTTTGAGCTTCCATTTTTTAGTTTTTTGTTTGGTGTAAATTTATTCCAACATTTTATCGACTGTCGGATTAGGTCGATCATAAACAAAACTATTTTGCATTATGATGTGTCTGTAAAATTATGCTTGTTCATTGTAGGTTTCCCTCATCAGGATTCTATGTAAAATTATTGCCAAGGCATACCGCCGAAAGCAAATATATAAATATTTATGATTTGGCAATGTCTTGGAACAGTAAATTGTCTGCAGGAGGAAGATTGCCCATATTTTGCAAGGTCTTGGGATTACTATTAAAATGATAAAGGCAATTTAAAGCTCCCAAAAATCGGTTCGTTTTAAAATAGAGACAAAATCCCTAAAATTGAAGATCGTCAGATCAATATCATATCTCACCAAATTATCAATGAGCCTACGTTTTTTAACCTTCTGCCTTCTCGCTTCTGCGCTGCTTTTTTCTTGTGGTGAAAAAAAGGAATGCCCGGGTTTCAGCGACAACCTTGTACCATATATGCCACAGGAAAACCGGCTGGTTTTTCATAATTCTGCCGGTGATAGCCTGATTTTTAACACCTCGATTTACGAGCGGATTGGTCCGCATACAGAAAAGCAGAATGTGCTCAGTGTGGGTGGCAGCGGTTCCAAACCTTATTGTGTTTCTTACTGCAAAATGCAGTCTAGCTTTAATGAACTGCAGAAGCAGGAGATTTACTATAAAATTAATGTGGATAATGAGGCGCTTACCTGCACCCTTTCCGTAAACCTCAATTCCAGCATTCCTTCCATCGATTATTTTCTCAACAGCACGGCTTATTCTTCAGAAGGCCGGCTCTTTGGTGATACCCTGAAACTTGGCACTTACAACACCACCACCGCTCCGCGCTTCAGCCGCATTGAAATCGTGTATGGCCGCGGTATTACCCGCATTCAGGATGATGTGAAAAAATGCCTTTGGGTTCGTTGATGAAAGATGAAACCAGGAGCTTCAATTCTCCTTTGAACTGAAACTGAAAATCCTACCTTTGCGGCTTCTGAAAATTCCTTTCAAAAAGCAGAAAATATGGCAAATTTTGATCTGATCGTAATCGGCAGCGGACCCGGAGGATATGTGGCTGCCATCCGTGCATCCCAACTTGGCATGAAAACAGCCATTGTGGAAAAGGAGAGTCTGGGCGGCATCTGCCTCAACTGGGGATGCATTCCCACAAAGGCGCTTCTTAAAAGTGCGCAGGTGTATGAGTACATTCAGCATGCCTCTGATTACGGCATTACCATTAAAGACGCGAAACACGATTTCGAAGCCGTTGTAAAACGCAGCCGTGGTGTTGCAGATGGCATGAGCAAGGGCGTGCAATTCCTCATGAAGAAAAACAAGATTGAGGTAATCATGGGCATGGGCAAACTCACCAAAGACAAAAAGGTGGAAGTAACTAAGGCCGATGGCAGCAAAGAAATCCATGAAGCCAAAAGCATTATCCTGGCAACAGGTGGCCGTGCAAGGGAACTTCCCAACATCAAAATAGATGGCGAAAAGGTAATAGAATACCGCAAGGCCATGTCATTGCCAAAGCAACCAAAGAGCATGGTGATCATCGGCTCTGGGGCTATTGGGGTTGAATTCGCTTATTTCTATGCCACCATGGGAACCAAGGTAACCATCGTGGAATTTATGCCGCGCATTGTGCCGGTGGAAGATGCGGATGTTTCCAAGGAGCTTGAAAAAATCTATAAGAAAAAGGGCATTGACATTCACACCAATTCCAGTGTGGAAAGTGTAGATTCCAAAGGAAAGACTTGCAAAGTTTCTGTAAAGACGCCTGCTGGCAACATCGTCATCGAATGTGATGTGGTGCTTTCTGCAGCTGGTGTGGTTACAAACCTGGAAGGAATTGGCCTGGAAGAAGCTGGTGTTAAGCATGACAAAGGCAAAGTTTTGGTGGATGATTTCTACCAGACAAATGTTCCTAATGTTTATGCCATTGGCGATATTGTTAAAGGACCAGCTCTTGCCCACGTGGCCTCTGCCGAAGGCATTATCTGTGTGGAAAAAATTGCAGGTCACCACCCACAGCCTCTGAACTATGGCAACATCCCGGGCTGTACGTATTGTGCACCTGAAATTGCTTCTGTTGGCATGACTGAAGAAGCTGCAAAAGCCGCAGGTTATGAGATTAAAGTTGGTAAGTTTCCTTTCTCAGCTTCTGGTAAAGCTTCTGCTGCCGGAGCGAAGGAGGGTTTTGTAAAAGTAATTTACGATGCCAAATACGGTGAGTGGCTTGGTGCCCACATGATTGGTGCCAATGTGACTGAAATGATTGCCGAGGTTGTAGTAGCACGGAATCTTGAAACCACTGGACATGAAATTCTGAAGTCGGTGCACCCGCATCCGACCATGTCGGAAGCCATTATGGAAGCGACAGCGATGGCATACGGGGAAGTAATTCACCTGTAAGCAAACTGAAGATGATAAAAGAAAAGGGGCTCGATGGAGCCCCTTTTCTTTTTGGGATAACTTGAAAAAATCAGGGCATTTCCGGTTTTAACAACCGCCGTATCATGAAAACACATTTACCCCAGCGGGGTAAAATGTCAATAGATTTTACCAATGAGATAAAAAGCTCTGGAAGAGCGACATGATTTTAATCTTCAATTCAGATGGCGGGATTCCATTCCCAATTCCATGTGAAATTGGTTTTTGCTGTAAGGGGTTTGAACCCATAATATGCCGCACCTTGCGTGAGGGGCCGAAGAGGAAATCGTGGCGCCGAACCGAAGGCGAGGCGCCACATTGCAACAAAGGACCCGACCGAATCGCCTTTGGCGAGGCGGGCACGCCCAAAAAACCTAAAAACTAAAACTGAACCGGAGGCGCTTTTTGTGCTGAAGCCTCTGCCTCGAAATAGCCTTTCTTGTCGAAATTGAACATCTTGGCCGTGAGGTTGGTCGGGAATTTCTGGATGTAGGTGTTGTAATCCTGAACCGACTCGTTAAACTTCATGCGCTCCACCGTGATGCGGTTTTCGGTGCCTTCGAGCTGACTTTGCAAATCGAGGAAATTCTGGTTGGCCTTCAGATTCGGGTAGTTTTCCGACACCACCATCAACCTTGACAAAGCGGAACTGAGTCCTTGCTGCGCCTGCTGGTATTTGGCGACTTTTTCGGGCGTAAGATCATCGGCTTTGATGGTCACCTGGGTTGCCTTGGCGCGGGCCTCCATCACATCGGTGAGGGTTTTCTGTTCGAAATTGGCGGCCCCTTTTACAGTATTCACCAGATTGGGAATAAGGTCGGCGCGGCGCTGGTACACATTCTGAACCTGGGCCCAGGATCCTGTTACTTTTTCCTGCTTCTCCACGATGTCGTTGTAGCCACAAGAAGAAAGTGCCAGCAAAGCAAGCATTGGAAGGAGAATTCGGATGTTGCGTGAAATTGAATTGAATGGATTCATGTTGATGAAATCTTGATATGTTTGAAATTGGTTTTCGCCAAAACGATGCCAAATTTAATTCTGACTTAACAATTTGGACGAAAGGCAAAATAAACCCGAAAAAGCGGTCAATTTTTCAGTTGGGCCGGTATTTTTTTCCGGAATGATTGTGCTTTGGCTGCTGTATGAACTTGCACTGTGTTTTCAGGGTTTTGGAAGTGATACCGATGCCTGGTTGATGTCTCAAACTGCGGCCAGGCTTGCGGCTGGTTTGGGATATGATCCGGCCCGCTCGCTGGGCAATCCTGCTTGGGAGTATTTGCTTGTCTTGCTACAGCCTGATTACCAGTTTGTTTTTTCCAATGCATTCAACCTTTGCCTGGCCCTGATTTTCTTATTTCGGCTCAAGGATTTATTGCCGGAGCTGGATCTTTCGCAAATCTGGCTGATCCGGATTTGTGTGGCACTTCTGCCGGTATTTTCGGAGGCCGCGGCTTCTTCCATGGAATTAATGCCGGCCTGGTTTCTGTTTCAGGAATGCCTGCTGGCCCTCAGAAAATCGCAGTACAAAAGGCTCGGGATTCTGGTTTTGGTTTTGGGTTTTACCCGACCTGAATTCTATTTCTTCGTTCTGCTTGTTGTTTGGTTCCAGCAGAGAAATGCGCTTCGCAGCCTTTTGATTCCGGGCATTTTGCTGGGTATTTATCTGTACTGGGTTATTGGAAAAAATCCGGCACCCTTTAATGGACTGGAATCTGCACTTCGTTTTTATGCCGGCCGAATGTGGTTTTTGTTCAGACAGGCAGGGCTTTTGCTTCCTGTGTATTTGCTGTGCCTGTGGTATTCTGTTAAGCAGAAAAATGCCCTCCTTCGAATTTCCGGACTTGTTTCATTGCTCCTGTTTGTGGTTTTCCCTTTCGAATGGGCCTATGCTTTTCCCGCTATTTTTTCAGGATTGGTTGCCTTCCTAAGTGCCTTGCCGGTTTCGAGATTTCGCCTGGTTTTCTGGACATTGCTTTTGCTAACTCTGGGAAGCGATTTGTTTTCTCCGGTTTCCGGTTTGGGTGGCTTGTATGCGACAAGAAATAAAATGCTGCATCAGTTCCGGCAGGCAGAAAATTTCAAACCACAAAGGCCCAGCTTGCTTTTAGAGGGCGCCACCTTTTTGCCTACCCGTTTTCAGGATTGGGAGCGTAGTCACCAGAACCGCCTGTTTCATAAAAAGGGAACCCAGTTCTGGGTAGGCGAGCGGCTGAGTCGGGCAGAGCTGGATTCGTTTCGAAAAGAAGGATTTTGGATTGGGCGGTTTTCGGATGATCCCAATCAGCCCTGGATTATGGAGTTTGAGCATTGATTTTGGGGATTTTTGAAGGCGGAGCTTTGGCTGGTTTACTGAATTTTGACAATGGCCTTATAAGAACAATTGACAACTTCAGTCATTTTCTCAAAATCCAGCGTTTCAATTGTGTCGGATGTTTGATGGTAATTTGGATTTCTAATGAAGGATGTATCGTTTATCATCAAAGCTTGATATCCAAAATGCCAATAATTTCTTTGGTCAGACAATCCAGCCAATCCTTCCTTTGTTGGAAAGCTTACAACCTGAATATCTATTTGCGCATTTTCAGACATCAATAATTTCACCTTTTGATTGAATTCATTGTAGGCTTCAATGCCCACCACAATTATAAAATTCGCCGTACTTGGATATATTTTGGCAAGTTCTTCTGAAGGGAAAGGTTGCGAATTCGGTTCGTCTGAGAAGTAACCTATCATTTCAAAACAGATCATGCCTAAGACATCGATATTGTTTTCATAAAGCGACTTTGCGTGCACAAAACTTCCCATTTCCTGCGTACCAAAAAAAGGAGGTTCTTCGAGGCAATATGCCACAAAGTCAATTTGATAATCAATTTGAGGTTTGTTAGCTCCAATGAGTCTTGCAGTTTCAAGTAAACCAGCCACGGCACTTGCGTTGTCATCAGCACCTGGTTGGTCTCCACAAACATCATAATGAGCGCCAACGACCAATCTTTTCCCTTCACACTTATTGTATGTGGCAATTATGTTTGTGTATTCTCTGCCACGGGCAAGCCATTTTTGTTCTTCTAAAATAAGGCCTGCATCTTCAAATTCCTTTTTTATATAAGAACAGACTCTTTCGAGCGTATCCAAATTAAGGTAATTCCGGTAAGGTCTTATCTCTGTAAGGAATTGAACATCCTGGTAAAGTCTATCTTTTTTTGCATTCATGTTTTTGGTTCTTGAAACCTGCTTTAAATAGTCTCGCTTTGCTTTTTTCCTAAGAGAAAAGTACAAAGATTCTGGAATTTACCTTTTCATAAAAAATATAAAAAAATTAGGGCCTGTCCACGCCCGGGCGTGGCCGTGCTCTCCGCTTTAGTCTGCGCCGTGGCGCAGCGCTGCCGCTGCGATCACTCAGGCAATAAATCATTCTGTTGTGCCGTGGGTTAATAATATTTTTGTAAACATCATCGACGCTGAATGGGCATTTTAGAATCTAATCCACAAAAGCCGACCCAAATAAATTTTGAAATGCCATTTCCCATTTTGGGAACTTTACTATCTTTGTAAAAAAATGCAGCTTTGAGAGTTATCGCAAAAAAGGTGCTCAGGGAATTCTGGCAAATCCATGCTGAAACAGAGCAATCCCTGAAATCCTGGTATCAGGAAGCAGAAAAAGCAGAATGGAAAAATCCGAATGAAATAAAAAAAGCCTATCCAAGTGCGAGTATCTTAAACGATAACCGATTTGTATTCAACATTAAAGGGAATAAATATCGCTTAATTGTGAAAATAAACTTTGGGTACAGTATGGTTTGGATTCGGTTTATTGGAACACATTCGGAATATGACAAAATCAATGCCACAGAAATTTAAATCAGATGAACATCAAACCAATTAAAACAGAGAAAGACTACCAAATGGCCCTCGAACGGCTGGAGGTGGTATTTGATGCAAAAAGTGGCTCTGCGGAAGGAGATGAACTCGAACTGCTTGGAATTTTAATTTCACAATACGAAAACGAGCATTTTCCAATTGATTTACCAGACCCAATTGAAGCGATAAAATTCCGGATGGAGCAGCTTGATTACAACCAGAATGATCTTGCCCGGGTAATTGGTCTGAAAAGCCGGGTCAGCGAAATATTAAACCGCAAACGAAAACTAAGCCTGGACATGATCAGGAAATTGCATGAGGTTTTGCACATCCCGACCGATGTCTTGATTCAGGCGTATTAGGAAATAACTGTCTGTGCCGGCAGGATTTGTGCGAGGCGAATAAGTCAAACACCACACTGTGACATTTTAGCGCTGTTTCCCGACAAATTGAATTGGTTTTTGTCGGGAAACCCTCATTCCCGACAAATTGTGCTAAAATCTGTCGGGAATCATAAAAAGGTGTCGGGAATGAGCAAATCAAA
>CAMDMI010000089.1 GCA_945902135.1 Spirosoma fluviale
GGAAGCGCCCATGGAGCCCCATTGTTTTCAAGGTTGCTGAACATTGAATTCCATGATGCCGGTGCTTGCGTGGCTTCCATTACAGAATAACGCCGCATCTCAATAATGATGTCAAGAGGATTGATCTGAATCGGGCAGGCCTCAACACAAGCATTACAATTGGTGCAGGCAAGGATTTCTTCCTGGCTTGTATAATCTCCAAGCAGGGATTTGCCATCCCCTTTCCACTCAGAATTCTGATCCATTGCCTCGCCAATTTCGGTAATTCTGTCGCGCACATCCATCATTATTTTCCTCGGCGAAAGCTTTTTGCCTGTCAGGTTTGCCGGACATACTGAAGTACACCGCCCGCATTCTGAACAACTATACGCATCCATCAGGTGCTTCCAGTTGAGATCGGTGGCATCCTTGGCCCCGAAACTGCCAGCAATAGCGGGGGCTCCGGTGTCCTGAGCCAAACCAAGGGCAATTTTTACTTCCGTGGTGATTGCATCCATGTTGCGGATTTCACCTTTTTGGTTTAAGCGGGCAAACCAGGTATTTGGAAAGGCAAGGGCAATATGCAGGTGCTTGCTGTAAGTCATATACAATGCAAAGCCTAAAATTCCTGCTATGTGCAACCACCAAAGGCTGCGCTCAAAAATTACAAGGCCATCGCTTGACCAGTTTTCCAGCAAAGGCATAAACGCAGCACTTACTACAAAAGGGCCGCAAGCATGATAATGCGCCACATCTTGGGATTGAAGAATGGCATCGGCAGCATTCATCCCAAAAAATGCCATCATTAAAACAATTTCAGAAACCAGAATAATGTTGGCATCAAGCCTAGGGAATTTACTCAGCTCGGGAGAACGGAAGCGGGCGATTGGTAAAACATTGCGTCGAACTAGAAAAACTACACAAACCAACACCACTAAAAGTGCAAGAATTTCAAAAAAATTCAGGAGGAGCGTGTAAAAAGTTTCGCCCAAAACGGGAAGAAAAATCCGGTGTGTCCCCAAAATTCCATCGAGCACAATTTCCATTACCTCGATATTGATGAGAAAAAAACCAGCATAAATCAGCAGGTGCATAAAACCGACCAAAGGCCGATCAAACATCTTTTTCTGTCCCAGGGCCATCAGAAGCATGTTTTTCCAACGCTCCGGCTTTCTGTCATTGATCAGAATTTCACGGCCACGCCCAATGTTTCTAGCAATAACCAACACCCTTCGACGGATGAAAAAACTCATACCGACAAAGAGAAAAAGGAATAAAATCTGGCTAATCATTTGATGTCAATTTGGTCGCTGCAACATAAAAATTAAAAAGGATTTGAAGAATGGAAAAACTCCTATACTTTTGCCCTCCCAAAACGGAGGGAATGTAGCTCAGTCGGTAGAGCAAAGGACTGAAAATCCTTGTGTCGTTGGTTCGATTCCAATCGTTCCCACAAAATAAAAAAGACTGCCAAAAGGCAGTCTTTTTTATTTTTAGCAAGTCAATACTGGCTCAACTATTTTTTATCAGATCCATCAGCATATTTCCATAACCGCTTTTCACAAGTGGTTTGGCCAAGACTTCCAATTGCTCTTTATTGATAAAGCCCCTGCGAAATGCAACTTCTTCAATGCAACCAATTTTCAAGCCCTGCCTTTCTTCAATTACCTGCACGAATTGACCCGCCTGCATGAGCGAAGTAAATGTGCCTGTATCGAGCCATGCGGTTCCACGGTCAAGAATGCCCACTTTTAGCTTGCCCCTTTCCAAATAAATCTTGTTTACATCGGTAATTTCAAGCTCCCCTCTTGGACTTGGTTTGAGGTTACGGGCAATATCAACCACAGAATTATCATAAAAATAAAGTCCTGGTACCGCATAGTTGCTTTTGGGCTGAGCAGGTTTTTCTTCAATGGAAATTGCTTTAGCATCCTCATCAAACTCCACCACACCATAGCGCTCGGGATCTGTGACATGGTAAGCAAAAACCACTCCGCCATCCGGGTCGTTGTTTGCCCGCATGAGATTCCCCATACTGGAGCCATAAAAGATATTGTCTCCCAGTATCAGGGCGACTTTATCGTTGCCTATGAATTTCTCGCCGATTACAAAGGCTTGTGCAAGTCCATCCGGAGAAGCTTGCTCGGCGTATGAGAATGAGCATCCAAGACGGCTGCCATCTCCCAGAAGTTTCTGAAAATTGGGCAAATCAGCCGGCGTAGAAATAATCAGGATTTCCCGAATATCTGCCAGCATCAGGATGGAAAGCGGATAATAAATCATAGGCTTATCATATACAGGCATTAACTGCTTTGATACTGCCAGTGTCAGGGGGTGAAGCCGGGTTCCAGATCCGCCGGCGAGAATGATTCCTTTCATTTTTCGGGATAAGAGAAAATAAATTTATGGCTGCAAGTTTTCGATTTATTGTCAATTTGGCGACAGTAAATTTATAGACATGATAAAGAAAGTAGAAACTTCTCTGGCACCCGCCCCAATCGGGCCGTATAGCCAGGCAATTTGTGTAGGAAACCTAGTTTGGGTAAGTGGCTGCATCGCCCTCAAACCCGGTTCTGATTCGATAGAATCTCAGGGCGTGGAGGAGGAAACCCGACTGGTAATGGAAAACATGAAAGCAATTGTGGAGGCAAGTGGCAGTTCAATGTCCAAAATTGTGAAAACAACAATCTTTCTTACAGATATGGCGACCTTCCCACTGGTGAATAAAATTTATGGCGAATTTCTCGAAGCACCTTATCCAGCAAGGGAAACCGTTCAGGTTTCGGCGCTTCCGAAGGGAGCCAAAGTCGAAATTTCTTGTGTGGCATCCATCTAAGCATACTTTTTTTTGATTTTACCTTACACAAAGAGAAAATTAGGTCTTTTGGTCTTTGCGATGGAGCCCCTTTTCAAATTACCTTTGAACTGAAACAAAACCCTAGCCGCGATGAGCGATTTGTACAACCTACGAGGAATTAACTACTATTCCGCACTTGGCGATTCTCCCGAAGAGGACGAAGGCGATGACTCTTTAGAAGAAGAGGACGATTTTGCCGATGATGAAATGAACGAACTCATCTTTGACGAAAATGAAGAAGGTATCGACGATTTCGAAGAAATAAAAGATGGAGACGACTTCGACTTTGAAGATGACTTTGAAGATGGAGAAGAAGACGAGTTTGAGGAGGAGGAATCTGATGAAGGCGACGACATCTAATTTTTCTTACTTTTTTCGGCACGATAGTGGTTGTATAGGTTATTGGTTTTAATACCCTTTTTATATTCCTATGAATACTGACACGAAAAGATTCGTCCATCTCTATACTGAGGCAAGTCCAAATCCGGATTCCCTCAAACTGGTCTTTAATTTTATTATTAGTCCCGAAGGCCGAGATTTTAATTACACGAGGTCGGACGATTTTAGTTCAAGTCCTCTTGTAAAGGCTCTATTTGAAGGATTTCCATGGATTTCACAGGTTTTCATTCTCAATAATTTCATCACCCTCACCAGAGGCGTTCAGGAAGATTGGTATGAATTGCTGTCGGAGGTAAAACCCCATTTGGTAAGCTGGTTTGAGGAAAAGAAACCGGTTTTTGTTTTTGAAAGTGAAGAAGGCATGAAGGCTGCCATTTCGACGGCCTTACCTGAAAATGAAATCGAACGCCAGATAATGGATGTTTTGGAAGAATATGTAAAACCTGCCGTTGAGGGTGATGGTGGCGCCATCGCTTTCCACTCTTTTCATGATGGCGTGGTTCAGGTTGAACTTCGGGGATCCTGCAGTGGCTGCCCGTCTTCCGCGCTCACCCTCAAGCAAGGAATCGAAAATCTGCTAACCCGGATGGTTCCGGGTGTGAGGGAAGTGGTGGCTGTGAACCGATAACATACTTTCGATTTCTGTCAGGGTGTCTATTCAGTAAAACCCAGCCCTCAAAAAATAAGAATATAGAGGAAACTGATGATGGCACAACTTTCTAAAATTATCAGACGGGCTTGATAATTGGGTTTAAATGGGTGTATAATTGGGTCTTAATAATAAGATGCTGAACACTTCTAAGCTTCAAATCACGCCTGAAATACTTAAACTCATCAGTGAATTGGTTGAGTTTAAAGGGGCTTGGCGCGCATTGGGCACATTGGCTCCGGAGCGCCTTTTAGCTTTGAAACGAGTAGCGACTATTGAGAGCATTGGATCATCCACTCGGATTGAAGGCAGCAAATTATCTGACCGAGATGTAGAAAAGCTGCTATCCAATCTGGATATTAAAGCCTTTGCTACAAGGGACGAGCAGGAAGTAGCGGGATATGCGAAGGTAATGGAAACAATTTTCAGTGCCTGGAATGACATTCCAATGACTGAAAACTATATCAAACAATTCCACAAGGACCTGTTGGTTTTCAGTGAAAAAGACGAATGGCACAGGGGCAAATACAAAACCAGTTCCAATTCAGTTGCTGCTTTTGATGAAACTGGAAAGCAAATCGGAATTGTCTTTGAAACCGCGAATCCTTTTGATACACCACGGTTGATGGAGGAATTAATGACATGGCTAAACCATCAATTGAAAGAAAAAATACTGCACCCCCTTTTGGTCGTGGCGATTTTTGTAGTGGTATTTCTTGAAATACACCCATTTCAAGATGGAAATGGGCGCTTAAGTCGTATTCTTACTACCTTGCTGTTGTTGAAGTTCGGATTCACTTATGTGCCATACAGCTCGCTTGAAAGCGTGATCGAGCAAAACAAAGAAGCCTATTATTTGGCATTGCGACAGACTCAAGGGACAATAAGATCTGCACAACCGGATTGGCAGCCTTGGGTAACTTTCTTTTTACAAGCGCTTCAAAAACAAATGCACAGGCTGGCCAAGAAAGTGGAGCGGGAAAAAATCGTCCTATCCGCATTACCAGAATTGTCGGTGCAAATTCTTGAATTTGCCCGTGAACATGGACGAGTTAGCGCAGGGGAAATTATCAAACTGACAGGAATTAGTCGAAACACGCTAAAGCAACACTTCAAGGTTTTGGTTGAGAAAAATCACTTGGTTTTGCAGGGAGCTGGCAGGACAACTTGGTACACGCTGGTTTAAAAACATTCAAACCAATAGAAACAAAATAGGCGCTCGTTTTTCGAGCGCCTATTTTGTTTTGAGTGAGCCTCCTGTCGGGATCGAACCAACGACCTACTGATTACAAGTCAGTTGCTCTACCAGCTGAGCTAAGGAGGCTTAAATGGGTGTGCAAATATAAGGCAAGCCCTGAAAATTCCACACATTCAAGAAAAAAAATGGAAAAGCATTGTATTAACAATGGCTTAACAATCGAGGCCGGTTCTTAACGATTTGTTCACACCGGAAGAAAGGCAGGTTAACCTTAAGGGCTGTCCTTTGTGGCATTCACAAGATTGATGTATTTCATGAGATTAACCTTAATTGCTATTTTACTTTTGCTATGCCTTTCAAATGCAAAAGCCCAAAAAGCAAGCATTTCTGGATTTGTAAAAGATGCCATTACCAAGGAAGGACTTTTCGGAGCAACTGTCGTTATAGAAGGTAGTAAAACGGGAGCCGGAGTTGGAATGGATGGCCGATTCAAACTGGAAATTCCCGCCAACAAAAACCTGAACCTCCTATTTCGTAATCTGGGTTATTCCTCAAAAACAATACCACTGAAGCCAATCCCTGAGGGTGAAAATCGAATCCTCAATATAGAACTTGAAGAAACTGCGAAGCAGAGTAAGGAAGTTACAGTAACGGCTACCCGAAGAAAAGACACTGACATTAGCCTGATTACAGATGTTAAAAAGGCTGAAATGGTCGTAAACGGGGTTTCTTCAGAGCAAATGGCCAAAACCCAGGACAGGGATGCGGCACAGGTAATGGCAAGGGTTCCGGGCGTGACCATTACAGACAATCGATTTGTAATGATTCGTGGCATAAACGAGCGATACAATACGGTGATGATCAACGATGCCATATCACCAGGAACAGAAGTTGACACACGGGCATTTTCATTCGACCTGCTTTCCTCCAGTATGATCGAGCGGATGATGGTTTTCAAATCCGGCGCAGCTTCCCTACCCGGCGAATTTGCGGGTGGTGTGATTAAAATTTACACCCGAAACACTTTTGGTGACGATTTCGCAAACCTATCGTTTTCCAGTTCTTTCCGTCCTGCAACTACATTGTCAACCGGATTGAAAGGCGAAGGCTCTTCCACTGACTTTCTTGGATTTGACAATGGAAAACGCATGTTACCTGCAACTTTTCCCACAACCGCCAGCTTTCAGAATTTGCCTATTTCTACCCAATTGCAATATGCAAAAACCCTCGAAAGTAATTTTGAATCCGGAAATCTCACCATCTCTCCGGATTACCGGATTGGCTTTCAGGCAGGAAAAAGATGGAACATCGGAAATCTCGCACTTTCAACCGTAAACTCCCTGAATTACAGCAATGTGTGGCAGGCACAACAAACCAACCGCTACCGTTACGCCTCTTGGAATGCAGAACTTGGGAAAAGTCAGGATACCTTATTCCAGTACAGTGACAAATCCCTCAACCAAAACATCCGAATTTCTGCCATTTCCAACTGGATGCTGAAAGCAGGAAAATCTAAATATGAACTCAAAAACATTTTCAACCAGATAAGCGACAACGAAACGGTCGTCCGCACCGGCAAAGTATCAGACAGAAGTGGCGATATTTTCAGGAACTACAGTTTCAATTACCTGAGCCGCACTCTCCTGAGCAGCCAGATCCTTGGAAACCACAGTCTGGGAGAAAATACCAGCATCGACTGGGTGGCAGCCAGCAGCTTTACCAAAAGAGAACAACCCGATTTTCGCAGGGTCAGAACGGTAAAACCAATTGGTTCTGACGATGGTTTTCAGCTTGTGCCTGCGGCTGGTTCCGGCGGACTGGACGAAACCGGGCGTTTCTTTTCCTCTTTGAATGAAATATCAGGAACTGCGTCCGCATCCTTCAACCACAACTTCAGAATTTCTTGGGATACAAGTCTGGCAAGCTTTCGCGCAGGCACATACAACGAATATAAGTCCCGCGTTTTTGATGCACGCTTTTTCGCTTACATCCTCAAAAATCCGGCAGCAAACCAGGACCTTATTCGGCTCCCGGTTTCTCAAATGTTTTCTACCGAAAATCTTGCCAACAACAAATTTGTGCTGGAGGAAGGAACCAGACCACAGGATTCTTATGCTGCACAAAATTTCCTGAATGCTGCCTGGGCAGAACTGATGTTGCCATTTGGCAAAACAAAAATCACCATTGGACTTCGCCCAGAATTCAATACCCAAAGCCTGCAATCTGCCACCTCAGCTGGTAAAGTGAGTGTGAAAAATCCAATTTTCAGCCCGCTCGGATTTTTCAACCTTTCAAAGGAATTTGGAAAATCATGGGTGTTTCGAACAGCCTACAGCAAAACCATCAACCGACCAGAATTCAGAGAGCTTGCACCTTTCGTTTATTACGATTTCAACCTTGATGCCAATTTCGTCGGCAAGCCGGACCTGAAAGTAGCCGATATTCATAACCTAGACGCCCGGCTGGAATTTTATCCAAGAGAGGGCGAAATGGTTTCCGTCGGTGGATTTTATAAGTATTTTGTAAATCCAATTGAAACAAGAATTTCTCCTGTAGGCCTTTCACCGCAGTTTACTTATTCCAATGCTTCATCGGCCAACAATTATGGAATTGAGCTTGAGGTAAAAAAATCACTCGGCAACGAAGGTGAAAAAGGCTTCCTCAACAAACTGAGTCTGGTTTGCAATGCCAGCCTCATTAAATCAAGGGTTGATATGGGTGTGGTTACTTCCCAGGAGCGAATCCGCTCCTTGCAAGGCCAGTCACCCTACGTGATTAATGGCGGTTTGTTTTACAATGATTTGCCTAAAAACCTCAACATCACGATGATGTATAATGTGTTCGGCAAAAGAATTTTTATGGTAGGTGATGCCCTGTTCCCTTCCATTTATGAAATGCCAAGGCATGTACTCGACTTCACAATGTCTAAAAAAATAAGCAGCAAAATCACTCTTCGATTTGCCGCAAATGATATCCTTAATTTCCAAAACCGCTTCATTCAGGATTCTAACCGTGACGGTAAAATATCTGAAAACGACGAGCTTATTTCCCGATTCAGAAGAGGAAGCTATTACAGTACTACGCTGGTAATCAACCTATAGAAAAAGGTTGAAAACAATTTCTTAACAAAAGAACCTGTTTGTTTATCGCATTGCTAATGAAGGCATAACAATCAGATAATATATCGTGGACTCTTTGCCGCCATCAATTAAGATTCACTAACAAAATGAAAAAACGCATTTCAAAAATTATGCTGATTGCCGGCTGCGCAATCTCTTCAGTTCTTTTTTCATGCAAAAAGGAAGATAACAGCAATCCAGACCCTACCCCTTCAGCAACGACTTACACCAACCTTGAAGGTGATATTCCAACCCAAACACTGGATGCCTCTAAAAAATACCTGATCAAGGGATATGCATTTGTACAATCAGGCGCTACTTTAACCATTCCGGCTGGTACCGTAATTTTCGGCGACAAGGCAAGCAAAGGAACACTTGTGGTGAACCGCGGTGGTAAATTAATCGCAGAAGGAACTGCCGAAAAACCAATTGTTTTCACATCTAAAATGGCGGTTGGCGAACGCGACAAAGGCGACTGGGGCGGCATTATCATCCTTGGAAATGCCAATGTAAATCAGGCCAATACCCCAATTGAAGGCGTTACTCCTTCTGTTAACTTCGGAACTTTCAACAGCACAGCCAACGATACTGAAAGTTCTGGTATCTTGAAATTTGTGCGAATTGAATATGCTGGTATCGCCCTTTCTCCCAACAATGAAATCAATGGCCTCACCTTTGGAGGTGTTGGTTCTGGTACAGTTGTAGAGAATGTGCAGGTTTCTTATTCCGGAGATGATGCCTTTGAATGGTTCGGAGGAACTGTAAACTGCAAAAATATTGTTGCTTATGGCACTTGGGACGACGATTTCGACACCGATTTTGGATACACCGGCAAAGTGCAATTTGCACTTTCTCTTCGCGACCCGTTTTATGCTGACCAATCCGGTTCCAATTCATTTGAATCCGACAACGATGCAGCAGGATCTCAGGCTTCGCCTAAAACTGCTCCTATTTTCTCTAATGTAACAGTCCTCGGGCCTCGCCACGACTCTACTTCCTCAATCTCTGCCAACTACCAACATGGGGCGCACCTTAGAAGAAATACAGCTACTTCAATTTTTAACTCCGTAATCACAGGATTCCCAATCGGACTCAGGATCGATGGTTCTGCAGCAATGGCCAATTATACGGCTGGTACAGGCGAGGTAAAAAACAACCTTCTGATTTCTTTGGGCAACCGTGGTGCAGCAAAACCATTTTTGGGAAGCGACAACAATACACCGATTACAAGCGATTCTGTGAAGAACTACTTTGTAGCAAACAATCCAGCAGGATTTATTTCCAAAACATCTCAGGCTAATTATGGAGCAATTGGAATCGATGTTAACCTGTATTTTTCTAAAAATGCATCTTATCCTGCCAATCCTTCTTTTGCTGTTCCAACCGGAGTAATCAGCACTGGCGCCAACTTCACGCACTCAAAATTGAGTGATACATTCTTTCAAAGTGTTTCTTATCACGGTGCATTTGGCACTACCGACTGGACCGATGGCTGGGCCAATTTTGATCCTAAGAACAAAACATACTAGACAATTTATCAATTCTGTGAACCGAAAAGGGGTCTGCCATGCAGACCTCTTTTTTGTAACAACATTTCAGCCATAACTTAACAAAGGATTAATAGCATGTCACCTTTCTCATAATATGTCAAGCTTTTCTTTGTAGCAGGAAACAGGTCTAAGAAACCAGCGACATTGTTAAATAGTTGAACAAATTGATTTTTACGATGAAAAAGGGTCTGCCATGCAGGCCTTTTTTATTTCTTCAAATTGAATTCGTAGTACGGTTCCACAATTGAATTTGAAATGGAAGTAATTCGGATTACTGCATTGGTCTTTGTCCCATTTGGCAGTGTTTTCCTGAAAAGCAGAATGTCATTCTCCCTCAAATTGCCAACCATTTCAAGCTTGGTTCCTGCATCATAAGCATCACCCATAGATTTAACTGTAGCGGCGCTGTAGTTAAAATCATTAAATCGAACGAATCGGCCGCCAGACCAGGAAACCCAGCTCATCGACAGGGAATCGGGGGAAACATCAAGAAAATCCATCGAACTGGAATCGGTAATTCCGATGGTTC
>CAMDMI010000090.1 GCA_945902135.1 Spirosoma fluviale
GTTTTAGGTCCATTTCTTGTTTCGAAGGTGAAGCGCTATGCCGATGCTGCCCAGAGAAATCAGGCCAATGCAAAGCCAGAAGCCAAATGAAGAAGACAGCCACGGAATGGGAATGCTATTCAAATTCATGCTAAAAATATTGGCAATCAGAATTGCAAGCAAAATCCCGGAGGCGTAAACCATGGAAACATGAATGAGCTTTTTCTGCTCCTGCAAACTCAGGTTTTTTTGCGTTTGTTGAAGATTGCCCATTCGCTCCATTTCCATGGGGATAAAATCCAGGAGAGAGGAAATGTCTTGAAGCAAAATTTCAAGTCTTTGTTTCCGGTCTTCTGGAAAAAGACTCGATTTTAAAAAAGAAGATAGAACCCTTTTTTTATCGGAAATGCCCTCTTTGAGCGTGAGTGTTTCTTCCTGTAATTTGATAATTTTTAAAATGCTGTCGGTGTCGATTGACCGTTCCGACATAAGATTTTGAAAGACCTCCGTGATGTTTCGCGAAATGCTTTCCAGCAGATCCGCCTTGTAGTCAATTTGGGTTTCAAACAGCCAGAGAAGGATATCTGCACCAGACAAAAATGACTTTTCCGACAGTTTCATCTTTCGAACCGTTTCTGCAAAAGTTTCTGAATTGCCAATACGGTAGGAAAACAGAATGTTGTTTTTCAATTGAAAGGCTACAGGATAACCCTCTTCCTCACTATTTGAATTGATTTTTAAAAAGTTGGAATTGGCAATCATGGCCCTGTTTTTCTCTCGGTATCGGCTGGAACTTTCGATTTCAGAGATTTCTTTCTGGTCCTGCATCTGAATTTCGAAATGGTTTTCTATCCAGGTCTTTTCACTTTCAGTGGCATTCTGCAAATCGACCCAAATCATGTCCTTTCTGATCCCGATTTCTTCCAGGGATGTTTCCTTTTTTAGTTCCATCCCTTCTCTATAGAATATCCTCACCATACTGCAAAATGGCTTTGGTGGTTTGCTGCTCCGATGTCATAAATCAACAATCTGCCTAATTTTCCCAATCTTGCAGGCTGATATTTTAAGCCATTGTTTTTTAATCAACTTTCTGTTCTGATTCGAAAAGACCTGAAACTGGAGTTCAGGCAACGGGTTCTGACGGCCTCTCTGCTGCTTTTTGTGGTTTCAGCTTGTTTCACTGTTTATCAGATAAGTTTTGCCGGGAAGGCAAGGATTAATCCCCTTGTGTGGAATGCTATTTTTTGGCTTGTACTGCTTTTTTCAAGTTTTCAGGTGGCAAGCCGTGGATTTCAGCGGGAAATGGACCGAGAATACTGGTATTGGTTTTTTCAGGTTCGGCCCGAAGTTTTGGTTTTGGGCAAGCTGATTTACCATTTCATGATGCTATTTTTTACTGCATTGGTAGTCTGGGGTTTTCTGGGACTTTTTTTTGGAAGCCCGGTACAAGACAATGCCATGTTTTTAACCGTGATTTTTCTGGCCAGCCTGGGGATTTCTTCGGCGCTTACGCTGGTGTCGGCAGTGGCTGCCCGCGCCCGCAGGAATTCATCTTTGCTTCCTGTGCTTGGATTTCCCTTGCTGATTCCAACCCTTATGCTGGTTGTAAGGCTTTCGGTTACCTCACTCGATGCCTTAGGTTGGGACATGGCCTGGAAAAATATTGCCACACTTTGTTCGCTCGACCTCATAATGGTTTCGCTTAGCTTCATTCTCTTTCCTTACCTTTGGCGCACATAAGGGTGCCGGTGATTTATCCCCTTATCAATTTAAAAAATGCCGAAAATCTCTTGGTGGAAATGGGTTTCGATCCTCTTGCTGATTTACGCGGTTGTACTCGGTTTTCTGGGTCCTATTCCGCGTCTTCACATTGTGAATGAATCCATTCGAAATACATATTTCCATGTGCCAATGTGGTTTGGAATGATATTCCTCCTTGGTGCTTCTGTGTGGAATTCAATCCAATATCTGCGCCATTCCCGCCTCGAATACGATATGCTTTCTCACGCGTATGTTCAGGTTGGAATTTTGTTTGGTGCACTTGGCCTCGTAACCGGCATGCTTTGGGCCAATTATACCTGGGGTGCGCCATGGAGCAACGACCCGAAGCAAACCGCTTCTGCCATCGGATTGTTGATCTATTTTGGCTACCTGGTTTTGCGTGGATCCCTGAATTCCGAAAAAGAAAGGGCCAAGGTTTCTGCGGTGTACAGCATTTTTGCTTTTGCTATTTTTATTCCATTGATATGGGTCTTGCCTCGATTCACAGATTCTTTGCATCCGGGAAATGGCGGAAACCCGGCCTTCGGGAAATATGATATGGACAATCAGATGCGGATGGTTTTTTATCCTGCGGTCATTGGCTGGACCCTCATGGGTTTCTGGTTTGGCAACCTGATTGTGCGCATCTCAAGATTACAAAATAAGTTCTCAGCCTTATGATTTCAAGAAGCTTTTTCAGGGCGATTGCCCTTCTGGTTAATATGCTTCCATTCGCTGTTTTTGCCCAGGATTCCAATCCTGAAATGGCCGATACCATGCGCAGCAATGGGAAAATTTATGTCGTGCTCGCCTGTGTATTGATGGTGCTTGCAGGACTGATTGCATTTCTGTTTGTGGTAGAAAAACGCCTTTCCAAGCTGGAGAAAGAAAATCAGGTAATCAAATGAAAATCAAACCATTTCATCTTGCCGCTCTGCTGGTAATTGCGGTTGGAATCGGGGTAATAATTTCCACTTCGGGCGATGCAAGTTCCTATGTTTGCTTTGCTGAGGCCAAAGAAATGGCGCAGGACGGCGATGATGACAAAGTCCATGTGGTAGGAAGTCTTCCTAAGGATGCCAGCGGTAAAATTGAAGGCATGTTTTATCAGCCGGAAAAGGATCCCAATCTTTTTCGGTTTATGCTTTTGGATGAAAAAAAGGAGTTAGTAGAAGTCTTGTATTTCAAACCCAGACCTGCAGATTTTGAGCGCTCTGAAAAAATTGTGGTTGTGGGTGCAATGAAGGATGGCCATTTTGAGGCCGATAAAATCCTGATGAAATGCCCTTCCAAGTACAATGAAGGAGAAGTAAAGGGCGGCGGGGCATAGGCTTTTTCTTCCTGTGTGCAAGGTTATTGGCCCTTGCGCGAAACTCATTTTTACCTGCTATCTCTTAAAGGAATCTTTCTTTACATTTGCTTCATAAGGAATGTTTAAGCGAAGATTTTATTTTGAATAATGGCCCTCAATCCAAAGGTTTTTGAAGAAGTAAGCAAGATTTTCAAGGCTTACCTTGAAACGAAAGAGCTACGGAAAACCCCGGAGAGATTTGCCATTCTCGAAGAAATCTATTCCAGAACAGAGCACTTTGATGTTGAGTCGCTTTTCATTTCCATGCAGGAGAAGAAATACCGTGTGAGCCGGGCAACGCTGTATAACACGCTCGATTTGCTTGAAGATTGTTTTCTAGTAACCCGGCATCAATTCGGAAAGAACATGAGCCAGTTTGAGAAATCATTTCCCAACCGGCAACACGATCACCTGATTTGCACCGATTGCAACAAAGTGGTGGAGTTTTGTGACCCCCGTATTTACAGCATTCAAAAGATGATGGAAGAAACTCAAAGTTTTAAGGTGATTCACCATTCGCTTACATTTTATGCTTCCTGTACCAAGAAAGACTGTGACAATTTTGGAAAGAACAATTCCGTTTATCGTCAAAGTGAAAACCAATCCAATTCTTAATCCATTGAAAAGTTTCCTGCCGGTCCTTTTACTATTTGTTTCCTTTCAGGCCTTCTCTCAGGAGGGTGAACTGCCTGAAGAGCAAATCCTGATTCAAAAAGACAGGAAAATTGTGCTTCCTGAAATTGCAAAACCCCAGGAAAAAGTGCTCAATAGTTTGAAGCCTTTGCCTAAGGTGAGTCAGAAATACACATACAGTGAATTTGGCGTAACACTTCCTTTAATAGATCCAAAAATTCAGGCGCCTGTTTACAGGCCGGAAGCGGAATTGCCGGTTAGGCAAGGATTTGTTCGTCTGGGTTTGGGTAATTATGGCAGTACCAACCTCGATGCTTGGTACAACAGTGGCAGGAAGAAAGACTTTGCTTACGGCGTGAACTTGCACCACCTTGCTTCTGCCAATGGACCAGTAACTCATTCGGGTTTCAGCAACAACGAACTGGGGTTGAATGGAACTTATTATACGCCCTCATTCAATTTGGCGGGTAGCCTGCGCTACAACCGAAATCGTTACAATTTTTACGGGTATGACCAGGAGCGCTACAAAAACCGCTCCACAGATACTACAAAACAACTTTTCAACAGCGTTTGGTTTCGCTTAGACCTGATTGGAAAGCAGAAGGCCAACGATAAGTTTAGCTGGCAAAGCGGAATGAACCTTGGCAACATCGCCGATCGGTTTAAGGCGTCGGAGTCTGAGGTTTTGCTGGATTTTAAGGGCAATTACAAAATAAGCGATTCCTCTTCTGTGCGTTTATTCTCAGATTTTTCTCTTCTGAAAAGAAGTGACAGTGCTTCTCAAAATCGGGTTCTTTGGAGAATGGAGCCAATGTATCGGTTCGGTTATTCTGGTTTCAGGATTGATGCAGGTTTTCAGATTTCCTTTGCTTCCGAGCCGGTTTTGTCTGCATCGAATCAATTTAAGGAACAATCTGCCTTTCATTTTCATCCCAAAATCAACCTTGAACTTGGACTTGCACAGGAAAAATTGCTCGCATTTGCTGGAGTGGGCGGAGGGATCAACAGAAAGTCTTTCCGCGACCATGTTGGAATGAATCCTTTCCTGATGCCGGATGTTTATATCCGCCACGAAAATCAACTCTTTGATGTCTTCTTCGGACTTAAGGGTCAGTACAAAGGGATGCTTCAATACCACACAAAAGCCTCCTTTGAAAAACTGGGTCAGCAGGCTTTTTATCTCAATTCGGATTCTGTTTCCAGGGAAAAATTCAGCATTGTATATGATTCATCTTCCACCAAAAGATTCTCTTGGGAAACGGAGTTGGTGTACGATCCGGGAACAGGTCCGAAGGCCGGAATGCGGTTTACCTATTTTAACTATGGCCTTGGAACTTTGAAGGAAGCTTGGCACTTGCCTTCCACAGTTTTTTCTGTTTTTGGATCCCGGGCAATTGCGGAAAATATCAATGTTTCCGGAGAATTTTACTACATGGCTGGCATCAAGGCGCTCAACCCAAGGAGTTTGGCGACAGAAAAATTGTCCGGTATGGCAGACCTCAATCTGAAGGCAGAATATCTTTTCAAGACGCGTTATTCGGCTTACATAGCAGTGCACAACCTGCTTAACAACAAGAATCCCCGCTACTTCTATTACCCTTCACAGGGCCTCAGGATTATGATTGGGGCAAGTGCATTTTTCTGAAAATGATTTTGGAATCAGCAATGTTATGGGCTTAATTTGTGCTTGCCTCAATTGATGAGGCAAAGTGGTTTGGAAGCAATTTCAAGCCATTAAGACAAATTGACTCTGGACATGAAAGGACAAATCTTATGGACCCTGCTGGATTCCCGGCAAAAAATCGCCGTGCCCGGCCTCGGTGTTTTTAGTACTGAATCCCGCCCCGCTGAAATTCAGTTTGGTGCTGGACGAATTGTTCCGCCCAACTTCCGCATAGATTTCAACCAGAGAAATTCCCAGGAGCAGTCTACCGAACTTCGTGACTGTCTCACACATCAATTTGGACTCAATCCATCCAAGGCAGATCAATTAATTTCTGACTTTGTTTCTGAGGTTCGCCAGGGTTTGGCAAATGACCGTAAGTATCATATCCCGGGATTTGGAACCCTCGCATCAGACATTGAGGGAAATGTTCAGTTTATGCCATTGGAGGCTACAAACTACGACTTGAACTCATTTGGACTCCGTCCGCTTTCGGCTGTTTCTCTGCATGTGAAGAACAGATCGACCGAAGAAAAAGAAGCTCCAGTAATTCCATTGCGTCCTTTTGATGACATCAATTCTCAGGAGATTGGAAATAAGAAAAAAAGCAGATTCCCGGCTTTGGCTTATGCAGCAGTTGGTGTTGGGATTGCCCTGGCAGCAGGCAGCTTAATCTGGTTGTCGTCTTTAAACCCTGATACAAATCCATCTGCAAGCATTGTACCTGAAATTCAGAAAGTTCAAACTTCAGAGAAGGCTGCTGTTCAGGGCTTGTCAAAATCCCCTTCTGAAAATGTGGGGCTTGCCAGTCCTCAAAAAGAGGCTTCACCTGAAATGCCGCTCAATTTAAATTTCTTTGTTGTGGCTGGCAGTTTTAAGAATTTTCAAATTGCAAATGAGGCCGAAAAAGAATGGAATGGAAATGGATTTCAGACTTCCTTTCATAAAGCAGAAGATAAAGGGATGATGAGGGTTGCCATCGGGCAGTTCCAGAGCAAAGAAGATGCGCTGGCATTTCTAAGCAAATCTCGGACCTCATTCAATTCGCAGCTCTGGATTCTGAAGGAGGAATTGGCAAACTAATCAGAGAGAAAAGCGACTCTTTTTTTTGCCCGAAGCGAGGGAAAGAATATTTCCTTCGCCTGAAAGAATGATTTCTTCGCTCAGTAAAAACCGCACACAATCCCGAAGCATTTCCTTTTCGTTGGGCCGGAATTCGGATTCCAGTTTCGACATGGTTTTTTCCTGTTTCAGAGAGTTGAGTATGATTGGTTTGTAATACGCAATTGTATCTGGCTTTTCCTTTTTCTTCTCCTTCAGGCAATGGTCGCAAATGCCACAGTCTGCCGCTTGCGTTTCGCCAAAGTAGTTGGCCAGAAATACAGAGCGGCAACCCTTTTCCAGGAGAAGGTATTTCTCTATAATGTCCAACCTTTCGATTTCATTTTTACGAAGCTGCTTCAACAGATTCGGGTTTATGTCGAGATTTCCGGCAAGCAACCTCGGTGTTAGCAAACTCACTTGCGGATTGTTTTTTTGCGGGTTGTAGGTGCCCAGTTCCGAAGCGGTCAATTTGTTTAACATTTCAACCACCCAATCCAGGGATTCGCCGCTCACTTTTGCGAGGTCGCCTTCCTGTATGTCTGAAAAATCTGAAAACAACTCGCCGCCATATAAACGAAGAAGGGCTTTTGAAATCTGCTCGGTGTCCTTGTTTCGAACCTGTGCATCATAAAGCATGGAGGATGAAACCCGAAATCGGAATCGGGAAGCCTGAAAAAATCCGTCTGAAAATGAAATGTAGCCAGCCGACTCCAGTTTTCTCAAAGCCTGAAATGCAGGTCCGGGTTGAAGTTTATAGGTCTGGCAAAAATCTTCAATTTTAAAATCAAAACTTGCCATCTCGCCCGAACCGATTGCCAGCTTGAGGTAAACCCCAAGTTTTTCGTACACCGAGCGAATAAATTCCAAAGCTGGAAAGTTCAGTTCGATTCTTGCGCGCATGTCTTTGAATTCTTGTCGATTAAATAAGGCAATGGCATACGCTTTTTCCCCATCTCTTCCGGCTCTTCCGGCCTCCTGGTAATAGGCTTCCGGCTGTGCACTAATTTCTGCATGGATTACAGTTCGGACATCCCCCTTGTCGATGCCCATACCAAATGCATTTGTAGCAACCAGAATCCGATTGTTTCCTTTTATCCATTCTGATTGTCTTGATTCTCGGTCTTTATGCCCCAGTCCCGCGTGATAAAAATTTGCCCTAATCCCGTTTTGCTTCAACCAATCAGCCCAAAGGGAAGCGCTTTTTCGGCTTTGCACATACACAATGGAGCTGCCAGGAACTGATTTGAGAATTTCAAGCATTTTGCGTCCCTTGTCTTCCGTTTCAAAGGCGGAGAAAGAGAGATTGGGCCGTACAAAGCTGGCTTGAAATATATTCTTGCTGCGGAGCTGCAGTTTTTCCTGAATTTCTTTTTGAACTTTTGGAGTTGCAGAGGCGGTAAGCGCCATAATTGGCAAATCGGGGAAAATCTCCCTGATCTCACCAATGTTCAGGTAGGCCGGGCGAAAATCATATCCCCACTGGCTGATGCAGTGCGCTTCATCTACTGCGAGAAAGGAAAGTTTGGCATTTACAAGGTATTCCCTGAATGTCTTGGATTGAAGTCTTTCAGGACTCACATACAGTAATTTGTAAACCCCATTCACGAAATTGCTGAGGATGGTTTCGGTTTCTTCCCGAAAAAGTCCGCTGCTGAGGGCCGCCGCAGAAATGCCGCGTTTTTTCAATTGTTCCACCTGATCGCGCATGAGGGCAATCAAAGGTGAAATAACCAGGCAAGTGCCGTCTTTTACGAGCGCTGGAATCTGAAAGCAAAGGGATTTTCCGCCCCCTGTTGGCAGCACGGCAAGGCTGTCTTCATTGGCCAGCATCGAATGCATGATGTCGCGCTGGTTTGGCCGGAAAGAATCGTAGCCCCAGTGCTTTTTCAGGTTGTGTCCGAGTTTCTCGAAATCAGTCATTTTGCGGCTAGTTCAGCTTGCAATCGCAGTGAAGCCAAAGTTAAGTCCGGATTTCGTAAATCTCTTCGGTAGAAAAAATGAATTTTAAAAGAACCAGAATCAGTTTGGCAGACTTTAAGTGCATGTTTTTTTTATACCTTTCGAGATAAATTTGAAAAAAATTAACCCATGAAAAATCAATACATAATCTCAAGCGTATTACTGCTTTGTCTTTTTTCACTTGAATCAACGGGAAAAGACAAGGACAATTTCCTTCGTCGATTTCAAAAAAATCCTGCAAATCAGGTTGAGTCTTCGAATACACTGCTTTACAAGCCAGGTAAATCCGTTAATTATTTCTGGAATCAGACCGACTGGATGATGGCCGGAACTTCACGAATGACTTACACCATGTCTGGAAGGATTTCTTCCCGAATTGACTCAGGGTTTTCTAATATGAAAACGACTTATACCTATGACAGTCAGGAAAGGGAAACAGAGCAATTGAATCAGAGCTATAACTCTGCAAGTCAGACTTGGGACAATACCAGTCGCAGCGTTACGGTTTATGACAATCAGGGAAACACGCAGGAGCGGCGTTCAGAGAATTGGTCGGGAACCGCATGGGAAATCAATTATGGCAGTAGAGATTTGCGCACTTACAATGGCCAAAACCTTTTGACTGAGCATTTGCAAAAAGAATGGAACAATACTGCCTCGGATTGGGTGAATACGAATCTTGATACCGATTTTCAATATGATGGACAATCGCGCCTTCAAAACTATACAAGCAAAATCTGGGAATCCATTCAATGGGTAAACGATGAGAAAAGCCTTTGGAATTATGGCATGGATAACAAACCAAATCAGGTGACCATTCAAAGTTGGAATGGAAATGCCTTCGTAGATTCTAATCGGGTTATTGACATTACCTGGTTTAATTGGTCTGGCAACCTCGACAACAGTGCTCCCCAACAATATACTATGCAGAAGTTATTCAATGGCAATTGGGCCAACTACCAACGATATTCCGTTACAATGGGTTTGAACGGGAGCGAGTCTACAAGCATTGAAATTTTTGTAAATAACGCTTGGGTTTTCTCTGAGCGATTTTCAAGTTCATTTGATGAGCAGCAAAATATGGTTATCCAGTTGGATGAATCTTATGACATGGGACTTTCTGTCTGGGATACAACATATGCTTATTACAATCAGAACACTTATGATGGCCAGGGCCGGATTTTGGAAACCATCACTTACAGTTGGGATAATACTTTGAATGTGTTTGAGAAAATGATGCGCTCCGTTTTTAGCGAGCATTCCGTTTTTACAGGCAATCAATTGCTTTATGCAAGTTCCAAAGACTTGGAAATTGTACCCAATCCAGCAAATGCAGGTGAGTTTGTTCAAGTCTCCGGGTTGGAGGGGAATTACTCTATTTCAGATTTGACAGGTCGTCAGCGCTTAAGCGGATTTATTTTTGGAAAAGGAAGTTTTTCTACCGAGGGTCTTAGTCCTGGAATTTATTTTCTCCTGTTTCAGCCTACAAAGGGCCAATCACAAAGTGGGCGCCTTGTTGTGAAATAGATTTTATTAGGTTTTTATTTTTCTCACTGAACGCCGGCTTTGTCTGGCGTTCAGCCATTTACGGGCTTTCCATCCGAGCCAAGCACTGGCGGAACCAATAGCAGCGCCTGCCAGGACATCTCCGGGGTAGTGGTGACCAAGGACTATTCTGGAAATGCCTGCACCTGCCGCCCAGGTGAGAGCGGGCAGTACAATTTGCCATCGTGGAAATTCCAGACTCAGGTTCACGGCTGTTGAAAATGCTGTAG
>CAMDMI010000091.1 GCA_945902135.1 Spirosoma fluviale
CCATCACCATTTGCTGGCCGAAACTCAGGTCTATGCCGGCGGCCTGGGCCACAAAGACAGAAGCCAAAGACAGGTAGAGTGTGGTTCCGTCCAGATTGAAAGTGTATCCGGTTGGAAGTACAAAACTTACAATTTTGTCTGGCACTCCCAGGGCGCGCATATTTTCGAGCGCTTTTGGTAATGCTGATTCTGAACTTGCAGTTGCAAATGCCAGCGTAGCCGGTTCCTGAACTGCCTTAATAAATTTCATGATTGGCACTTTGGCAATGAGGGCAATGGGAAGAAGTACAGCCAGCGCAAAAACAATCAGCGCCCCATAAAGCGTTGCCACAAGCAATGCCAGATTTTTGAGTACATCAAGTCCCATTGAAGCCACTGTAAATGCCACTGCTCCTCCCACAGCCAATGGCGCAAACAGCATCACGATGTCCGTAAACTTGAACATCACTTCGGAGAGCGATTCCGCAAATCGAAGAATGGGTTTTCGAAAAGCTTCTTTGGTTTTGGCCAGACCGATGGAGAAAAAGATGCAGAAAATCACAATCTGAAGCACCTCGCCATCGGCGATTGATTTGGCTATGTTCTCGGGAAATACATGCAGGATAATTTCTGAAGGCGATTTCGGTGTGAGTTTTGGAACCTCCATGCTGCTGCCTTCAACCAATTTAATACCGGTTCCTGCTTTTGTAAAGTTGATGGCTGCAAGGCCGATGATTAGGGCGAAGGTGGTTACAAATTCAAAGTATATCAATGATTTAAGTCCAAGTCTGCCCAGTTGCTTCATGTTGCTGTGCCCGGCAATTCCTGTAATAAGTGTGCCCAATAGGAGAGGAGCGATTACACACTTTACCAGTTTCATAAATATTTTGGAAAGCACATTGAGGTTTTTGGCGATTTCAGGGAAGTCGTATCCAATCACCGTTCCCAACAACATGGCAACAAATATCCAATGGGTCAGGCTGGCCTTACGGATGGCATAACCAAGGGCGAGTCCGGACAGAAGGTAGCGAAGTGACATCCGCAGTCCGGGATCAAGCACAAAGATCCCAGAGTAGGTAAGCCATTCCAGCAATCCATACAAAGGCAGAAAAACGAGCAGATTGCGGAGGCGAAAAATCAGGTTGGCAGATTTCATGGCCTGAAGGAAAGGCTTTTTTCTATGATGGGAAAATGCCAAGCACTTGTTTCCTACTAAAATGAATGCTGATTTTATTATCCACTCTGGATTTAGTCCTGAATCGGACTTTAGCCGGCATATGAAAAATTTCGAATTTGATTAAGCACCGGGATGAAATTGAATTGAAACTTGGATTGACTTAAGACCTGAAGTGTTCGCAGAAATCACCGTACATGCCTACATTGCAGCCCAATGAAAATTTGAAATGTCTATTTTGCACCAAGATATGCTCGGCATTGCCGAATTTTTCCGAATTCTGAATTCTGAATCAGTTCTGTCACTTTCGGATGAAATTTGGAATGAAATCAGGGCTTCCAGGGCCTTCCTTGAAAAAAAAATACTCGAATCTGAAAAGCCCATTTATGGCATAAACACCGGATTTGGTGAGTTGTGTCGCCAGGAAATTCCTTCCTCAGATCTTGATCAGCTTCAAATCAATCTGGTTCGTTCTCATGCATGCGGTGTGGGTCAGCCTGTACCGGAGCGGATTTCAAGGATGATGCTTTTGCTCAAAATCAGGAATTTCATCACTGGCCATTCTGCTGCTAGTCAGGAATTGGTGCAGGCCATGCTGGATTTTTATAATGCCGGGGCTTGTCCGGTGGTTTTTGAGCAGGGCTCGCTCGGTGCTTCCGGGGATTTGGTTCCTTTGGCGCACATGACCTTGCCTCTTCTCGGCGAAGGTGAAGTTTGGGAAAATGGGCAGCGAATTGCTGGCTCAGATTATTTGCGTTCCAAAGGACTTCAGCCCTATAAACTTCGTGCGAAAGAAGGACTTGCCATGTTGAATGGCACTCAGTTTATGCTCGCTTATGGCTTGGAAAGTCTCAATCGTGCACAAAAATCCTTCGACAATGGACTTGCTGTATTTGCGCTTGCCGTAGATGCATTCGATGGCAGGAAGGATTTTCTTTTTCCAGGAATTCATCAGATTCGACCACACAAAGGTCAGGTGATGGTTGCAGAAAAAATGGCCGCTTTTTTAGGTGATAGTTCCATTGCCAATGCAGAAAAAAAGCAGGTTCAGGATCCATATTCTGTGCGTTGTCTTCCCCAGGTTTTAGGTGCTTCAGCCGATGCAATTGCGTATGTGGCCTCAGTTTTTGAAACTGAGTTGAATTCCATCACAGACAATCCGCTGGTTTTTCGTGAGGCCGATCTGGTGGTTTCTGGTGGGAATTTTCACGGACAACCTTTGGCACTAAGCCTCGACTTTCTCGCCATCGCTGTGGCAGAAGTAGCCAACATCGCCGAAAGGCTGATGTATAAGTTGATTGCCGGGGAAAGAGGGCTTCCTGTTTTTCTTACTTCCAATCCTGGACTCGAAAGTGGTTTTATGATTCCGCAATATTCTGCCGCTGCACTCGTTAGCCAGAACAAACAATTGGCAACACCCGCATCAGTGGACAGCATTGTAAGCAGCAATGGACAAGAAGACCATGTAAGCATGGGTGCCAATGCGGCGCTCAAGCTTTACCGCGTGGTGGAAAATACAGAATCTGTGCTTGGAATTCTTTTGCTTGCCGCGGCACAGGCACTTGATTTTCGCCGTCCGGCCACAAGCAGTGCAATTCTGGAGAAACTGTATTCAGACTTCCGTGAAATGGTTTCTTTCCGTAGGTCGGATGAAACCTTCAAGCCAGATATGGATGCCGCCAAAGCCTTTATCAGGAATTACTCAATTGAAAGTTAGGCATTTAATTATATGTTTTTTGTTCGGTATTGGACTTTCCTCTACCGTTTTTGCCCAGCAGGCATGTTTCACCATTGTTGATTCTGTTACCAAACTGGAGGCGGATTCATTTGGATGTGCTCCTTTTCGGGTGCATGTGAAAAATTGCTACAATGGCCTAGTCAGCTATAATTATAATTATCAGGGCGGATTTAATCCTTTGGAGTTTATTGCTGATACCGTCCATACGTATGGTGTCGGCTCTTATACCATCGCACAATTTGCAAATGCAGGAGTCCCGCTGGCAAAGCGGAGGATTAGAGTTTTTGATCCCCAGACAAAGCCTTCCTTCACATGGAAAACCTGTGGCAGTAAACTCCTAATCCATTTTACAGATACAGTTTTTTTTAAGTATTTATTTAATCCCGGCAATGGGAGTGTCAATGTGATTTTTGATGGAAAGGATGCCGTTTATGATTACGGATCTCCGGCTAATTCACCCTTTACATTTTCAGTTCTGGGTGAGAGGCCTTCAAGCTGCAACAAGGATTTGATTTCGGATAAGGTGAGTATTTACCCAAGTCAGAATGCGCCTGTTCCGATCGAGCTGAAAGCAAATGGTTCGGACACCTTGCAATATTCTGTTCGGCTTGGTGTGCGGGCGGATGAAGATTTTGGTTTTCAGTTGGCTGCCTCAGGAGCTGATTTTTCAGGAATTATCTCTCCGGGCAGGGAGAACGAAGACAACGCGGATTTTTCAATTTCTTTGCCGGCATTGCAAGGAAATGGCCTGCAAGCTGGCCGGCTTCGTGGCATAACTCGAAAATATTGTGGCAGTGGTGCAGATACATTGGTTCCAGCGCCGGAATGGACAATTTTCTGGCCGATGCCAGAGCCTGAAAATCAAAAGATTACACTTAGATGGCCTACATTGAACATCATAGGCCTGAGCAAATTTGAAATTCTTCGGAATGGTCAATTGCTTGCTTCTCCAACCATTTCTGATGGCCTTTATGTAGACCAAAACAACCTGGTTTGCGGACTTAGTTATTCTTATCAATTTCGAACTGAAGTTTTACTTCCAGGTGTAGGAATCATGGTTTTTGTTTCACCTGTGGTGGAGGCAAAGGCCATTTCAAATCGGCCTCCGGAGCCGGTTGACAAAATAAATGCAACGGTTACAGCTGGAAGTATTGAGGTATCAGGAACTGCTTCTCCCCTTGCGAGCATTTATCACCTTTTCCGACGGGAGCGCGATGTGCCTCAATATGCTGAAATTGGAAATGGCTTTTCTTCTTTGCCTATTAAGGATTCCAGTGCATCTATCTCTTTAAAGGCTTACTGTTATAAAATTGCTTTTGATGACATTTGCGGCAATCGTTCAAGATTGAGCGACAGCATTTGTCCTGTTTTGCTCAAGTACACCAATCAAGGAGGTGTTTATGATTTTGATTGGACTTCCATGTCGGGCTGGAAAGATGGTGTGAAGCAGTATGAATTGATTCGAACTGTTCCTGGCCAGGCAGGCAGGGTGCGTTATTCCGGTTTGGATTTAGAGCATGTTATTGAAGGTCAGGACACAATTGCCAAAAGAGTTTTTTACAGGATTCATTCATTGCCATCAAATTCGGGATTTTATCCGAAGGGTTCCTGGTCGAATGAAGTGGAAGTAATTCAGGAAACGAGGCTTCGCTTTCCGGATACCTTTACTCCAAATGAGGATGGGATTAACGATTTCTTTCAGTGCTATGGACTTTTTCTAAAGTCGTTTCAGCTTGTTGTGTACAATTCTTGGGGAAATATTGTTTTCAGTTCCAATAATGCAGGCGAATTCTGGAATGGAAAAATTGACGGATTACCAGCGCCAACAGGCAATTATGCATACCGCGCAATCGCCACTGATGAATCCGGAGAAAGGCTGGAAAAGAGTGGGTTTTTTGCCCTTATACGATAAAAAAAGTCAGCCTTTCGGCTGACTTTTTCTTAATAGTTTCAAGAATTGGAATCGGTTAAAACTCCTCTTCGAGGGAGAATTTGTTCTGTTCCTTTTCGGACATAACTCCAGCTTTTTGATATTCAGCAACGCGCTTTTCGAAAAAGTTGGTCTTGCCCTGAAGTGAAATCATTTCCATAAAATCAAAAGGATTTGATGAATTGTAAATCTTCGGATAGCCCAATGCCTGAATTAAGCGGTCTGCAACAAACTCAATATATTCATTCATGAGTTTGGCATTCATGCCGATCAGGTTTACCGGAAGAGCATCAGTTACAAATTCCTGCTCAATCGAAACGGCATCTCGGATAATTTCATAAACCCTGTCCACTGAAAGTTTTGTATTCAAATGGTCGGTATAAAGCATGCAAGCGAAATCACAATGAAGGCCTTCGTCTCTTGAAATGAGTTCATTTGAGAAAGTCAGGCCGGGCATGAGTCCGCGTTTTTTCAACCAAAAAATGGAGCAAAATGAGCCAGAGAAAAAGATTCCTTCCACAGCGGCAAAGGCAACCAGTCGCTCTGCAAAATTGTCTGAATTGATCCACTTCAGTGCCCATTCTGCTTTTCTTCCGACACATGGCACCGTATCGAGTGCATGGAAAAGCCTTTGTTTTTCCTTCGGGTCTTTGATGTATGTGTCAATCAAAAGGGAGTAGGTTTCGGCATGGATGTTTTCCATCATAATCTGAAACCCATAGAAGCATTTGGCTTCGGGGTACTGAACCTCATTGAAAAAATTTGCGCCAAGATTTTCGTTTACAATGCCATCGGAAGCAGCGAAAAATGCCAGCACATGGGAGATAAAATGCCTTTCTCCATCGTTAAGTCCTTCCCAATTTACAAGATCCTGCGCAAGGTCGATTTCCTCCGCAGTCCAGAAGCTGGCTTCTGCTTTTTTGTACATCTGCCAGATGTCGCCATGCTGAATTGGGAAAAGTACGAACCTGTTTTTGTTTTCGATTAGCAGTGGTTCGTTCTCGTTGGAAAAGGGATGCATTTTTATGGTAATGTTTTGAAATTCAGAAGGTAAAAATAAAATATGGGCTTTTGGAAAAATCAACCAATGGCTTATGCAAATCAAGTCGGAATCCTGACAAATGAAAAATTCGTTTTTTAATTTTTGTCAGGCCCAAGGCAAAATCATAACATTTTTCACATTTTCCTTATCAGTCTGAAATACAGAAAAATCTCATTTTGGAGGGCAGTCAAAATTCTGCACATTTTAAAATTATTTGGAGAAGCGGTAATTTGCCGGTCACCAAAAAGATATAAAATTCAGTTTGAAACCTCCTCAATTCTTGTGGCTTGCAGGATATTCATAGCTTTGCGAACATGGGCTTTTTCTCTTTCCTTCTCAAGCCAGAACCCAAGGCGGAAATTCCTCCACTTTTGGTGGATATGCATAGCCATTTTCTGCCGGCCATTGATGATGGAGCAGAAAATATTCATGAGACTTTGAAATTGTTGAAGTCGTTTGAGGACCGGGGGTACAAGAAAATCATTACGACCCCGCACATCATTCAGGATCTATACGAAAACACCCCGGACACTATTTTTCCTGTGCTGGAAAAGGTCAGGGCTGCCTTGATTGAAAGTGGTTCCTCTTTGCAAATTGAGGCAGCTGCAGAATATTTTCTCGACGACCGATTTATTGAGATGCTGGATGCTGACCAGCAATTTTTAACCTTGAAGGACAATTTAATCCTTGTGGAAACAGGTTTTTTGAATGAGCCGGCTTATCTTCGGGATGTTCTTTTTAAACTGAGGTTGAAAGGTTATAAACCTGTTCTGGCGCATCCGGAACGGTATGTTTACCTGCAAACAAAAAAGGAAAAACTGGAAGAGCTTTTTTATAGTGGAGTGCTTTTGCAAATCAATACCATGAGCCTTGGCGGCTATTATGGTCCTCCGGCTTTAAAACTGGCAGAATGGATGATTGAAAATGAATTCGTTCATTTTCTTGGTTCTGATTGCCATAGGACCAGGCACCTGGAGCCCTTGGAAAAAGCATATAAGTCCAAAGCGTATCATAAATTAAGGGAGCTTCCGCTTCTAAATGATAGTTTGTTGGATTGATTTTGAATCAATAGGCAGCGTTTGAAATTGTAGAGACGCAAACGCGCAAATTTCGCGATTGGGGGCCGAATTTGTTTTTTGGTTTCGTTGTCACATGTTCTGTAACCAGTAGAGACGCAAGATCTTGCGTCTCTACATTTTGCGTCTTTACACTAGTTTCAATTGTTAAAATGCCCGTCCCAATTCTGGGGATTGTTTTCAATGTATCGGGTAATTTTTAGATGTTCCAGCCAATTGCGGATGATGCGGTCGTGGTATCTGGCCTGCCAGGAAAAATCAGGATGTAATTGCCTGGATTTTTTGCTCACCCCGATTTTGAATCCCCGTACAACCGATGCCAAATTTCGCGATTGGGGACCGAATTTGTTTTTTGGTTTCGTTGTCAAATATTCCATAATCATTGGAGACGCAAGATTTTGCGTCTCTACATTTTGCGTCTCTACTGGTTTGTGTTTATCAATTTTGATTATTCCGTGCACATGATCCGGCATGATGACAAATGCATCCAATTCCACAAAGGGAAAATGTTGGGGTATTCCCATCCAACAATTAAATGCAATCCAACCCAAATCAGATAATTGCATTACACCATTTTCAATCTGACCAAACCATGGCTTATTGTTTTTGGTGCAAATGGTAACGAAATAGGAGGCATTCCGTGAATAATCCCAAAAAGGCGCACGTGCGGAAGCAATCCGGTATTTGTTTTTAAAGAAATCCATTCAATAGTTTATGAAGCAAATGTGCCCAAAATTTTGGGAATTAGATATAGTCTCGCTTCATAACTGTAAGGGCAGATAATTTTCCTTATCAAGAACTCCCCTAAAATCTGCAGCAGCGATGGGAGGGCCTGGTGGCGCCGAAGGTGCCACGGAACCCCGGACAGCGAGGTGGACACGCCCACGCGTGGCCAGCTGCCCTAGAAAAAAATCAGAAGAAATTCTTAATCCTGCATCAGCAGGTAGCCCTTGATAAATTCCATCAGGTCGCCATCCAGAACGGCCTGGGTGTCTGAAGTTTCAACGCCGCTGCGGTTGTCCTTTACCAGTTTGTATGGGTGCAGCACATAATTGCGGATTTGCGAACCGAAATCAATGCGTTTTTTGGTGCTTTCGATTTTGGCTTTCTCTTCGTCGCGGCGTTCTACCTCCATCTTATACAACCTCGATTTGAGCATTTGCATCGCCCTTTCCCGGTTGCCAAGTTGAGAGCGTTCTACCTGACAAACCACCACGATGCCGGTTGGAAGGTGTGTAAGCTGAACCTTGGTTTCCACCTTATTTACATTTTGACCGCCGGCACCGCCTGATCTGGAGGTGTCCATCACCACATCTGCCGGGTTGATTTCAATGTTGATGGTATCGTCCACGACAGGGTAAGAAAATACACTGGCGAAGGAAGTGTGGCGGCGCGCGTTGGAGTCAAATGGAGAAATCCGCACCAGGCGGTGAACACCGATTTCGGCCTTCAGGAAGCCGTAAGCAAACTGACCGTCAATTTCCCGGGTAACCGATTTTAGTCCTGCGCCATCACCAGCCTGATAATCCAGTTCTTTCACTGTAAACCCTTGTTTTTGGGCCCACATGATGTACATGCGCATCAGAATTTCTGCCCAGTCCTGACTTTCAGTTCCGCCGGCGCCTGGGTTAATTTCCAGTATGGCACTCATCTGGTCATCCTCTGCAGAAAGCATCTTCTTGAACTCGAGTTCTTCAAGTGCATCCAGCGATTTTTTATATTCAGCATCGAGTTCGCCATCTTCAATTTCGCCCATATCGCGAAATTCCAGCAGGGTTTCCAGGTCGGAAATCATTGTTTGAATGCCCTCAAAGGATAGCGTCCAAACCTTGATTGCCTGAATTTCCTTTACTTTTTGTTGCGCTTCCTTCGGGTTGTCCCAGAAATCCGGGGCATGGGTTGCGGTTTCTCTTTCGATTACTTCCTCTTTCTTGTGGTCGTAGTCAAAGATAGCCCCTCAGGTCTGAGAGGCGATTCTGAAGTGACTTCAGCTGTTCTGTGTTCATAATGGAAAATTGGGATGCAAAAATGGGCAAAAAGGAGGGAAGAGGAAAGTGAAATTTGGGGCTGAAGTCTTGGATTTCGCTCGCGCTACATTTTATTATTTATTTCGTTTTGTGAATTTTTTGCTCTGATCAATGGCTTTCCTTGAAGTGCTTGAATGAGTGTGAGCAAAGCCAATAATCCATAAGCAACAGAAAGTCCAATTGTCAGTTTTGTGTTCTTTAAAAGGTAGTAAGAAAGGATTGGCAACAATTGTAAGGCGTGCATGCCAATAAAATGTGAAACCCTTAAATCGCCAACGGTCTTGCTCCAACCAATGATTAACCAATTTGAATTGTTGTTTAATGCGCCAACACTGTGGTTTAATCTTGAGCCCATGGCAAAACCTTCAAATGAGAAAACAACGAAAATAAATATCCCCAATCTTATGGCCCAGATGTAGTAATCGGGTAATTCTGGAAATGAGTTTGTGCAAAATATTATCCCAATATAGGCTGTGTAAAGTGTAACCAAAGATGCTGCCAAAGCCATCATTGTATACAAAGCTGCAAAAACGGGCGTGCTTACATTGTAATGCGAAAGCTGGCCTTTGCTGGCTTGAAATGTGATGTAAAAAATTTCAAAACCCAATAAAATAATAACCGACCAATTAAATAATTGGATATTGAAATTCGGCAGATAATGGCAATACCAAGCCATTGCCCAAGCAAACAAAAAGGTTGAAAAAGCAAATTTGAAAGGCTTGTACCAAGCATTTACATTGTAAACCTGGGTATTTGTAATTTTTGTAAGGGAGATGAAAACAAGGGATAAAACAAGGCAGATTAAACCATAATAAAATAAGCTTTCATTTCGGTTTTTGAGTTGTTGAATAAAGTCTAGCATGTTTTTAATATACCGGATTTAAAGGGTTGGCTCCCCATTTTTAGTACGGTTCAAAATTAGATTATTTTTCATTTGACTTCTGCCTTTGGTTGCAAGATAGAGTTGTAATGAAGCCCAACTGTATGAATTGTGGCCCTCTAAGTCTCCCTGATATTTTCTGCTGACTGCCTTAATTTCCGATTCTTTCCTCCATTAATTTCCCTTCAATCCTTCGAAATAGAATTCTCCACCAAGCCCGCCAAAATTTGTAAACAACTTTTTAGGAAACGATTTCTTGTTTACAACATTTTTGTTTACAAAATTTGTAAACACATTTACTGGAAACGTATTTTTGTTTACAAGAACTCTGTTTACAATTTTTTA
>CAMDMI010000092.1 GCA_945902135.1 Spirosoma fluviale
CCTTCACTAAGATCTGAAAATCCAGCTCCGGTGTCTTTCTGCCACTGCCAACTTGCTCCTGTAGTTGTGCTGGCTGTTGTAAATGTTGCAGTAGTGCCATAAACAGCGGTTTGATTCACTGGCTGTGCACTTACAACCGGACTTGGAGTCACATTGATTGTGAAGGAGTTAGACAGAGCAGTACCATTTGGTTCTGTGGTCTGAAGGAAATAAGTGCCAGCAGTGGTCACAGAAATGGTTGCTGTAGTTGCACCATTGCTCCAAAGGTAGGAAGTAGCAGGGCTTGCGGTCAGGGTTGCTGGAGTTCCCTGGCAAATGGTAGAATTGGATGAGGTGATTGAAGCTGAAAGCGATGCATTGTCATCAAACCATCCATTAATTCTTCCGAATAGTGTATTGCGAAGCGTTGTGCCGGCTGTGGTGGTTGAGAAAGACTCCATCCTGAAACCGAGAAAAACCAGTTTCCAGTTGTCACCATAATTGTAAATTCCAGCAAAATCAGAATCAGAATAATCTAAGAATGCCTTTGCGTTTGCAGCAGTACCAGAAACTCCAAGGTGGTCTGGATAACTTCCTGTGCCTGAAAGCGCTTGGTTGCTTGGGAAGAATGGTGCCATCAAGGTGTCATCAAGGTTTTTAGTCACAGTTACTGCTGTAGCACTTCCGTCGTCGATGTATTCAGCACCCATGTAATCAGCAAAAAATGCTGCGGTGGTTGGATCGGTGCCTTGGCCAACATCAAATCCAATATCCTGACCCATGATGAGCAATTTGCCTCCGGTCATCAAATACTTTTGAAAAGATTCTGAACGATAAGCGCCCAATGTCCCACTATAAGCAGCACCGGTTGTGTAAAACAGTTTTCCGACATTGTTGGAATTCAATCCAGCTGAATCCAGATCAGAAGATTCAACAGCATTTAGAAAACAAGCAGGCTCCTGAAGAAGGGTGAATACTTGGTTAAATCTTGCGGTGGCTGTACCAGCAAGATCAAGAAGTAAAATGTTGGAAGGGGTAACTGCGGTGAAATCAAGTGCATTCTTCACACTAGGATTAATGGTTTCAGAGTTGGCTTCAACCTTAAAACTCATCTTTTTGTTAAGCAAAGAACCATTGTCTCCTGATACTTTTAAAACAATATCTTTGGAAGAATTGGCAGTAAGCGGAATGCTGGCAGAATCAGAATATTCAATACCATCGGCCACGATCTTTGCGGACCAGCCTACTGGAAGTGTACCAACAGATGCCTTTAATTTAATATTCTGACTTGTTTCGGCCTTTGAAATAATCTGGAAACCAAATGAAACATCATTTCCGCCTTTAATTCTAACAGATTTTTGACCTGCAGGTCTAACAATTGAAAGCCAAGGACGAGGCTCGTCATATCCAGCACCTAGAACTTCTTTGGTCGAATTGTTCTGAACGAATGCAATAGCTGCAGCCTGACCCAGATTGTAATATACTGGAGTTCCATTCGCCCTTTTAAGAGACCATTTGAAAGTGAACTGCAAACTGTCTCCGACAGCAAGTGCAGGAAGAGTAGTGCCCGATGCAGAAGGGAACATTTTCTTCATTACACTTTCAAACTTCTTTTCTCCGTTTGATCCTGGTGCAGTTGCAAATTCAATTTCACGCTCAATGGCGGCTACATGCAATACATGGCCGGCAGGAATGGCATTGATTGCCCTTACTTTGGCTGTGATCAAAATTGAATCGCTTGCAGGAGCCGGATTTGACATAATTACGTAGGAAACATTTGTAGCCACACCTGGACTTCCTGCGTTTCTGGTGTTGATAATTGACTGGGTTACGCCACCTGGACTTCCATTGTACACATTGCCATCCATTACAGAATTTGGAACACCATTTACTGCATAATAATTCACACGGGTTTGAACATCAGTCGGATTTGCAGCATTCATTGGATCTACTCCAGGCCATGAGGTCTGGTATTTAAGCGCCACAATTTTTATCCCATTTTGGTCAAGCAGCGCATTAAGAGCTGGATTTTGCGAAGCACACGGCCCACAGGAAGCCTGGGTAAAGTGCTCAAGAAGAACCAGACGCTGAGAATTGGCAATGGTAGAAATTGCCAGAAGCGAAAACAGTAGCAGTACTTGTTTTTTCATTGGTATATAAAGGAATGATAAATTAGAGCTTCAAACTTACCCAAGGGATTTCCATTTATCAAACAGGTAATCGAATATTCAGTCAATTTCCCGAATTTTCTTTGTTGAAAATTAAAATCACTGATAAATGATTCTGTAAATCAACAGCTAATAATTTTTTTCAGGCAATCCTATGCCGTGCGAAACAAAGATTGAATGATCATTTCAGCGCCTTTCTGGTCGTTAAAACCTTGTAATGCTCCAATTCTGCTGATTGAATTCTCGACTGAAAATGGGGTGTTTTGTAAATAACTTACTTGCTCATTCATCTCAGAAGCCTTCCTGAAGAGCGTGCAGTAGTTTTCGAGGCCTGTTCCTTCCACCATCATCGGATTTGTGAGTACAAACCGTCCGTTGAACAAAGATTTTATCAGTTTTAATTTTACTCCTGTTGCCTGGAAGGCGGGTAAAATATGTATGTGTGCCTCACGGATTAATCGGTTCATTTCGTTGGCGCCCGGATTTTCAACCAATTGAAATCCAACTCTGTTGGCCAGCGAACTTTTCATGGCTGCACCAGGTTTTTTACCTGCAATTACCAAGGGAAATTCTGCAGAAACCTTCAGGTTTGCCAAAAGCCATTCAACGGCCTCCTCATTTTCCGGCACTGATAAATTTCCATGATACAGCATAAATGAACCGGTTCCTGGATCTGCCTGCATTGCAGAAACACCATGAAAAGGGAACAGGAGTGATGTTTGCGGGTACCTGCTTTCGAGATATTCGGTTTCCGTTTTGCTGATGGCAAAAATATGGTTGGCATGAACCAAAACGGATTCAAAACGCTGGAGTCTTTTTGATTCTACCGCATAGTAAATGGTTTTGAGTGTTTCTGTTGAATGGTCGAAAAGACCACGGTAATATTGCCATTCCACATTGTGCATCCGCACCGCCTTTTGTTTGTTTTTCAAAAGCGGATGGTCTAGATAAGCGCATGTGTGCAGGCCCTCAAACAATATCGGATGTTCATCTGCCGAAAGCCTTTCAAGCAAGTCTGGATTTATTCTTGAGCCCACGATGTAGGGCACCCGACTTACAAGACCTGTGTAAATCTTCTTCCGTGGATAATAATGAACCGAAGCACATAATTTGTTCAGCTCATCTGAAGCCTTTCGGCCGTATTGAAATGTATGTAAATGAATGCTAACTCCAGCCTCATCAAGGGCCTTCATCTTGTAGTAAACATCAATCACACCTCCATAATCCGGCGGGTATGGAACATCAAAAGAAACAATATGTAATGCGCGTTCAGCCAATAATTGATTTGCCCGGAAATGTGGGCGGGCTGCAAATATCAAAAAAAGCCCCTTATGAAATGTCATCCCTTTGCATATTGCAAGCCATCCCACAGTTTATGAGGCGTTTACTGCTGTTTTTTGGTTCTCTGATTTTAACTGTTTCGTCGGTTCGGGCACAGTCAACCTTTTTGCCTTTGGACCCAGATATTTACCATTGGATTGACAGGGCAGATATCCGCACTTTCGGGCTTTCCGGGCGGTTTCATTCTGGATTCAGGGCGATTTCAAGGGAGTCTATCAATCAATTGATGGATTCGCTGTCTTTGAAACCGGGTCTATCTGCTTCTGACAGATTTCAAGTCAGGTATTTCAGAGAGGTGAATTCTGAATTTTCCAATCCTGATTCTTCCGGTCTAAGGAAGCCGTTTTTGAAGTCTTTTTTTAGAAGAAAAGCGGATATCCTTTCGTATCAAGATTCTGTTTTTGACATCCATGCCAACATTGCAGGCTATGGTTCTATGGGTCAAGCCAAAGGTGGTAATGGAAACTTCCTAATCAACTCAAGGGGGGTGGAAGTGCGGGGCACCATCGCCAAAAGGGTCGGTTTTTATTCTTATATGGCAGACAATCAGGTTATTTTGCCAGATTATGTAGGAGATTGGACTACCCGGTTTGGCTCTTTGCCCCATGAAGGATTCTGGAAAAAAACTGGCGTAAATGGCTATGATTTTTTCTCGGCTAGGGCTTACATTACTTTCAATGCCGGAAAACATATTGCATTTCAGGCTGGCCACGACCGTCTTCAAACTGGCTATGGATATCGATCTATGGTGCTTTCCGACTTCTCAAATCCCTATACTTTTCTGCGCATCAATACCAAGATTTGGAAAGTAGAATACACCAATTTGTTTGCGAGTTTAAAAACAGATGTGAATGCATTGGCCACTGGAATTCCTGGTAACAGGAGAATCCCAGATAAACTTTTTGTCTTTCATCGGCTTGGCATCAATTTGGGAAAGCGTGTATCTCTGGGACTTTTCGAGGCAGTTGTGGCTGGAAAAGATCCGAAGACAAGCGCCGGAGGGACTTTCCCGGATCCTTCGTATTTCAATCCGATTATTTTTTACCGAGCTGTTGAACAGAATTCTGGTAGTCCCGACAATGCAAGCCTTGGCTTTGATTTGAAAGTCTCTGTTTCCAAATCCATCAGGGCTTATGGGCAGTTTTTTCTGGATGAGTTTTTACTTAAGAAATTTATGGAGGGCAATGGATGGTGGGGAAATAAATATGCCTTTCAGGCTGGGATGCACTACATCGATGTGGCAGGAATTCGGAATCTCGACCTTCAGGCAGAATTCAATTTAGCGCGACCATTTACCTATTCTCATCAGAGTAATTACAGCTCTTACTCGCATTACGGTCAGCCATTGGCACATCCGCTGGGCGCCAATTTCAGGGAGGTGTTGGCAATATTAAGGTATCAGCCAGTTCCTAGGGTGCAGGCTTCTGCCAAGTTGATTTATTTTGAAAGAGGACTTGACAGCAGCTCTGTTTCTAAAAGTTTTGGGAGTGATGTGCTAAAATCCTACTACTTAAGGGCAAAGGAATCTGGTAATTTTCTCACCCAGGGAATTTTGCAAAAAGTTCTATTTCTTGATTTAACACTTAGCTGGCAGCCTTGGACCAACTTCTTCCTTGATATTAAGCATGTGAGAAGGAGTGAAGAGAGGTCTGGTTTGAATGCTCCAACACTTAAATCAGGCTACACAGCCTTGTCGGTGCGGTGGAACATTGCCCAGCGTGGGTATGAGTTTTGATTTTTCGAATTCTGCCTGGCTTTTCAATGTTATTGTTTAGCTATTTTTATTTGATATAGACCATATAAAAATAGTGCAAATCAGAATGTGATATTTTTGAAGAAATACCGTTCAATGGTTTCTGCTTTTTATCATTTTAGGCGAATGAAAATTGAATAGAAATTAGAAAAAGTCTAAATTTTTTCACTTATAATATTAACTAAATTTTTTGTCTTGTATTTTTTGAATGCACAAATAATATTGTGCATTTCGAATTCGTGCTGGAGGTTGTTTTGTAATAAGATCAAAACAACCTTAATGACCTTATGAGAAGAATTATTGTAATCCTTGGATTAATCCTCGTTGATTTTTCAATTTATGCACAATCTCAATCTGAGAGAATTTCAGACAAACGAAATTTTCAGGAAAACGAATCCGGCAAAAGTCTTTGGCAATTAATTCGGCAGGACAATGGGAATGGATCAGGTTTTTACAAGGTCCTGCTCAATCAATCAGAAATGAAAAGAATCTGGGAAAAAGAACCCGCTTCTATTTCGGTTCGAATTCCTGAAAAAGGCGGAAAAATCCGTCAAATGACATTCTTAAAATCAAACCCTACTGATACCAGTTTTTGCATTTCAACTTCAGATGGACGGAAGTTGATTGGAAAAGAATACTCCGGATTACACTATCGAGTAAGGGGCGAGCAGGACTGTAAAGTTGCTGGGATTTCTTTTCGGGAAGACGGACTTATGGGTCTCATCGGACTTCCATCCTGTAACATCAGCATAGGGGAGAAGGTTCCGGGTTCAGGAGATTACACCTTGTCGTATGATGAGGATAATAAAATGCCTGCCTGGGATTGTGGTGCATCAGAAATGCCCCTTAAGGAAAATGGAAAAGTTACAGCGCCTTTAGATAAAGCAGTTTCAATCATTTGTAAACCCGTCAGGATTTACATGGAAGGTGATAAGGACCTTTACACAAAATCCGGGAACAGCCTTACGACAGCCGCTAATTTTGTGACAGGCCTTTTCAATGTTGTTGCTCAGGTTTACTTGAATGAAGGAATAACCATCCGGCTCGCAAGCATTTACCAATGGACCACAACAGATCCATATGTGGCCATGACTTCAAGCAGTACTGTCCTTTCCAATTTTGTAAACAACCGCGCGGCTTCAACCGTGAATGCAGATTTGATTCATCTGCTTTCAACAAGGGCTGCGTACATGGGCGGAATCGGTTATTTGAATGTGTTGTGCAATCCGTTTTACAAACATGGTTTCTCCAACATTTATTACCAATACTCCGCATTGCCTGCTTATTCTTGGTCAGTGTATTGCATCTCTCATGAACTCGGTCATAATTTTGGATCGAACCATACCCAATGGTGTGGCTGGCAGCTGACAAGTACAAGCACCGGCAGAATTGATTCCTGTTATGCAGGAGAAGGCACCTGCGGCACTGTAACAAAAGCCAGGGTTGGAACCATCATGAGTTACTGCCATCTTTCTTCTGGAATTGATTTCAACAAAGGGTTTGGTCCCTTGCCTCAAACCGCCATTAGAAATCGTCTGAATGCAGCAACTTGCATAACTTCCAGCACTTGTATGGGCGTTCCTGTGGTTTCAGCCGATAGCCTTTCCAATAAAAATAACTCTTATGTTCTAACAGTTTCAATTCCGGCCAACCACAATGCTACTTCCTGGGCATTGGTGGAAGGTACTACAACCATCAAGTCTGGAACTCTAACGGGCACAGCGGCCTACACCACAACTTCACCTCGTACTGGTAAGGCCAATGGAAGCTATAGCTACAAAGTGGTTTTATCAAATGCGAGTTCTACATCTACTGGAAACTCCATCACGGTAGTAGTTGCTGTACCTGTTGTAAACCCAAGTTCGAGTAGTGGAGTTTGTACTGCAAACGGGCTTCAAGCCTGGTTTGGTTCAGATGGAAAAATGCGTTTCAAATTTGGAATTAGTTCGCCTTGCACCACTTATGCGGTTCAGGTTTGCCGGTATAATCTTTATAATCCAAATTTGGTGCCTTCTGCTGGTGCAATTCCGGTTGCCTGTGGTGTCCGCAATGGAATGACGGCTTATTCTCCAACAGCCAGCGAATGGGCACAAGGTTTTATTGAAAGAGTTGCAGATCCTCAGCCTTCAAATATGAGTACCGCTGGAATGGGTAGTTTTTGGTACAGTGTTGATATTACTTGCAACAGCAATAGCTGTACTACAACCAATAGAACACGAACTTATATTTTTGTCCCGGGTATATAAAAAATGACGCAACTATTTGCTTAATGGCGAATTAATTTAGCTCGTTTGTTAGAACAGAAAAGACACCGCTTGGTGTCTTTTCTGTTTATTGAAATATTAAATTGTCTTCGCTAAACTGTCATGATTTCTTTTTCCTTGTCGACAATCATAAGTTCGATTTTGGAAATATGTGCATCTGTTAGTTGCTGAACTTTTTCTTCAGCTTTCTTTACATCATCTTCAGAAGCGCCTTCCTTTAGTAATTTCCGGAGTTCTTCATTTGATTCTTTCCGGATGGAACGAATGCTAACTTTTCCGGCTTCGCCTTCATTTTTAACCTGTTTTACAAGGTCACGGCGTCTTTCTTCAGTAAGGGGTGGAATTATTAAGCGAACCACTTCTCCGTCACTTTGTGGATTTAATCCAAGATCAGAATTGATAATGGCTCTCTCAATATCTGAAATCAGCTTTTTCTCAAAGGGTCTGATAATAATTGTACGGGCATCAGATGTGTTCACTGTTGCCGCCTGATGAAGCGGAGTTGAAATTCCGTAATAGTCAACATAAAGTCCATCAAGCATTGCCGGACTTGCTTTTCCGGCCCTGATTTTGTTGAACTCCTGACCGGTATGTTTGATGGCTTTGTCCATCAAATCTTTTGCTTCATCCAGATACATCTGAATCTCTTCCATTTTCCAAAAATTATGATTGGTGGTTTGTTACAAGTGTTCCGATTTCTTCACCGCGTACAAGACGCAGAAGATTATCGGCTTTGTTCATGTCAAATACAATGATGGGCAAGCCATTCTCTTTGCAGAGTGTAAAGGCTGTCATATCCATTACGTTGAGTCCCATTTCGTAAACCTGATCGAATGATACGCTGTTGAATCTGGTTGCATTCGGATCTTTTTCAGGGTCGGCAGAGTAAATCCCATCTACCCGGGTTCCTTTCAAAACCACATCAGCATCAATTTCAATGGCACGCAAACTGGCAGCAGAATCTGTTGTAAAAAATGGTCTTCCGATTCCTGCACCTAAAATTACTAGGCGGCCTTTTTCCATATGCCGAATTGCTCTTCTGCGAATGAAGGGTTCGCATACTTCATCAATTTTCAAGGCAGACATCAAGCGGGTATAAATACCTGCATTTTCACAAGCTCCCTGAATCGCCATTGCATTGATGAGGGTTGCCATCATGCCCATATAATCTCCGGTTGCCTTTTCTATCCCGGCGCCCTTAGCATCCTCCCCTCTGAAAATATTTCCTCCTCCAATTACAACAGAAATCTGTACGCCCAGGTCGTACACTTTTTTGATTTCAGTTGCATATAACTTGAGCATGTCGGGGTCAATTCCATGGCCCTTCTTGCCCAGCAAGGATTCTCCACTCAGTTTCAATAAGATGCGTTTGTATTTCATGAATTTTTTGGCTGCTAGGCGGGGCAAATATATGCGTTTGGCCTATTCCTTCCGAAATATTCAACAGCATGGTTTTGAATTGCGATTTGGCTGAGTTTGGTTTTAAGATTTTATAAAATTTCTCAAGGGCCGTTTTTAACATTTATTACAAATCAATTAACACCATCCGCTCTAAACCTCAAGCATTTCCTGCCCTCTCAGGACCAAACAATAAAAATCATGAAAAACGTAATTCTACTGCTTTTGCTCACCGGATTTCAATTTTCCGGCAAAGCCAATTCGAATCAACAATCAAAAGAAAATCCTTGGCGCAAACACCAGCGTCCAAAACATCATTGGTCTCAGGGGCACCATAATCGTAGATTAGAAAGGTCAATTTATGGAAATTCAAGACTGCCGATTGGCGCATTTTGTCTGCCCCACGGTCGGCGGAGTATCTTTTTTCATGATGGCTACTTTTATCGCCAGAATGCTGGCTGCTATAATATGGTGCCTGCACCTATCGGGATTTTCATTCCCCGGCTTCCATTTAAAGCATTAAAAATATTTCACAGTGGACTTGCCATTTGGTTTCTCGCCGGTAATTTCTACCGCGAATCAAGAAATGGCTATCAGGTAATTGAAACGCCTTTAGGAATTCGCGTTCCGGAACTTCCCGAAGCAGACCTGGAATCGGTTTTCATGGATGGAGAGAAATTCTTCCTCTTCAACAATGTACTTTGGAAAAAAAGAGAAACCCGGCATGGTTTGTATTTTGAGGCGGTTGATTATTGGCAATCTTGAATCAAATCATAAAAAGTCATGTGATATGTTCCAATCGCCTTTTTCATATTTGTGGGATGAAAAAAGTACTTGTTACAGGAATATCCGGGTTTTTGGGTTTGCATATTGCTGCTGAAGGACTTCGGCGGGGTTATTCAATTCGGGGTACAGTTCGAAGTGAAATTCAAAAACAGAAAGTAAACAAGCTGTTTTCCAACCTGATGCCAGAAAAGCGCATTGAAATATGTCTGGCAGATTTGCTTCAGGCCGAAGGATGGGACAATGCGGTTGAAGGTTGCGATGGAATAATGCATGTGGCTTCACCATTCATTCTCGAAATCCCAAAACACGAAGATGACCTGATTAAACCGGCTGTATTGGGTGTAAAAAATGTGGTGGAAGCTGCTTTGCGCCAAGGGGTTCACCGGATTATTCAGACTTCTTCCATTGCCGCCATTATGTATGGGCATGATAGAAACAAAACGGATTTCAATGAAGGCGACTGGACCCAATTGGACGGTCCGGCAATTTCATC
>CAMDMI010000093.1 GCA_945902135.1 Spirosoma fluviale
CCTCCATGAGGGAATTTTTGAATTTGAATGACTTCATCGGAACCTTGAAAGCAATCACCCCATTTTCTGTGTTGATGATTGCACCAGCAATTTTGCTTTCAGCCTCAATATCTTCAACGGGCGTTTTGGAAAAGAAACTGATGTTTCCCCTGGAACAATCCCAATATTTCTGGGCATTTCCATTTTCTGCAAATCCAAAGAGACCTGCACAAACGAACAAAACTATTTTTTTCATGATGCTTAGAGTATGTAGCGACTAAGGTCTCTATTTTTTGCAAGACTTTGTAGCCGTTGTAGTACAATTTCTTTATTAATTTCTATCAGTTTCCCAGCAGGAAGATTTTCAGGCATATTAAAAAGATAATCATTAAGCAATTGACTCATAATTGTATGCAGTCTTCTTGCCCCAATATTTTCCACTTGCTCGTTAATGTGCATCGCTGTTTCGGCAAGTTCTTCTATTGCTTCTTCGGAAAATGTGAGTTCAACACCTTCTGCCTTAAACAGCGCTTGGTATTGCTTTACCAAAGAGTTTTGTGGTTCTGACAAAATTCGGATAAAATCAGATTTTGTCAGCATTTCAAGTTCAACCCTGATTGGAAAGCGACCCTGAAGTTCAGGTATCAAATCAGAGGGCTTTGCGAAATGAAAGGCTCCGGCAGCAATAAAAAGGACATGGTCTGTGTTTACTGTTCCATATTTTGTGTTCACTGCACAGCCTTCCACAACAGGGAGAAGATCTCGCTGAACGCCTTCTCTGCTTACGCTGCCGCTGGCATTGCGGTCGGAGGCAGAACTTGCGATTTTATCTATTTCATCGATAAAAATTATTCCAGAGTTTTCGGCCCTTTTCAAGGCTTCTTCCTTTACTTCCTCCATGTCAATCAGCCTGTCAACCTCTTCATCTATCAAGGCTTTCCGTGCATCTGCAATGGTCATTTTTCGGCTTCTGTTCGCTTTTGGAAGCATTCCGCCAATCATTTCCTGAATGTTTAGCATGCTGCTTTCGTCCATTGGGCCTCCACCCATGATGCCAATATTCGGACTATTCTTCTTATTTACCTGAAGGTCAATCTTTCTATCATCAAGTTCTCCGGCGGCAAGCTTCTCGCGAAAGCGTGAGCGGGTTGATTCGTTTTGTATTTCTTCTTCTCCATCCGCCGAAACGCTCGATTTTGAGTCTTTTAGGGGTGGTATCAAAATATCAAGAATGATTTCCTCAACGGCGGTGGCTGCTTTTTGCTTGACTTCTTCAGTCTTCTCTGCCTTCACCATCCGAACGGTTTGTTCAACCAGATCCCGAACCATACTTTCTACATCACGGCCCACATATCCAACTTCGGTAAACTTGGAAGCTTCTACTTTTACAAAAGGGGCGTTTGTAATTTTTGCCAAACGGCGGGCGATTTCTGTTTTCCCGACCCCGGTTGCACCAATCATCAGGATGTTGTTGGGAACAATTTCATTTCGAATGTCTTCGGAAGAATTCATCCGGCGCCATCGGTTCCGCATTGCAATGGCTACATTTTTCTTTGCAAGCGCCTGTCCAACAATGTAACGGTCCAGCTCCTGGACTATCTGAATGGGGGTTAATGAAGAGTTTTCCATTTATTCGGCCAGAATTTAGTTGGCCCTGTTAAGGAAGGAATTGAAACGGATGTTTAGGCTTAAAAAATGCAATCCTGCACCACTTTGCCATCCGGAGTAGGTATAGGACAGATTTAAAGGCTTTGAATTAATGGCAAAACCAAGTGAAAATCCGGTTAGCCCAGCTCCGGTTTCTGGTCTTAGTTCTTTGCGCCTGAGGTGGTTATATCCAACCCTTAAATTGAAGTTTCGATGTAGTAAAAATTCCCCTCCCAGACACAAATGGCGCGCAATCTGCTCGGTTATTTTTTTATCGTCTTTTACAAGCTTGCCATTCGGGTCTAATTTTCCTGGGGCATTTGGATCTAAATATTGAATGTCTGTTTCCTGTAAATAAAAGGCAGTGGCTGAGATTCTGAGCGGCATATGACTCAGGCGATAACTGAAGCCAGCCTGAATGTTTAGTGGTAATTGCATGGACTTCCCATCGCTATACAGTTTTTTCATCTGCCAGCCAATGTTTCGAATGCTCAATCCATAACTGAGGTCTTTTTTTGGATGCTTGTAATAAGCACCCATATCCATTCCGATTGAATAAGAATTGAGGCTGCTGATTTGAAAGCCTGAAAATCTTAGTGCGGTGCCAAGGTGGAAATTGCCTTTTTTTCTGGCTGTACCCATGGAGAAAGCATACTGACTGGCTGTGAAATTTCCTAAAACAATGCCGGCAGGATCGGTTTGCTGAAAGCTGCCATAGTCCAGGTATTGAAGAGATGCGAAAAGTGTTCCAGTTTTTTTTAAGCTGTCACAATAGATGGTATTGTATTGATTGATGCCGGCAAAAGATGGGTTAAAAGTAAATCCAGCAGACCGGGCCATTCTGCCATTTGCAAGGGCAGGATTGGAATTGATCATCTGAACATCATCATCTCGGAGCGAAACATTAAAACCCCCAAGTGCTGCGGTTCTGGCATTTGTTTCCTTTATGAGAAAATCCAGACTTGTGCCGAAATTCTGCGCATTTGCAAAGAATGCGCTATGAATCAAGATGGAAAATAATAGAAATCGAAGGGCTGTCGCCATTAGAGAGAAACCATATTTTGGGGCAATATAGCAGAAAGGAATGAACAAGGAATCGGCCAATCAAATAGCAGGGAAAGGATTTGATTAGGATTTTGCAACTTTGGCGGCTCATGGGTAGTCCTGAATTTTTTTTTGATGCCAATTACCATTCTCATTTGGGAGATCCGGGCACAAAAATTCATGTTGAACAGCTTGAAGGAGACCTCCATTTTAGGGTGAATGGGCAAAATAAGAATTGGCCATTAAGTCAAATCCGGGTAGAAAAAATCCATGGTTCTGCCGATAAATGGTATATCCGGAATTCAGAAAATAGGTTTCCGCTGTTGTTATGCAAAGTTGGCATTCCGGGAATCACGACAAAGGCAGATAGTACTCTCCTGAAAAAGTCTAATTCTTCGGTTTTTAAAGTTCTTGGCGGGCTGTTCCTCGCTTTCCTTGCCGGTTTATTTTTCCTTTTTTTCTATGTTTTTCCTTGTGTAACGGACCAGATTGCCGAAGAAATTTCTTTGGATTGGGAGAAGTCTAATTTATCATCGATCAAGGCAGAGGTCATTAAAAATTCAAGTGTTGATCAAAAGCGTACCAAGCTGCTCAGGAATATTATGGCTGGAATGAAATTTCCTGTTGGAGCCGACGGCAAGGTAATCCGTCCTGAATTTTATGTAATCAATGAATCATCGTTCAATGCTTTTGCAATTCCTGGTGCGGTGGTTTTTGTGCATTCAGGTGCCTTGGATCAAATTCAATCATTGGCTGAATTGCTGGCTTTATTGGGCCATGAAAATGGGCATGTAATTGAGCGACACGCAATTCGAAGCCTTGTTCGTTCGGTTGGACTTTATGCCATTGTCGGTTTTTTAGTTGGAGATGTCGGCGCGATTTCCGCTGTGGTTTTTGAAAATGCCCAAACGATTCAAAATTTAAGTTATTCAAGGGATTTTGAGCGTGATGCGGATGCCGCCGCTTTTGAGTTTTTGTGCATAAATGGCGCAAATACTGCTGGCATTACCGACTTAATGAAAAGGATGTTGTCAAAAGAAAAAAAAGGTCGTGGCTCGCCGGTCTTTTTAAAGTCTCATCCACCAACAGAGGAAAGACTCGAAGAGGCGAAGAAAATTATCAAGGAAAATAATTGTAGGCAGGGAATCGCCCACTTGAAGGAGGAAGCGCTGTTTCTTGAATTAAAAGCAAGACATTAAAATGGAAATGATTTATCCAAACCTGATTAAAACGGCAGCAGCCGGACTTAAACGGGTTTTTACAGACGGGCAATACGCCGAGCCAGTTCTCGAAAAGCTTCTGGCTTCAGATAAGAGGCTGGGCTCGCGTGACAGGCGTTTCATTGCAGGAGTATTTTACGACATTGTTCGTTTCCGGCGGCACCTTGAGGAATTGGAGCGCCGTCAGCCACTTTCCGACCCGGAAGATTGGTTCCTTAAAGTTTGCCTGTGGCTTGTTCATGAAGGTCACGAACTTGAAAATTTCAAAGAAATAGTCGGATGGAATAAAGAAGAACTTCGTAAACCCATTGAGGAATCCGGTGCGGTATCCGCCTCAGTTCCCGATTGGTTATGGAGTCTTGGAATGGAGGAATTGCCAGATCGTTGGGCGACGGAAATCAATGCTTTAAATCAGCCGGCACCGGTTTATCTGCGAGCAAATGGATTAAAGACAAATCCTTCGGAATTGATCAGCATTTTGGCTGGGGAGGGAATTGAGGCAAGTCTTGTGCCCGGACATAATGATGCTTTGCTTTTGCATGGCAGGACGAATGTGATCAGGCTTGGTTCATTCAGAAAAGGCTTGTATGAAGTTCAGGATGCGGCCTCTCAAACCATAGCGCCATTTCTCCAGGTTGAGGAGGGACAGCTGATTATTGATGCCTGCGCCGGGGCAGGAGGGAAGTCCTTGCACCTCGCGGCCCTCACAGGCGATAAAGCAAAAATTGTGGCAATGGATATAGAAGGTTGGAAACTGGAAGAGGTTAAGAAAAGGGCCAGCCGGGCAGGAATTCGTTCTGTTCAAACTGAATTTATTAGGGGCAAAAAAACCATTAAGTTTTGGACCGGCAAAGCAGATCGCTTGTTGCTTGATGCGCCATGCAGCGGACTCGGAGTGCTTCGCCGGCATCCGGATTCCAAGTGGAAATTGAATCCTGAATCAATCGAAGATGTGCGCGATACCCAAGCCGAAATTCTTGATGGCTATTGTCGGATGCTTAAGCCGGGTGGAATTATGGTTTATGCAACTTGTAGCCTGATGCCTGGAGAAAATGAAAATCAGGTAAATGCTTTTCTAGAAGAGCATCCTGAATTTGAACTTGAAGCCATGGAAAGAACCTGGCCATCGGAAGGATGGGACGGATTCTTCATGGCAAGGTTGAAAAAACTGAGCTAAAAAAGTTTAAGCAGAAACTTCTTCTGCCTTGTAAATCAAGGTGTTTTCACGCTCCGCACTCAGTAGTTTCTTGAAGGTGTTTTCAATTCCTTCTTTGGTAACTTCTCTTAATTTTTTGAGTTCTTCCCTCGATTGTTCGGGTTTTCCCAACAAGGCGAAAAAGGCAAGATTAATGGCACGGTTGAGGGTTTCAATTTCAGAACCGGCAAGCGCAGTTTCAGATTGGTTTTTTACTTTCTCAACTTCTTCATCAGAAAAACCAGAGGCCTGAAGGTTCCTTATTTCCTCCATCAGCCGATCTTCCGCTTCTTTTACGCCAACGCCAGGGTTCACTTTTCCATCCAGAATAAGCAAACCCGGGTCAATGCTACCAGTAACATAGGCATTGAGGCTATGGAAAATTCGCTCTTCTTTCACCAGCGTGTTCACGAGCCTTGACGATTTTCCATGACCCAAAATGTCGGTCAGGAGATTGGCGGAATAAAACTCATCACTCATTCTCCCTTCCATTGGATATGCCTTGAAAATGGCCGACATCGGAACGGCTGCGCTCACTTCTTTTCTGCGGCCTTCAGTTTGGGGTAATTCTTTCGGCAGATTTTTCTCCAAGTTTTCACCAGCTTCAATCGGGGTAAACCATTTTTCTGCCAGCTCTTTTATTCGATCCAAAGGCAAATCGGCCGCTACTACCATAATGGCATTGTTTGGTCGGTAATGCTTGAAAAAAAAGTCCTTCACATCCTGAAGAACGGCATTTTCAATATGGCTGACCTCGCTCCCTATAGTTGGCCATTTGTAAGGATGCGATTGATAGCACAATGCCCTGAGAATATGCATCACATCGCCGTAAGGCTGGTTTAAATAGCGTTGCCTGAATTCTTCCACCACTACTCCTTTTTGTACATCTAAGGATTTTTGGGAGAAGGCGAGACTAAGCATTCGGTCACTTTCCAGCCAGAAGGCAGTTTCTAGATTCTCAACCGGAATCTGAATGTAATAGTTGGTAATGTCTGGATTTGTGAAGGCATTATTCTCGCCACCAACCATTTGAAGTGGCTCATCATAAGAAGGAATATTGACAGATCCTCCAAACATAAGATGCTCAAACAAATGTGCAAATCCGGTTTGGGCTGGATTTTCGTCCCGCGAACCTACATCATACATGATGTTTAGCACAGCCAAAGGACTTCCCGGATCAGGGAGATGAAATACCTTGAGGCCATTGGAAAGGGTAAAAGAAGTGAAGTTGTTCATGGGAATCTTGTTGATGTTTTAAAGTCTAGTTCTCTGTTTTTGAAACACTTGTTTTTGGCTCGCAGCAGCACACAAATAAGGCAATTACAAGCGGGATAAGGTCTGTATTAAGCGTTTGAGGAAGGAAAAACCAAAGTGCCAGTAGGGCAGGAAAGTAAAAACGCATAATGCGAAATGTTGAATAAAGGCGTTTTTCCCAAATCAGCGAGGCAAAACCAAATGCAAGCCAGAGTGGATTTGCCCACAGCAAATTGAAATTCCATGCTGCATCGATGTGGTTTGTGAAAAGCCAAATGCAAAGTTCAACCAAGCCGAGTACGCCTGTACCCATCAAAACAATTGTTCTGAAAATTCTAAATGGCAGAGATGATTTTCCCGAATAATACCAACTTAAACAAATTGTGAGCAACAAAATTGTGAACAAAAAGACCGGACCAGTGAAGTACGGGTCTGCACCAAAAAATACAGCTGGCTCGTAAAGTGTTTTGGTTTCAATCACCAATGGAAAATCGGTCATTTCTCTTCGGATACTTGCCCGAGCTATGGATTTCTCCAATTCGATGGGAAGAAAATTGAGTTCTTTTCCGCCGATGCTTTGATCAATTACAGCGCCCAAACCAAGGTCGATGCCCAATCTTCCCCATGCATTAAAGACGGTGTAATCATAAATCAGGCTTCTGTAACTGGCCTTGCCATTTATATCTGAATGCCGCCAAACAATTCGCTTTCCCAAGGCGGAGTCGAGCATTTCCGGGATTTTAGTTGAGCAATTGTTGCGAAAATAGTTGTAGAGATAATTTCGGTTTTCAACTTGGAGATTGTTGTCTAAAAAACGGAATACTGAAACTCTCTCAGCAGAATCAAGATTTAAAACCTGCTCTCTTACGCTTCTTCCATAGTTCCTGTAGGCAAACAGGAAATCAGTGGTCTGGCTAAGTCCTAGCATGTAAAGCATATTTCCCTTGGCAAAATTGGCGTAGAAGTTTTCCTGGTTAAAATCGAAAACACCGTAATTGAAAACCACATCAAGTCCTTGAGAAGGATCCCAAACCCGTATGGCGGAATGACCGAAGGCTTCATACAATGCCTTTCCTTGTCCGCATGTAAGCAAACTCACTTTTGCCCTTCCTGACAAAATTGGAGGAGTTGCCATTATCTCGCCTGAGAACAAGAGCGAGGCAACGATTAAAATCAGGGTATTTATTTTAAAAATCTTCATTTATCTGGAAAATCTAACACTGCACAGCCTAAGTACGAAACCGCGAATTTTAGCTTAGAGTCTACAGTACATTTGAAAGTGCAATTAAATGCAAATCTGAGTAACCGATTCCAAAAGAATCCCACAACAATTTAAAACGGTGATACATACCGAGAGTTTAATAACAGGCCTGAGCAACAGAATCCGTAACCTACCTGAAAAGGAGGTGATTGCGACTCTTAATGCAGAAATTTGGGCAAACCGGCACATAGGCAGTGGGCAGTTTTTTGACCTAGCTATCCAGTGCATGAAACAGGCGGAAAATCTTCATTTGGCAATCCCCCCAGAGGAACTGGCAATGTCGTATTTGAATGTCGGCAATACCGCATGGAACAGGTCGCAACCAGACACCGCATTGGATGCTCTTGGCAAAGCTTCGGTATTGTTCAGAAGCCTTGGAGACAATGGTAAAGCCTGTTTCGCTGATGCGATTACGGCAAATCTTTACAGCCAGAAAGGTCAATACGATGATGCCATTTCTTTGATTTTTCGCATCCTGGATGAATTAAAGGGCCTCGATGAACATGAAGTTGAAGGACTTGCCAATCTTTCTGCAGGAAGTTTCCATTTGGACTTGGAATCTTACACGGAAGCGCTGGGTTATTTTCTTGAAAGTAACGAGTGTTTCAGGCGTTATGGAGACCAAATCGGGATAGCCAGATCAATGAATAATGCTGGTATGGTTTTGCACAAACTTGGAAGGCATGAGGAAGCGCTTGACTATTGTAAGCAAAGTCTTGTGATTTATGACCGAATGGACTTAGACCAGGGGAGAGCAAAAGCTACCCGCGACATTGGTGAAATTCTTGAGTCGCAAGACGAACTTGATGGGGCGCTTAGTTATTATTATCGAAGTCTTTCCATTCGGGAAGCTGGCCTGGCCAATCGTAGTGCAGGTTTTGATGGCATAATTACTTGTTTGCTTGATTTAGGAATTCTTTTGAGCAAAATGGAAAGATTGGATGAGTCTCTCGAAAATCTTAACCGGGCTCTTGGAATTTCGGTTCAGGCGGGGGCCACACCAAAAATTATACGCGTCCATTTAAGTCTTTTTGAGGTTTTTAGAAAAAAAGGAGATTTCCTTCTTGCCCTTCACCACCTAGAAATACATACAAAATTAAAGAATGATGTGATGGGGCTGGAATCAGCCAACAAACTTAAAATGTTGCAAGCCCGTTATGCCCAAAACCTTGCCCAGCGGGAATCAGAAATTGAAAAGGCTAAGAACGAGGAACTAAGTCAGGCCTATCAGCAAATAAACACCGTCAATAGAAACATTACCGACAGCCTTAATTATGCCAAGCGGATACAGAATTCCTTTCTTCCGTCAATGCATCGGTTCAGGCAGTTTTTTCCTGAATCCTTTATCCTAAATATGCCAAAGGATATTGTATCCGGGGATTTTTACTGGATTTCTCATAAGGCTGGAAAGTACATCATTGCTGTGGCGGATTGTTCAGGTCACGGTGTGCCGGGCGCTTTTATGAGTATGGCCGGAATGTCACTTCTAAACCAGATAGTCAACGAGCGGGGTGTTACCGAACCCGGAAAAATTCTGAATCAAATAAACCTTTCACTAATCAATCACTTAAGGCAGGTCCAAGATGAAGGCATCACCGAAAGCATCGATATGTCTGTTTGTGTTTTTGAAAATGATTTTTCAAGCCTTGAGTATGCAGGTGCAAGGCGACCTTTGTTTTACCTGATTGATGGCCAAGTCAACGAATATAAGCCCAATACGCCAAGCATTGGATTTGACCCTTATACCAATTTTGAAGAGGGTTCTTTTAAGTTGGACCTTAGAAGGGTGGATGAGATTTTTATGCTTACGGATGGATTTCACGATCAGTTTGGTGGGGCCACTGGCCGTAAATTGATGGCTTCTAAGATGAAGGAGCTTTTGTTGCAATTCTCTGGACTTGGTGCCGCCGAACAAGAATATGAATTAAGGAATTTTTACAACACCTGGAAAGGAAAAGAGCCACAGACAGATGATGTGCTTGTAGTTGGGATAAAAAATCCAGGTAAATTCCGATCGGGTAATGTTCGTTGAATGACTTGAATTATTTCTCAAATAGAAAATAATGTTCCTCCTCAGCCCCAAGGCTTTGGAAAAAAGAATGAACCCCTGGAAGGCTGCTTCCTTCGAAGTCGAATACCCCGCCTCTGCCGGCATTCTGCAATAAAAAATCGTAAAAAAATCGGGTAAGGGAATCCGTTTCAAAACCCCTTGATGAGGATTGGGAAAAAAGGTAGTGCCAGCGGCCATTCCATTCCAATAATAACAACAGGCTCAGGCACAATCCATTTTCTATAACGGCAAAGCGCTTTAAGTTTTTGCCAAAAAAAACCGAATTTGATATCCGCAGAATGGCTGCCTTTTCAAAGGTATTTGGTTTCCATCCTCGCCCTCCTTTTGTTAGATTCAAATTC
>CAMDMI010000094.1 GCA_945902135.1 Spirosoma fluviale
CCAAATCGAATGCCTCCTTCCCTATTGGGCGTGAAATCAGAAAACGACTCATTTACATCCGGCCCCATTACCTTAATGCCCATGCGGTTACACTCTTCCATAAAGAACTTCACCTTGTCGATGTTGTCCTTTTCATTGGTCAAGTTGGCAGCCATGTATTCCGCCGGATAATGCGCTTTGAGCCAGGCAGTCTGGAATGCAACGAATGCATAGCAAGTTGAGTGACTTTTATTAAACGCGTAGGCAGCAAAAGCCTCCCAGTCTGTCCAAATTTTCTCCAGTTTTTCAATTGGATGGCCTTTCAAGGAAGCCTTCTCTATAAATTGTGGCTTAAGTTTATTCAAGGTCTTCCGGTCCTTTTTACCCATGGCTTTGCGCAATACATCTGCATCTCCTTTGGTAAAATCCGCCAGCTTTTGAGAAAGGAGCATAACCTGTTCCTGGTAAACCGTAATTCCGTAAGTCTCCTCTAGGATTTCCTCCATATCCGGTAAGTCATAGCTGATTGGCTCCTGACCATGTTTCCTTCGGATAAAGTTTGGAATATATTCCATTGGACCAGGCCGATAAAGAGCATTCATCGCAATAAGGTCTTCAAACTTATTGGGCTTTAGATCCTTCATGTGCTTTTGCATTCCAGCACTTTCAAACTGAAAAATGCCATTCAATTCTCCGCGCTGAAAGAGGTCGTAGGTTTTGGCATCTTCAAGATCCACCTCATCAATTTCGAATTCTTTGCCGTGATTTTTCTTAATTAGCTTCAGGCAATTCTTAATAATGGTCAGGGTTTTCAGACCCAAAAAGTCCATTTTAATAACGCCGGCATCTTCGATTACTTTTCCTTCAAACTGAGTGAGCAAAAATTCAGAATCCTTTGCTGTTGACAATGGAACCAGATCTGTAAGGTCCGATGGCGCAATGATTACACCGGCCGCATGAACGCCGGTATTCCGGACAGAGCCTTCGAGAATCATGGCCTCGGAAAGTACAACCGAACGGGGATCCTTTGGATTGGAATAAATTTCTCGAAGCTGTTTCACCAGAACGAAGGCATCTCCATCGAGCTCTTCCTTTGTTTTTAGACTGTCTTCCCCTTCGAGGGCGGCAGTTAACAAGCGCTTTAATTTAAAATTGGCGCCTGGTTTTTCCGGCACAAGCTTGGTGAGTCCAACGGCCTGATCGAGTGGAAGATCCAGAACGCGGGCCACATCCTTGATGGAAGTCTTGGCTGCCATGGTGCCGTAAGTCACAATCTGGGCAACCTGATTCTTGCCATATTTATTTACCACATAATCCAGGACTTTCTGTCGGCCTTCATCATCAAAATCGGTATCAATATCGGGCATTGACTTTCTGTCCGGATTTAGAAACCGCTCGAAAAGCAACTTGTACTTTATCGGGTCGATGTTGGTAATGGAAATGCAATAAGCCACAACCGAGCCAGCGGCAGATCCCCTTCCTGGTCCAACAAAAACGCCAATTTCCCGACCTGCTTTAATAAAGTCAGCAACTATCAGGAAATACCCTGCAAATCCCATGGTCTTGATGGTAAAAAGCTCGAAATCAATTCGCTCTCTAACCTCATCCGGAATTTCGTTGTAGCGCCGAAGGGCGCCTTCATATGTGATGTGTTTCAGATATTCCCACTGATCGTCGAAGCCAGAAGGCAATGGAAAATTGGGCAGTAAAATTTCCCTTTTCAAATTGAGGTCATCCACCTTGTCTACCAAAAGCTGGGTATTATCCAGCACTTGCGGCATGTCGGAGAACACCTTTTCCATTTCCGACTTTGTTTTGAAATAAAACTGGTCGTTTGGAAACTTGAACCGCCTGTTTTTCACCATGGCATCTTCGTTGACAAAATCATCGAAACCTGGCGTACTTTGCTTTTCACCCGTATTGATGCAAAGCAAAATGTCGTGGGCGTTGTAGTCTTTCTGGTTGGTGTAGTGGCTGTCGTTGGAGCATATAACCGGCACATTGTATTTCTTCGCAAACTTCAGCAAAACCTGATTCACAATGTCCTGCTCCTTCATATTATGCCGCTGAAGCTCAACGAAATAATCGTCACCAAACAATTGATGCCACCAAATAAATTCCTTTTCGGCGGCCTCCTCGCCTTCATTTAAAATCGCCTGAGGAACTTTGGCTCCGATGCAACAGGTGGTGGCAATTAGCCCTTCATGGTACTTCTCAATCAGACTTTTGTCGATGCGCGGGTAAACACCATACTTTCCATCAATCCAGCCGAGGGAACATAGCTTCGATAAATTTTTATAGCCCTCAGCATTTTTAGCAATCAGCAATTGGTGATGCCTATGATCCTTTTCCTGCTTGGTAAATTTCTTGCGGTGCATGTCTTCAACCACATAAAATTCACAACCCACAATCGGCTTTACTCCTGTTTTATGCGCCTCATTCACAAACTGAAACACGCCAAACATGTTGCCGTGGTCTGTAATGGCACATGCAAGTTGCCCGTCTTCCTTTGCCTTTTTGAGCATGTCGCCAATTCCGGCGGCACCATCAAGAAGTGAAAACTGGGTGTGGCAGTGCAGGTGTGAAAACTGGGGCATAGAGTATCGCTTAAAAATCTAAATCAAGGAATTTTAGCAGGGATTCAGGTATTCTGAACTTCTGCCGAAACGCCCAAATTTACATTCTGGAGGACCTCCTGATTGCAGAAAATAAAAATATGATTTAATGCATTAATCCTGAGCGAATAACAAGCGATTTAATCGCCCATTTGAAGCTATTTATGCTGGAGCTTGTTGTAATATTCCACCCTTTTCTTGTTCTGTTGAGAATCCCGGTTTTTAAGGCGGCCATCAGAATCCCGTTCCGCCTGGGGTGGTGCATCTCCGTCTAAAACTTTTCTTTTGGGCCTGTTGCTGCAGCTGTTCAAAACCACCATAAAAACAGCAAGGAGAAGAATTGGAAATGTTTTCATAGCCTTTCATGAGTTTACCCAAAGTTAAGTTCCATGAATGCGAAACCAGCCATCCTTTCCTTCTCCTTTCTTTCCTTGTAAGGTCAGGACTTTAATTTTGCCAGAATTGCTTTTGGAACCGCATTTCTATGCACCATGATGCTGGTGGTTTTATACAAATAGTAAGGAAGTGAGCAGTAAAAATATCCTTTGGCAAAATTGCGGTCTGCGCCCCAGGAATTTTTCACGGTGTAATAGCGCTTGCCGGTTTGATCCTTTACAGCACCCACAATGTGCATTCCGTGGTCGTCCTGCGTTGTATAATCGTCAAAAGAAGTCTGTCTGATTTCCGGGCTGATTGTAATTTCTGTTACCGGTTTCAGAAACACAGAATCTGCATCCATTTCAGCCGTGCTTGCATATTCTTTCAAAGGCACCACTGCAATGCTGTTGCGAAACGAAAATCCCCTTTCAGAAACATCTGCGCCCCAGGCAAGGGAGAAATCGTTGTTGATTGCATTGTCGGCAATCTCCTGCATTTCAGAAAGACTCACATTCCAAACCTGGTTCCAGGCCCAGTTGTCAGGCACTTCAAGCACAAAAGGCCTGTAAAGCGGATGGTGGGTAAAGGAAGTAAATTCAAGATAATCGTCTGGTTTGATGCCCATAAAATCGGCAAAAGTCCGGGCAGTGTAAGACTTTCCGTTGTAATCGAATTTCTCAGGCAATTTCCCGAGGTAGGCATCTAAAATTCCATTCACCGCCATTTTCCAATTGCTGCTGATTTTATTTTCATTCTTCACAATTACATCCAGAAAGCTTTTGAGTACGGCATCCAGTTCGCTGTGGTCGTGCTTATTTCCCTGAATGGGATTGCCCGGATAAACAAACTCAGGCACAATTCCGTAGGTGCGAATCACATTGGTTACATCATGAAAAGCACCGCCGGGTCCCATGTTTGCAAGTCCGTGCATACGCACATAATTCTCTGCTTTTAGCAAATAAGTATGCCGGACCACAAACATTTCACTCAGGTTTACAGCCGGCTTCCCTGATTTAATGGCTTCAGATTCCAGAAACGAAAGGGATGAGAACGACCAGCAGGTACTTGTGTTGTTCTGGTTCTTTACCTCCGTATTCCTGATGTCTTTCTCCTGACTGAACCGGATTGTGGAATTGGCTGCATTGCTCCCTGGTAGCTGTGCAGATACTTTTAATGATAATACCAGAAGGCCTGCCAGAATTGCTTTATTGTTTTTCATAATTGGAAATCTATCCACAATTATCACTTGAAATTTTCAAAATTCAGCCTGCGATTTCTTTTATAAACAAAAAGCCTGTACAAATACTATTGAAAATTCACATTAGGCTTTCACTTGAAAGGCTTTAAGGACTAATTTGCAACACTTTCCAAGGAAGGGAATTGCCAAAACACAATGAATCAGGAAATTTTAAGGACTACAATTTCAAGGTTTGCCCAATTGCATGGACAAGCCTTTGACCCTTCCCTGCTGAAAAAACCGGACAACTTCAATTATACCTACAGGGCGAGTGATCTTCAGATTTTCATTCAAGACCTAATCCAACTCGGAGGCAAACTTGAAATTTCGCTGCGCTTACATTATTTTGATGAAGCGCACTTAAAAGCGGCTCTTGCAGAAATTCCTTCGCCTTCCATTATTTTCGAAAACGGACCAGGTGGCTGGTCGCCTGTAATTATTATCCCAGATGAAAACGGGGATTTTAAAATGGAAAGGGTTTTAACCCAAGGCATTGAAAGCAGGGCAATAGAAAAATTTGATTTAGATCGGATTGTTCAGGACATTAAGCCCGGAAGCCAAGAAGCAGAAAGTCAGTTTATCCTGATTACAGGGCTCGCCTGGAAATCTCTTGTGAGCCTGCCCGACCAACATACTGACAAGCACAACCCTTTAACACCACTAAGGAGGCTGATTCGACTTCTTGGTCACGAAAAGCGGGATATCAGTTTTATTTATGTCTATGCAATGATTGTGGGTGTAATCTCCCTCAGTTTGCCTGTTGGAATTCAATCCATCATTAACCTTATTTCGGGCGGCATGTTCACCAATTCAATTGTGGTGCTCATCAGCCTTGTGATCGTTGGTGTTCTGGTTTCTGGGGGACTCCAAATCATGCAATTGACTATGGTAGAAATTTTGCAAAGGAGAATTTTCGCCAAGGCTTCCTTTGAACTCGCCTACCGAATTCCGAGGTTGAAGATTGAAAGCCTTGCCAGTTATTATCCGCCTGAGTTGATGAACCGCTTTTTTGAAGTGGTGAACATTCAGAAAGGCCTCCCAAAGTTATTGATTGACATTTCGGCTGCGGCACTTCAGATTGTTTTCGGTCTATTGCTCCTGTCTTTCTACCACCCATTCTTCGTCGTATTCAGTTTCCTTCTGGTTGGAATCCTCTATTTTATTTTTCGTTTTACTGGAAATAAAGGACTGGAAACCAGCCTAAAAGAATCAAAATACAAATACAAAACAGCAGAATGGTTTGAAGAACTGGCCCGCACTCTTTCCACTTTCAAACTCGCTGGAAACACAAACCTTCCACTCGAAAAAACAGAAGGTTTTGTAAACAACTATCTCACTTACAGAAAAAAGCACTTTAGTATTCTCGTTTCTCAATATGGCAACATATTAATTTTCAAAACCCTGGTAACAGGCGGAATTCTAATCCTTGGAACGATGCTGGTTGTGGACCGGCAAATTACCCTAGGGCAATTTGTGGCATCAGAACTGGTAATTATCATCGTGGTGAGCGCACTTGAAAAAATCGTACTCAATATTGATACGGTTTATGACCTTCTCACAGCGGTTGAAAAACTGGGTCAACTCACAGACTTTCCACTGGAAAAACACGAAGGATTCGCAACCCGAATCCCAGGTGACAAGCAAAGCCTCGCAATTGAATTTAAAGACATTCATTTTTCTTATCCCAATTTAGAAAGAGAAGCCCTAAATGGCTTGAGTCTATCCATTCCTGCAGGTTCCCGCTTCTGTATTTCCGGATTTTCAGAATCTGGAAAGGAAACTTTGGCCAGGCTTCTGGGTGGAATTTATGTTGATTTCAAAGGAATTTTTACTGTAAATGGTGTTTCATTCCGCGACCTGGACCTGAATTTTTACCGGGACCTAGTGAGTAAAAATTTCGATCGCTCGGAAATCATCGACGGTACGATTCTGGAAAATATCAGTCTGGGCAAACCCGGAATAAAATACGAAGATGTTGCCAATGTGCTGGAATTGCTTGGCATGATGGATGACATCAATCGTTTGCCCCAAGGCGTGCTCACAAACCTTGTCGGAACCGGCAACAAACTTTCGGGCTCAATCCTTGAAAAAATCATCCTTGCGCGTTGCCTGGTTTGCAATCCCGGCCTACTGATTATTTCTTACCCGGTTTTGATGCTCGAAAAGTCCGAACGCAATTCTGTTTACAAGGTTTTGATGGACAGAAAAAGAAAAATGACTGTCGGTTTTATTTCTAATGATGAGGATCTGATGCAGGCCTGCGATTTGGTGTTTGTTCTCGACAAAGGTCGACTACTCGCATCCGGAGATTTTAATTCAATTCGTAAATACCTGCCGGAAAATTAAGATGTTGAATATATCCCAAAATGAAATTCCGCAAGACTGGGCTGAAGATGAATTCCAGGCGCTGCGCAGTAAAAACACCAACCGAAGTGGGCGGGTTCTAGCCCGATGGTTGATGGCGCTTAGCATTCTCTTTTTCATTTGTTTGTTTTTGCCCTGGCAGCAAAACATACCCGGAAAAGGTAAGATAACCGCCTTGGATCCAGCCCACAGGCCGCAACAAATCCAGACCGCAATTGCAGGAAGAATTACGCACTGGAAAATTCGTGAAGGCCAGTTCGTAAACAAAGGCGACACCATTCTTGTCCTCGCCGAGATTAAGGATGATTATTTCGATCCTGAAATTCTGGTGCGACTTGATGAGCAACTCAGCGCAAAGGAACTTTCCATCCAAGCCACAGAGCGTCAAATGCAGGCCATCAGAAACCAGCTTCAGGCCCTGAACAGTGGAAAAGAGTTTTCTTTAAACAAGGCTCAAAACAAAATCAAGCAGGTTGCCATGAAAGTGCGCAGCGACAGCGCCGATTTCGAAGCAGAAAAAATTCAGTTTGCCACAGCCAAAGCACAATTCGATCGCTATAAAAGCCTTTTCGACAAAGGCGGACTCATTTCTCTCACCGATCTGGAAAAACGGAACCTGAAACTTCAGGAAACCATGGCAAAAAGAACCAGCGCAGAAAATAAGTTTTTGGTGAGCAAGAATGAATCCATTAATGCACGGATAGAACTTAACTCCCTACAGGCTGAATATGGAGATAAAACATTCAAAGCAATGTCTGACCTTGGCGCCAAAGAAGCTTACCTCGCAGATGCCCGCAGCGAATATTCCAAGCTCAGAAATAAAATTGCCAATGTGGAAGTGAGGCAAAACAACCATGCCTTGCTTGCACCCCAATCGGGTTATGTGGTGAAAGCGCTAAAAATGGGCATTGGGGAAACAGTGAAAGAAAATGAAGCCGTGGTGACCATCATGCCTGAACACGGCGAAAAGGCAGTAGAACTGTATGTGAGGGCCATGGATGTAGCCCTTATTGCAAGAGGAAGGAAAGTTCGTTTACAATTTGATGGCTGGCCAGTATTGCAATTTTCCGGTTGGCCCAAAGCATCGGTCGGAACCTTTGGTGGTGTTGTTCAGGTGATTGATTATGTTGCCTCCGCCAATGGCGAATATCGGATTCTGGTTATTCCTGACGCTGGCCAGGAAGGCTGGCCGGGTCTGCTCCGAATGGGTTCTGGGGCAAACGGTTGGGTAATGCTGAACGATGTGCCAATCTGGTATGAATTGTGGAGAGAAATCAACGGATTCCCGCCCACAATTACTATCGAGGAATCAGAATCAGGCAAAAAGCAAAAATAAACAAGGCATTGAAATTCAGACTTCTGACTGTCATTTTTGCTTGCCATCCGGCAATTAATCTAGCTTGGGCTCAATCGAGCTCACAAGCAGCTGATTCCACATTTTCAATTTTAAATTTCCTCGAAACAATCGCCGTAAACCATCCGCTTGTACGGCAAATCAAACTCCTCGATGATGCAGCTCTTGCTGAAATTCAAATGGCCAGAGGCGCTTTTGATCCGAAAGCTGAGGCCAAATTTCAACGCAAAGCCTACGATGGAAAGGATTATTATAACCTTCTAAACCCGGAACTAAAAATCCCAACACTTCCCGGACTTGACCTCAAAGCAGGATTTGAGCGCAATGCAGGCGTGTATGTAAATGCAGAAGACAAAACTCCTGCACAAGGCCTTCGATATCTTGGCGTAAGCATACCACTGGCCAAAGGACTCCTGACCGATTCAAGGCGAAATGGTCTGAAGCAAGCCAAGGAAGCCCAAAACATGGCGGCTGCCGAGATTCAAAAAACGGTAAACAAGATTCTGTTTTCAGCAGCCAAGGATTACTGGGAATGGTATTCAGCCTTTAAACAACTTGAAAATGCAAGGCTTGCAATTAAACTTGCCAATACCCGATACGATGCTGTTTTAAGTCGAATCCAAATTGGAGAATTGCCCAATATTGATTCTTTGGAGGCTTTTCTGTTTCTTCAGGACAGGGTGATTCTATTAAACCAGGCCGAACAAGATGAGCGCAATTCTAAAATTCTGATTTCATCTTATCTATGGTCGGAAGATGGAAGTCCTATGGATCTGCTCACGGAAGCCAAACCTGCAATTCCAGAAACTTGGCGAAAAATTCCCGATGAAACCGAAATTTCAGCCTGGATAGACAATGCCAAAAACAACCATCCGGAAATCAGGAAATTTCAGGTGAAAACAAGACTGCTGGAACTCGACCGAAAACTTGCTGCAGAAATGCTGAAGCCGGCGCTGAATATGAACCTTGCCTGGCTTTCAGCGCCAAACCCTGCACTTTGGTATGATTCGCCCGTCAACAGGAACCACAAGATTGGATTCGATTTCTCCTTCCCACTATTCCTCAGAAAAGAAAGAGGAAAGCTAGGTTTGATGAAGACCAAAATTCTGCAAAACAAACTGGAGTTGGACAATACCACCCGTTCGGTGATGATTGAAATTCAATTATCAGGAAATCAAATTGCCACAATTTCGAAGAATCTGGAGGTTCAGAAACTGATGATAGAAAATTATGAAAAGCTTTTGGATGCCGAAATCCGCAAATTCGACATTGGAGAAAGCAGTCTTTTTCTCATAAATTCCAGAGAATCAAAATTGATCGAAGCGCGGATCAAACTCATATCCATGGAAACAAAACTCCAGAAAGAAAGGGTGAGTCTGCTTTATGCTGCCGGCCGTAATCCATTGATGCCTTGAATGTAAAGCCTGTTTGGTTCAGCGATTCTTCACTATAGATTATGCATTCAAGTCTGCTTTCCATTCTTCGATGTCCTTTATCTGGAAGTTTGCTGTCACTGGAATATTTCGGCGCGCAAACTGGTGAAGAAATTCGGGAAGGAATTTTGATAAGCAAAGCCGGACCTTGTTATCCAATTCTGGAATGCGTTCCAAGAATGTTGCCAGACGCAATGTTCGAACATGAGGATTTTCTAAAAAGCCATCTGCCGGATTTCAGTGAAAGAAAAGCTCGGTCGATGAATCAATTTGGAGATCTAATTTCCGAAGCCAAAACGAAAAACAGCAAAACAAGGGCAAGTTTTTCTGAGGAGTGGGCCACCCATGATTACGAAGAAGGCAAAACCTGGGAACTCGACATTCGTGCGCAGCTTCAGCGTTTTCTCACTGAAACCGATGAAAGCACTTCCTCTCTTCAAGGCAAACTTGTCCTCGATGCTGGTTGTGGAAACGGCCATCT
>CAMDMI010000095.1 GCA_945902135.1 Spirosoma fluviale
AAGGGTTATTTTGTTCATTCATTATTCAATTTAGATACGGGTTGGTATAATTTTTATAGATTATTTTGTGATCAAGGAAAAAGTTATTATACTAATTTAGAAGATAAAAGGGGTCATGCACTTAGTATGAAAGGTGAAAGAGATGATGATATTGGCCGTGCTTCGAATTTTTTAGTTTTTTATTTAGATTAAGTTTTAAATTTTGTTAGTATCGTTGGATTAAATGGTTGATTTCAGAAGGTTTATAAGATGAAATAGATGTTATTGAAATTATTTATTTTGTCATCTAATTAAGAATAACTTCACTGAAAAGCATGTTAATACATTTATTATAAATGGGTTATAGTTTACTAGAGGCTTTTATCTTTGACTTTTTATTTACGAATCACCTGAAAATTTCAATCGAAATTCGCTCAGTTAAATTCTGAAAAGGAATTTTCAATATTGGTGAAGGTCTTTCAGTTTCTTAGACTGATAAGCATTCATCCCTGTAAGTGCTGGAATGAAGCCGAGTAAAAACCCGACAGGCAATAGAGCACAAGCAAAAATTAATGAATTCATCAAGGGAAGTGCATCCGCGAGTTCCGGGAATTTGTTGTGCACATAGAAAACACAGGCAGCAATTCCGGAAGTGGCCAAAAGTCCACCCAAAAGTCCACCCAAACCAATGGCCAAAACATAGGGCTTTTTAATAAACCAGGGCGATGCTCCAACCAATTCCATGGTGCGGATAAAGAATCTCCCGGCGTGTACAGAAGATCGAATCGAAGTTTTTACCAGCCAAAGCACAGTGATGAGCAAAAGTCCGGCGGCAAGTAAAAATGCCATGGAAATTTTCTGCAGGTTTTTTTCCAGCGCGTCCGCAAGACTTTCCATGTAAACAACTTCGAATACACCGGGCTGGACTTCAAGTTTTGATTTGATGGCATTCAAAGCACTTCGGTTCAGATTCGCTTCGGAAACACGGAATACAAAGGCATCCCGAAGTGGATTCTCGCCCAGAAAATTGTAAAAATCTTCACCCGTTTCGCGGATGAATTTCTTTCCTGCATTCTCCTTGCTGGTGAAATAAACCTTTGGTTTTCCTGCGGCATCAGCTGCTGCGAAGCCGGATTTTCTTATAAAACTTCCAACCTTGTTTGCGTCTTCTGCAGACAATCCTTTTTCCAGATAAACCTGAATTTCAAAATTCTCCTTTACAATCCGGTTTAAACTGTTGCCAGCCAAAAGAAGCAGCCCAAATACACCAAGGTTAAAAAGGGCCAGTCCGATGGTAAGCACAAGGCCTGTGGAAATCCGGGGACTAAAGGCATTTTTCATCGTTGCAAATAACCGCATTCCTCCCGAAAAACCATACAGGTCCAATTTGATGACTAATTCGGGTCAACATCGCAAATCCATTGAATGCCTCTGTGTTCTTTTTGCGATTCCATCCAGCGTATGTTGGCAGTGATGACAGATTTTACAAATTGCAGTGAAGCAGTTTCCGGTATTTTAATGCTGATGTGGAAAATGTACTGGTTCCTGAGTCGGGCAATCACCGGGGTTTCAGGTCCAAAAACCATACCGGAACCCAAACTTTTTGTGATGGCCTTGGTAAAAGTTTCTGCCGCCAAAAGGGCATTTTTTTCTTCGGGGTGCCGGCTTGTTACGCGAATCATCCTGCTGAATGGCGGAAAACCAAAATCCTTGCGGTGCAGAACTTCCTCCTGATAAAAGAGGTGATTTTCCCTTGCGGCAACCATCCTCAAAACCGGATGGGCGGGATTTCGGGTTTGAATGAGCACATGACCCTGAACCTTCCTTCGACCTGCCCTTCCTGCAATCTGACTTAGGAGCTGGAAGGTTCTTTCATTGGCCCTGAAATCCGGATAATGAAGAACTCTGTCTACATCAAATACAGCCACAAAAGTGACATTTTCAAAATCAAGACCTTTGGTAACCATTTGGGTTCCAACAAGAATATCGGTCTTTCCGTTTGCCATTTCCAGCAAAATCTGATCGAAACTCTTTCTGGATTGGGTGGTATCCTGGTCCATCCGTGCTACCTGAATTCCAGGCAAAAGTTGAACCAAAGATTCTTCCAGTTTCTCGGTGCCATAGCCTTGTGATTTCATGTTCACAGAGCCACAGGCGTGGCAAAAAGCGGGTACATCTGTTTTATGTCCGCAGTAATGACAGCTGAGGGAATATTTGGATTGATGGAGGGTGAGGGATACATCGCAGGACGGGCAATAAGGCACCCATCCGCAATCCTGACATTCTATGTAAGGTGCATATCCCCTTCGGTTCTGGAAAAGAATAGATTGATGTCCGGCCTCTTTTGCATGGCAAAATCCATCCAACACATCCTCCGAAATATCAAGCCTAATCCGAAGGGTTTTGGCTGCGACTTTCATGTCGGTAAACCGGATTTCAGGCAATTTGGAATCCCCGAATCGATTTTCGAGTAGTACCATTCCCCATTTTCCCGAACTCGCTTTGTAGTAGCTTTCTACAGAAGGAGTGGCAGAGCCCAAAAGCACATTCGCCCCATGCAATCCTGCCAAAACAATGCCTGAATCACGGCCATGATACCGGGGCGCAGGTTCAGTTTGTTTGTAAGAGGCATCGTGTTCCTCATCGGAAATCAGGAGTCCCAAATTCCGGAATGGTAGGAATACCGAAGATCGAACCCCGATGACCAGGTTCAGCTTTCCATTTCTAATTCCTTCCCAAACTTCCATTTTTTCTGGAAGAGAGGCGCGGCTGTGGTACACACCCATGGCCGCGCCAAATACTTTTCGAAGCCTTGCCACAATCTGGACGGTGATGGCAATTTCTGGCAAAAGGAAAAGGCACTGCTTGCCTTCCGCCAGGGTTTTCGAAATCAGGTTGATGTAAATTTCGGTTTTTCCGCTGCCGGTTACCCCCATCAAAAGGCAGGTTTTTCCAGCCTCAAAAATCCCCTGAATTTTATCAAATGCTTTGGTCTGCTCCTCAGACAAAATGGGTTGATCGGCTTGGTCAGGAATGTAATTTCCAAAGGCTTGCACCTTTTGTTTTTCTAAAATGAAGATTCCTCTTTTGAGAAGTCTGGCAAGGATTTTTTTTCCATTTTCATCCAGCGCAAGGTCCTCTCTGGCAATTTTCCAACCCTCTTTTTCTGCGCTAACTGAAAATCTGGTTTTGTTGAGGAAGGAAAGCAGAAAGGCTTCTTCTTCTGGTTTTTTTTCAAGTTTCAGAAATAGCTCATCCAAAGCTTCTTCTGACTGGTGGGCCTCGGCCAATGAGATGACGGCCTTGGTCCTGGGTTTGTACACTTCAATCAGTTCATCAAAAACGAGAACCTTTCCCTCAGCCTGAAACTGTCGGATTTTTTTTAACCAGGAAGGGCCGGAACCCAATGTCTTCACAATCTCGGAAAGTGGAAGCTTCTTCACTTTTTTTAAAGTTTGAAACAACCAGGCTTCGGCTCCGGAGAAATCTTCTGCTTTAAATTCAAAATCCGGATGCAGTTGAACTTGAGATTCAGAACTCAGTCTGTGCGCAGAAGGCACTGCTGCAAGCAAAACTTCTCCAATGCTGCAACAATAATAAGCCGCAATCCACTCCAGAAATTTCATCCTGGTCGTGTCGAGATAAGGCTCTTTGTCTATTGTGTCGGCAGCGCTTCGGGGCTTATAGCCTTCGGGCTTTTCTACTCCGGTTTTCCATACGAATCCGGTGTAAAGTTTGGCTCCTTTGAGTGGCACAATTACCCTGCCTCCAGTTACTGGAGCATCATCCGCCGGAAAGGCATAAGTAAGCGATTTTGGCAAGGCCAAGGGCAGCCAAACTTCGGCGAAAACTTCAACATTGGTTTCCAGATTCAATCCAAAACGGGGTTTAGTGCATTGTGGATGAAGGACCAAAGTTCTGCCTGCTCGGTATCTTGAAGATTCATGCAATTGAAATGCCCCTTCGGACATTGATCAAAACCAATGCGCGAGCAAGGCCGGCAAGAAAGACCGCTTACTTCCATGCTGAAATTTGCAGTTTGATAGGGCCACATTCCGAATGCCGGTACAGTATTTCCCCAGATGCAAACCACTGGCTTTTTGAAAGCCGAAGCGATGTGCATAAGTCCGGTATCATGGCTGATAACCAAGGAAGCATTCTTTACAAGATGTGCCGATCCGCCAATGCTGAATTTTCCGCAAGCATTGAACACAGATTTTCCAAGGCGTTTTGAACCGGATTCAATTTTTTCGGCTTCTGCCATGTCTTCCCGACCACCGGCAATCAGGATTGGAACGGGCATTTTTTCTGCAATTTCTATCCATTTTGCAGCGGGCATTCGTTTGGTGGAATGGGTTCCTCCAATTGAAAATACAGCATACTGGTCTGTTTGGATAAAGGGCGGAATTTCATCAAGGCCCGGAATTTCGCAATCACATGGATAAAACTCCAGACCCAGGAAATCATTTTTAATTCCTAAAGGTTTGAGCACATCAAAATAGCGGTCCACAACATGGCGGCCAGACATCCGGTTTTTCTTAAAAAGAACCAGAAGCGATTTGTTGAAATTCTCTTTTTGGTAGGCAAGTGTAGGCTTACCGAGCATGAGCGACAAAAATTTGCTTCGAAGGCTGCTGTGTAAGTCTATCAGCAGGTCGAATTTTTCACTTTTTAATTCCCGCAACATGGGGGAAATGCTCACTTCCAGACCGTGAATTTTGTTTATGTGTGGGTTGAATTCCAGTAAACCAGAGAATTTCTTCTTGGTTAGGTAATGGATTTCAGCATCCGGAAAGCGCTTTCTTAGGCAGCGTAAAACAGGAGAACACAGCACAATGTCGCCAATTGAGGAAAACCGGATAAGGAGGATTTTCAATTTGCCTGGGCTGTTGTGATTTGATTTTTAATTTTTGCCGGAAGTGAATTTACAACCAGATTGTAGGAGTTGTCAATCCATTCAAAAAGTTCCTTTTGCTTATAATCTCCAGGAATTTCAATGGTGTTCCAGTGCTTTTTGTTCATGTGATAACCTGGCCGTACGGCATTGTGCCTTTCCCTAAGTTCAATGGCCATTTCCGGGTCGCATTTCAAATTAATTCCGGTGGTATGGCGAATCCCGGTGAGTAAAAATATTTTTCCCCCAACCTTGAAGGCAAGGGTATCATCATCGAAAGGAAATTCCTCGCCGCTGCCTGGTTTAGAAAGGCAGTAATTTCGGATTTCCTCCAGGTTCATCGAAGGCTGAGTTTGATAATGACCATTACAACCCCAATAAGAAACATCAGGATGCTGATTTTATTGATGGTATGCATTGCTTTGAGGTTGAAATTATTGGGTCTATCCGGGTCATTTTTCCGAAAGAAGTAAGAGAACACTTCACCCACTCCTGATTTGCTCTTTTCTTGATTTTCCATCTTACACTTGTTGGAGGTTTTTGCAAATAAAACGCTTTTTAAGGCGAAGGACACGACTTGAAAACTCTTTATTTGCAACATGTTTTCTAAAGATAGTCCATTCATGAAAATCAAGTTGTTTTTGGCTTTGCTCGGTCTTGGATTTCTGCTGTTTTTTTCTTCCCGGCTTGAAGCCAGAATTTCAGCCACAGTGGATTATCTCTGCTTTCCTGGGGAAAATGGATCCGGCAGGTTGGTGCTGCTGTTTGGCATTGAAGGCAAATCTATGGTTTGGAAAAAATCGCAGAATGGTCTTTTGTCGGGCAGGGCTTCTTTCGCAGTTGGCATAAACGATTCAAGCCGGAATTTTTTTGCGGAGCGACTGGATTTCAATTTGCCGGAACTCAGAGATTCCAGTGGGATGGACAGAACTTTTTCTGCATGGAAGGTTATCGATCTTCCAGCGGGTTCATTCAATGTGGAAATGCTGGTGTTTGATCCCTTTTCCTCAGACACAACGAAGGAGCGTATTTCATTTCAATTCCGATTGGAAGATGCCCGTGAAAAAGAAGTTTTCTCTGATTTTCTTTTCTTAGATCCTGCCTTGTTTAAGGCTTCAGAGCCTATTTTTAGTCAGAAGGCCGATGCTGTGCGGATGTCTGATTTTTTCAGCAAACAGGACACCATACTTCGTTTTTATGCCGAGGCCCACGGTTTGCTTCGAAGGTTTCCGGAGGGAAGTCCATTGGTAAGCAGAATCCGAATTCTGGATCAGGAGAGCAAAACAAGTCTGGATGATTTTGGAAAAATTTCAAGGACCAAATCCTCTGGCCGCATGGTTTGGGTGACGGACCTCATCCTTAAGAATTTGCCCTCCGGGAATTACACGCTGAGTTGGGATTTAATCGACACAGCCGGAAAATTTATTGCAAGGGCTACCCGCAATTTTAAGCGCAGTAACCCGGGCTTGAATACTGTTTTCTCCAAACCTGGAATTGCTGGACTTGCGCCAGAATTGCTCGGAGAATTGCAGTCAATTCCGGTAGAAGATTGCAGGCATTTGGTGGCAAGTTTGTTCCCAATTTCCCGTAGCTCCGACCAGCCTTCGATCGATTACCTGCGAAAAAAAGGAACTGAGAATGAACTGCGAAATTTTCTTGCGGATTTCTGGGATAAGAAATCTGGCACTAATGGTCTTCGGGATTTTAGGGCATTCAAGAAAACGGTGGCAGAGGCTGACCGAAAATTCGGCACCCAAACCATGAAAGGTTATCAGACTGAGCGTGGTAGGGTTTATATCCAATACGGTAAGCCGGATATGGTTGAGAACGAACAATCCGACCGGTTTAGAAAAGCCATGACCAACCTCAATACCATTCCATATGAAATCTGGTACTATTATAGTTTGGATGAGCCAATCCGTCAGACCGATGTTATGTTTGTTTTTGTGCAGCAAAATCGGGGCAACATCAACTACAAACTTTTGCATAGTTCCGGAATAGGAGAGGTGCGAAATTCTGAATGGCGAAAAGTTGTTGAGTCGAATGCTACTTACAATTTTGATCGTATGAATCCGGATGATAGGGGCGAAATTGGCAATCCAAAACAAGCTAGATAAACAAGACATTGATTTTTTTTCGGCTCCTTTCGTTTCTGCCATTTTCATTGCTCTATGCCCTGAGCGATTTCCTTTTTTTGGTGGTTTACTATCTGCTGGGTTATCGAAGGGAGGTGGTAAAATCCAATCTGGAACTTTGTTTTCCTGAAAAAACAAAGCTTGAAATTCTTTCAATTGAAAAGGATTTTTTTCAACATCTCTGTGATGTAATAGTGGAAACAATTAAGCTCTTGAGTATTTCTGAAAAAGAACTTAAGAACAGAATGCGATTTGAAAACCCGGAATTTGCCGATTCCATTATTTCAGCTGGAGGGTCGTATGTAGTGATGGGTACCCACATGGGAAATTGGGAGTGGGTGCTTGCGGGGAAAGGCATTTATTTGAATGGAAAAATTGATTTTGTTTACAAACCCTTGCACAATGCGTTTTTCGACAAGCTGATGTTGAAAATCAGAACTCGCTTTGGCAGTTTTCCTGTGCCATCGCCTTCAATACTTCGACTTCAGGTTAGCCGCCGTGAAATTCCCAAAGGCATTGCGATGGCATCAGACCAAACACCGGGTCCTGATAATTCCGCTGTGATTCGTTTTATGGGTCGAGATACTTTATTTTTTAAAGGTCCGCCAAAAATCGCGTCAAAGCTCTCAATCCCGATTTTTTATGTTGGAGTTCGTAAGGAAGCCAGAGGTAAATATGTATTTTGGGTAGAGGAAATGGCGGATCCTGCCGCTGTTGGGGAAGAAAATATAATTCGCGATTTTGCGTCGAGACTGGAGCGTGATGTTCGCAAACAACCCGCTTTATGGCTTTGGTCGCACAAGCGCTGGAAGCACAAAATCCCCCAGCAGGGATAATAATTTCTAAGATTGATTTAAAAGCTAAATGGTTTTGGCACTTTTATTTAACATCAAAAGACGGTATCAATTGGACATTTTCCATTGAATTTATTCTGCAAAGAATTTCTACTTTTTCTGAGTCAGCCACCGACCAAGATGGATTGCATTGGCATAGAATTTTCGATTCTTGAGCGTTTATATCCAGCGATCTTCATTCTGAATGAGGGTCTCGGAATTGAGTATTCAAGCCCGATGCTCAAGGACAAATTGCCGATTTGTGCACAAGGATTCGATGTCAGTTCAATTTTAATAAAACCTCGCTTTGCAAACAGGCCAGATTTTGAGGATCTGAAAAACTTAAGTGAAGACATTGTGGAGATTTCTTTCGAGGGTTCTCCGTCAATGAGGTTCCAGGGTATTTTTCAGTTCTCGCCGGCTAATAATCAATTGATGTTTTTTGGTCAACCTTCTCCATCAGTTCCTGTTAAAGTTGAAAATGCAATGCCGAAAATTCCGGCAGCCGGACCTAATATTTTGGACGAATCGTTTTGGGAATTCCCCGATCCCAAACTGGATTTGATTGGTCAGTCCCGGATGGTGGAATTAATTCTGGAGCATTTACCGGCAGATTTCGCTGTTTTCAATGCAGATTTTAGATTCCTTTTTATCAACAGAAAGGCAATCAAAAATGATGAACTGCGTAAATGGTTGATAGGGAAAACCGAGATTGATTATTGGTTGAAAAAGAAATTGCCGCTTGATAAAGCTTTAAAAAGACTTGAGACTTTTAGGAGCGCAACAGAATCCAGAGAAATAAAACTTGTAGAGGAAATTTTCTTTCCGGGTACACCCGATGAAAAGGTGATGCTCAGAACAATTTATCCACACTTTGACGGCGACCGTTTGTTGTATCTGCTTACCTACGGGGTAGAGATTACGGAGCAAAAGAAAAGTCGGGATTTGCTTATTGAAAAAAACGAACAGCTTGAAAAACTAAATATCGAACTCGATAAGTTTATTTACAGCACCACCCACAACCTCCGTTCTCCGCTAACAGGAATTATGGGCGTTGTAGAGCTGATGCAGACCATGCCTATGGAAAAAGCAGATTTGCTGAATTTTCTTCAGCATATAAAGGCCTCTGCAGGACGGATGGATGAAACCATTCAGGACATCATCAGCTTTGCAAAAAATGCAAGGACAGGGGTGGTGGACAGTACTGTTGACCTGCTTGCAATGGCGAATGAAATTTGGTAAGATGTCCGCTTTTTCGAAAACAACAATGTGGAATTTTCTCTCGAAAGCCATGGAGATGGCTTGCTCATTTCAGACCAGAAGAAGTTGAAATCAGTGCTTCATAACTTAATTTCAAATTCTCTTTAGTATTCAGACAAATCAAAATCAAAGTCCTGGATTCGGGTCTTAATCAAGACTTCCGGGGCAGGGGCAGAGATTAGCGTTGCCGACAATGGAATCGGTATTGAACCAGAAAAGCTGGACAAGGTTTTTGAAATATTTTATCGGGGAACTTCTAAGGTTTCTGGATCGGGACTTGGCTTATATATTGTGAAAGATGTAGTTACAAAGCTTGGTGGCTCAGTGATTTTGATGTCTGAACCAGGCATTGAAACCGTGTTTTCGATGTGGATTCCGAACGGAGAAAAGGCATAAAAAAACCCAGGTATTTCCCGGGCTTTTAGTAGCGGAGCGTGTGCCGCCGAAGGCGCGACTTGTGCCGCCGAAGGCGCAGGGGGACTCGAACCCCCGTTCGCCGCGGCGAATAAGAATCCTGCAAAAACCAGAGTCATGGTAAAAGGCCTTTGCTTCTCAGAATTCTCTGAATCTCATCTCTACCGGCACCGGTTTTGAAGTATTTTTCTTTAAGCATAGCCTCTTTTTTATCTGCGAAGGAGAACGAATCAACCAATTGCCA
>CAMDMI010000096.1 GCA_945902135.1 Spirosoma fluviale
GAGTGGGCCACCCATGATTACGAAGAAGGCAAAACCTGGGAACTCGACATTCGTGCGCAGCTTCAGCGTTTTCTCACTGAAACCGATGAAAGCACTTCCTCTCTTCAAGGCAAACTTGTCCTCGATGCTGGTTGTGGAAACGGCCATCTCGCGATGGAACTCGCGAAAAATCAAATAGAAATTGTGGCAATGGATTTCAGCAAAAGCATCATCCGGGCCGCCAAAATCAACGAAAACAGACTTTGCCATTTTGTTCAGGGCGATGTGGAATTTCCACCTTTTGAAAAAGGAATTTTCGACCTGATTCAAAGTTCCGGGGTTTTGATTCACACCCGAAATACAAAGAACTCATTTGGCCGCTTGGCCGCATTTGTAAAACCCGGCGGCAGAATCAGCATCTGGGTTTACCGCAAACGAAAGGAATTCATCCACCAGTTATTTAACCAGATCCGCAAATTCACATCCTCTATGCCGGGCTGGCTTCAAAGTCCTTTTCTTCGAATTTTCATTTTCCTCCCAGCTCTGGCAGCCAAAAAAATCAGGGGAAACACACAGAAATCCAGCGAATTGTGGGTTGAAGTGCTGGATTGGTTTACCCCAGAATTTCGCTGGGAACACTCCGTTGAAGAAGTTATGGATTGGTTTGATGAACAGGGTTTTCACAATAAAAAACTCAGTGACCAAAACCATTGGGGATTCAACATCACCGGTATAAAAACAAGGCCGAAAGTCGAAACGCCAACCTGAGGAAACAGGATTTTATACTTTACTTTGCAAGGCATGAAATTCTCGGCAATTCCAGGTTATGAAGCCTTAAAAGGCCGGCTAATACAAGCCGCAAATGCAGGTCAAGTTGCCCACGCCCAGCTTTTTGCCGGAAGTGAAGGTGGATTTGGTCTGATGCTAGCACTTGCCTATGCCCAATACCTGAACTGCGAAAACCGTTCCGAATCAGACAGTTGCGGTTCTTGTACTTCCTGCAACAAGAGTCAAAAATTCATTCACCCGGACTTTCACTATCTGTTTCCACTGGCCAAGTCGAAGAAAATAGACTCAGACGAATTGAATGCCAGCATTCCGATGTTCAGGGAATTTCTGGGAGAAACCCCATTTGGAACCCTGAATGACTGGGCCGAACTGGCCACTTATGAAAACAGGGCGCCATTGATCAACATCCGGGCTGTTCGGGAAACCATGCAAGGACTTCAACTCAAAGCATTTGAAGCCAAATACAAAATTCAAATCATCTGGCTGCCCGAAACCATGCGAAGCGAGGGCGCCAATTCATTTCTGAAATTACTGGAGGAGCCGCCGGATTTCACCATTTTTCTGCTAGTAAGCGACCAGCCCGAGCGACTGCTTCCTACCATCATTTCCAGGGTACAGAGAATTACAGTTCCGGTTCCTTCAGAAGCCCAGATGGTTCAATTTCTTTCCGAAAAAACCGGAGAATCTGAGAACCGGCTTCAGATGGCGGCTTCACTCGCAGAAGGTTCATTGCCACTGGCATTTTCCCTATTGAATGAGAAAGAAGACGATTACCACAAATTCTACATGGATTGGCAACGCGCATGTTACAAAGAAGACAGCGCTGGAATGATTGTCCTTTCCGAGCATTTCCATGACCTGGGCCGGGAACTTCAAAAGACATTTTTAAAATACAGCCTTGAAAAAACAAGAAAGGCATTTGTCCTTTCTGGCATGGGCGGAGAAATTTTGAACATACAAGACCAGGAGAAAATCGACCTTGGCAACCTTGGCCGGATTCTGAACCAGGAAATTGTGGCCACGATGATGGAAGAAATGAACAAGGCCTGGGTGCACATTGACCGGAATTCTGCCGCAAGGATGGTTTTCTTCGACACCAGCACGGCCATTGCCAGTGGATTTAAAAAGCAAAAAACAGCTTGAATGAAAAACATCAAGGCCGTAATTTTTGATATGGACGGGGTAATCCTGGACAACAACGATTGGCACCTAAAGGCATGGCTGGAATTTGCCCAGATGATTGGGATTGACCTTAGAGAAGAAGAAGCCTATTCCAGAATCTTTGGAAAAACGAATCGGGAAATCATCCTAGACGCTTATCCTGACACCAGCGAAACCCAGGTTGAAAAATGGTCACAGGAAAAAGAAGCACTTTACCGCGACATGTACACGCCACATTTTGCGCTTGCAGAAGGACTCCTCCCCTTTCTAGAAAAACTGCATTCAAACAATTTTAAAATTGGAGTAGCCAGCAATGCCCCAATCGAAAATGTGAATTTCGCCCTCGACAATGGCGGCATTCGCAAATACTTTGAGGCGATTCTGCACGCTGGATTGGTAGAAAAGCCGAAGCCTGCCCCTGAAATTTACCTGAAAGCCTCGGCCATGCTGGGTTTTCAAGCCAGCGAATGTTTGGTCATTGAGGATTCTCCAACCGGACTCAAGGCAGCAAAAGCGGCCTCCTGCCCTTCCGTTGGAATCACTTCCACTTTCCCGGCACAAACATTGGCCGAATTCACCGACAGAATCATCGGGCATTTTGACGAACTTGCCCCTATTCTATTCTCTGCCTAAAGGCAAACAATATGCACTTTTCACGCTACCACATTTCAGATTCCATAAAGAAAAGCCTTGAAGAACATGGCTTTATCAAGCCAACGGACATCCAGTTCAAGGCCATTCCCAGTATTCTGAAAGGTGAAGATGTACTGGCCGTTGCCCAAACTGGAACCGGAAAAACAGCCGCATTTGCCATTCCGGCGATGGAAAGACTTCTTTCAAGCGGAAGAAGGGCGGAACCTTCTCAAGTTCGGTGTCTGGTGATGGTGCCTACCAGAGAACTTGCCTCACAAATCGAAAGTGTTTTCAAAAAATTCGGTGCTCACACAGGTTTAAAAATCGTAAGTACATATGGCGGCGTTGACCAGAACCCGCAAACCAACGGACTGAACAAAGGCGTTGATGTGCTCATTTCAACACCGGGCAGAATGTTTGACCTCCGTAACCAAGGCTTCCTTGACCTTTCGGTGGTTGAGATTTTGGTATTGGACGAAGCCGATCAAATGCTCGCACCAGGTTTTATCCGCGACATTCGGGATGCCATAAAACACATACCAGGAAGACGACAAACCCTTTTCTTCTCTGCAACCATTAATGAAGAAATCAAGGATTTGGCCTATTCACTGGTTCGAAATGCCATTCGCATTCAGATTTCGCCTAAAGACAGAGTCTCTAAAAATGTAAATCACCAGGTAGCATTTATCGAAATGGATGACAAGCGTTTTTTTCTGGAGCGATTGATCAAAGAACAGGCAGAAGAACGAATTCTGGTTTTTGTACGAACCAAAGTCCGGGCAGAACGCGTGCAAGCTGCCATGGCCCGGGTTGGAATTGAGGCTGGGATAATCCATGGAGGCAGAGATCAGGCGGAGCGAATGGAAGTGCTCGATAAATTTAGAAATGCCAGTGCCGCGGTACTTATTGCAACCGATGTAAGCGCCAGGGGAATCGATATTCCCGGGGTGCGTTATGTGGTGAATTATGATTTACCGGATGAGGCTGAAAATTATGTTCACAGAGTAGGTCGAACCGGCCGGGGAATGGAAAAAGGCTTTGCCATTTCCTTTTGCGCCACCGAAGAAAAACCACAGTTGGAAGAAATTGAAGAATTCCTTGGAAAGCCGGTTACCCATTTGAGCATCAACCGCGACGATTACCAGATGTCGCTTGCCCTTTCCGAAAAGCCAAAAGCAGACTGGAAAGATTTAATCGAACAGGCCAAAAACGAATTGGGAATTGGTCTTGCCCAAGCGGGAAAGGTCAAACAAAAATCCAAAACCAAAAAAAGTCAGAAGAAATAAGACAAGATTGATTGTCATTAAAAGGTTAATTCCCTTCAATAAAGTTTGGATATAAGCAGAAGGAGCACAATCTTGCGAATCAAAATCAAGCCCAATGAAAAAGACATTCATCATCGCATCTGCTTTTGTAGCGTTTTCAGGAATTACTTCATTTGCCCAACAAGGAATTCACACCTCAGGTGGCAATGCAAGCGGTACAGGTGGTTCAGTATCCTATTCTGTAGGACAAGTATTTTACTCACATCAAACTGGAAGTAATGGCTCACTTAATCAGGGCGTCCAACAACCTTATGAACTGGTGGTGACTGAAGTAAAAAATCCGGTTTTTGCACAGATTAAATGTGAGGTTTTCCCCAATCCAACAGTAAAAGAATTGAATCTTCGCATCAGCGGGGAAAAGTTGGAAAATGGAAAATGGAAACTCATCGACCTGCGCGGTGTAACCGTCCTTCAGGGAGAATTATCCAATGCTGAGACACTCATTCCGATGGCCAATCAGCCTATGGCCGCCTATACTTTACAGGTCTTGTCGGAAGAAAAATTAGTTAAAACTTTCAAAGTTATTAAACAATAACGGCCAACTTTTGGCTGTTATTTTACACAATTCCAAACTCTTATTATATGAAAAATATTTTTTCAGGTATTTTGCTTTGCGCGGTTTTTTTAGTCAGTTCGTTCAAAATCTTGGCTCAGGGGCCATTTAGAATGAGTTATCAGGCGGTGGTTCGAAATTCAAGCAATCAGCTGCTTCAGAATCAGGTCATCGGAATGAAAGTAAGCATTCTCAAGGGCTCAGAAACAGGTCAGACACTTTATGAAGAAACACATTCAACATCCACCAACATAAATGGCCTGGTCACAGTTGAAGTTGGGGCCGGAACCATAATCAGTGGATCTATTGATACCATCGATTGGTCTGTAGGTCCATTTTTCATTAAAACTGAAACTGATCCAACAGGAGGCACAAATTATTCTATTTCAGGAGTTTCGCCAATGCTGAGTGTTCCTTGTGCCCTTTATGCAGCCAATTCTCCTGCTGGTCCGCAAGGAATCCAAGGTCCAGCCGGACAAGATGGTGCGCCTGGAGCACAGGGTGGACAAGGACCAATTGGTGCAACCGGACCTCAAGGCGAACAAGGACCTGCTGGTCCGACTGGCCCACAAGGACCGGCCGGTGCAACAGGTACACAAGGAGATCAAGGTCCAACTGGAGCAATAGGTCCTCAAGGAATTCAAGGGCCGGCCGGACAAGATGGTGCGCCGGGAGCACAAGGTGAACAAGGACCAATTGGTGCAACCGGATCTCAAGGCGAACAAGGTCCAACTGGTGCAACCGGGCCTCAAGGTGAACAAGGACCTGCCGGACAAGATGGTGCGCCGGGAGCGCAAGGTGAACAAGGACCAATTGGTGCAACCGGATCTCAAGGCGAACAAGGTCCTGCTGGTCCGACTGGTCCACAAGGTCCGGCCGGTGCAACAGGTCCACAAGGAGAGCAAGGTCTAACTGGATCAATAGGTCCGCAAGGAATCCAAGGTCTAGCCGGACAAGATGGTGCGCCAGGAGCACAGGGTGGACAAGGACCAATTGGTGCAGCCGGACCTCAAGGAGAACAAGGACCTGCTGGTCCGAAAGGAGATCAGGGACCTGCCGGACAAGATGGTGCGCCAGGAGCACAGGGTGGACAAGGACCAATTGGTGCAACCGGACCTCAAGGTGAACAAGGACCTGCTGGTCTGACTGGTTCGCAAGGTGCAACCGGATTACTATCAACAGGTGCCTCATCAGGTGTTTCACCATTCTGGAACGGAAGTCAGTGGATATTAAATGGTACAAATTTCTATAATAATGGCGGAAGCATCGGAATCGGCACCACCAGCCCAAACTCCTCTTCAATCACCGAAATTAACTCCACCAGTAAAGGTTTTCTTCCTCCAAGAATGACCTATGACCAGCGAAACGGAATTTCAAATCCTGCAAATGGTTTGCTTATTTTCAACATTACTACTGGATGCCCAAATTATTACAATAATGGAAAGTGGTATGAATGGTGCGGAGTACAGGAAGGCTCTATATCTTCTTTAAACTGCGGTTTCGATGGAGGAGTATTTGTTCAGGGAACGCCTATTACAACACCAATTCCGATTTTTGTGTCTTACACTGGAGGGAATGGTGGTCCATATCCACCTAGAACGGTGACTTCTACAGGTGTTACAGGACTTACAGCCACTCTTGCCGCCGGCAATTTTGCTCAGGGAAGTGGCAGTCTGACATATTATATCACTGGAACTCCAAATGCGTCAGGATTGGTTTCATTCAATCTTGAACTTGGCGGTCAATCCTGCACAGCAACTGCAACAGTTGAAAAAAATCCGGTAGTAACTATTCTGAATTGTGGTTCGGCCATTCTCAATCAGCCAATTTTTGCTGGAAGGTCGGCTGGTTATCCAGGAACTACTGGCTATGTTACACTTAAAGTGCCTTATACCGGTGGAAATGGGGGATATTATCAAGACGAAACAATCACCAGTACCGGGACCTATTCCGGACTTACTGCTTATGGTTATTCAAACTACCTGAATACCGGAAGTGGTATCATTACCTATTATATTTACGGAACACCTACCTACTCCGGAAGTGGATCAACCAGTACCACAAACTTTACTTTCAATGTTGGTGGAAAATCATGTACAGCCACGCTCAATGTTGATTTTATTATCGGGGCGAAAGGAAAAGGGCAAGTACCAAAATAGTTACATCCTAATTTTAAAAAGTAAACCGGAGAATGTTCATTTTCCGGTTTACTTTTTTGGGTAATGTGGCCAAAAATGGTTTGTAGGATTTTAGTGAAATTAGACTTTTTTCCTGTTCAGATTGGAGAAATTAATCGCGTAAAACCTGATCCATCCCCAGAAAAATCGTGTGACCACTAATCCTCTGTATCTGAGTTAAACGAAAGTCGATTATTTGGGCAACAGGCTGTTGCCCAATTGCACTGGAATAAAGGTGATAGTGTAAGCTACCCCAAAAATAATTTGGTTTGAAACCGCAAAAAGGTTTGTCCAGAAATCTTAGAGAAAACAAAGTCCTATGGACGGGAGTCGTTCAGGCATCGAAAAAAACCAGCCTGGCCCTAACCTCAGAATTTAATTTTGCTTTACAATCCGCCTAGTCTGCGTCGAATTTCCAATGCGAAATAGCATCAAGTATTCACCTGCCGGCAACTTTTCCAGACTGAACTGGCGATCAAAATTTCCATTTACCCTGATCTCATCCGCGAGCCGGCGGACCAACTTTCCTTCGACTGAGAGAACATCCAGCGAAAAATACTCTGGATTGGTCAATTCCAATGAAATATTTAGGAATTCATCCGTCGGATTGGGAGAAACAGAAAGTGAAATTGCGTTAGAAGTAGCAATGACGCGGGTCTTGGTAAAGAGCCTACTGAAAGTCCAGTTCACCGTGCTGAAGTGCAAAGAGGCATGACCATCTGTCCTCACCATAGCAGTTGTGTCGGTAATGATTGCCGTGATGGAATAATTTCCGTCAGGAAGAAGCGACTGGTCTATGCGGATGCTGTCGGCATTTACTGCAAGGATATTCCCGTTCATCTTCCATTCTGTCTTCAGCGTATTCGGCTGCGGCCGGATCAGATTAAGGCTGAAGTCCAGATATTGTTGGGTAGAATTAACTGTAGATTCAACAGGGCTAAAGGAAAACAGGGGATCGGATAAACCATGGATTTTCTCGACGATGGCCTCACTGCAAACCGCGCAAAGCGGCGCAAAAAGCACCTTCATCTTGCAATTATTATGCGGCTTATACCAGGAGGCAGACTGACCGCCGCAGCAATGCTGGTAAATTCCAACATTGTTTCCCCCGAGCCAGTTTTTCCATTTAACCAGAGCAGGATTATTCTGCTGAGTTTTATTGGGTTTTTCAATGGCATAAATGTCGCCGGCATAATACTCGTCTGCGAGGTAAGCAAAGGAATGCCCGATTTCATGGGCTGTAATCTCATTGCTGTTAATATTGGTTGTTGAGGTTGCGAATGGTCCACCGCTCCCCCCGTAATAGGGCGAATTAGAAATAATGAAGACCTGATCGTAGGCCGGAAAATTATCGGCCAGAACACCTGCGATGGCATTTTCATTGAATGGCACAACCAGCCGGTGAATGCCATAAGCATCAAAGCGGGTGTCAAAAAAGGTTTGCGGATTGCTAACTGGAACCTGCGCTCCGGCACAATCTGAGGCTGTGCCAGGATGTACAACGCCCGATTCAGTGGAAATCACCCGGATGGCAAAAACATTGAAGTAATTCCGGTATGCATCAAATGGCTTCTGTGTAAAAAGATAATCGCTCAAACCCTGCGCGGCCGAAACAAATTGGTCCTGCTGGGCAGCGGTGTACCCATCACCCATCATAACCAAATTGATGAATTGATCCGGGTTTCCCTTGTACTGCAGGGTATCTAATTCAAACACCTGGGCCCGGGAAAAATTACAGGCAATCAGAGTCAAAACAAAAAACAGAACCTTTCTTTTCATGGGATTATAAAGGAATGGAAAGAAGTTTTTTTCGGGCAGAATTCCCAGTATTTTCATAAATATTTACAGTGGCAGCCGCTTTATGCACCTGAAACCTGACAAAGAACTCACTTTTATCAAGCCCGATTTCTTTGGCCACCAGTTCCTTATTTTGCTCATATTCCACATGCTTCACCAGCGGATGATCTATACTAAAAGTATGGGGCGGTGTTCCTTCTTCCAGTACTTCAATGCTCAGATATTCTCCAAAATGGACCTCAGAACTTTTCTGCTTTTTCAGTTCGCCATCTTTGATGGTCTTCTGAACCAGCTCCAATGAATTGCTACCACTGAGAATGTCCCGGCTCATCCGCATCATCAGAAATACAATCCGGGGTTTCACTTCTTGCACCTGAGAAATTGCCCTTGTAGAAACCCCGGGCAAAGAGGAACAGGAAGCAAATGGGAGAAGCAGAAAAATCAGCATCAGACTTCGAATCGGAAATATTTTCAGTAGATAAATTGCCATAAGCCAAGCATCATTGCCTCGAAATTCCGGCGAATGTTTCTCAATAAATAAGGGCATGACTTTGCAGGCTGTCGGTATCATCCGCTACGAAAGTAAGCAAAGCTTGTGAAACCCAGAAAACGCTTTAGAAAATCTATTCCTAGCCAACCTGCTTCAAATCAGAGGCTTCGCCGCCTTTTCTTCTGTATCCGTAGCGCTGCTACGAATTTCGAATTAAAGGCGCTGATTTATTGCATGTTAGACTCTCATAACGATGTTCTAATGCATTATCTGGGTTAAAGTATTTTTCAGAACCCGGAAATGAGGCCGACCCAGAGAAATTAACCAGACATCCGCCAGTTTGCCATCTTTCTTGGCCGTATTAAAAATCAAGCCGATGAAAAAGGCCTGTCAAACAACATTTACATCCTTCTCAACTCTGAATGGTTAAAACCCCATCGAACACTTGTTAACCATTAAAAGAAAATTTTTTTTTGAAATTCTGTTCACATTTCGGAAAGTTAGGCTGTCAACCCTGTAAAGTCAATCAAATAAAATTAATCAACATGAAAAACACATTAAAAATACTCACGATTGGAATCTGGGTTTTGTTTGTTGCTTCGAAGGAAAAAAGCATGGCCCAAACACTGGGAGGCATTCCGGACCCCACTTTGAATGTTGGCGAGTCCGGGCTGGCCGTTGTTAAGCTGAATGCCAGCAATCAGCAGTTTTACCCTGGGCCGAATGCCGGGGTGTTTGTTTCTGCTTATGGAAAATACCGTAAGGTCAACGACTATTATGACAAGGACGGAGTTCCCAATACTTTTTCTCCAAACAACGAAGCGGGTCGCAT
>CAMDMI010000097.1 GCA_945902135.1 Spirosoma fluviale
TAAAATCTGTTTTCTCCGCCTTTGAAATTAAGTACAGCATGATTGTAAGTCCAGCAACGATATGTGAAATCAAAAAAGTATTGCGTAAACCCTCGCTGAGACCTGGAATTAAAAAAGGCAGAATCTCTGAAAACACCAGAAATGAATACCCTACTATACCAAATACCCGTTTTGGGTTGCTGCTCATTTTTGAAATCCCAAAGAAAATTAGGCTTGCAAACACTGCAGGCATAATTGAGGAAATGATAAAATTAGCCACGCCAATTTTCTCTCCATTCAGAAGAATAGGATCTATAATGGCACCCATTCCTGAGGCCACATAAAACACCAACGCAAATTAAAACAGATTCAGAAACAGAATGCCTTGACGAAAGTCAAGATTTTTTAAGCCTTCGCACAAGAAAGCAAGGGCAGAATAAGCCATAAAAAACCCTGCCTTTTGAGCAGGGTTCTGAAAATTTATTTTAAGAATCAAAGCTTTTCAAGCGCATCTTGTGTGAGTGGCTTGTTGATGTATTTCTTGATGTAATTACTTTTTCTTGCCTTTCCAAGGTCCTGAGGATTAATGGAAGAAGTAAGCATTATGATGGACACATTGTTTTTGATGTAGTCTGATAGTTTGTCAAATTCATCTAGGAACTGAAAACCATCCATCAAAGGCATATCGATGTCGAGGAAAATAATCTCTGGAAGTCCTACTCCATTGGAAGCAAGCTTTTCCATGTTTTTCAAAAACTCCAAAGCACTTTTGGCGCCTGTGTGCATAAAGATGGTTTCCGCAATATTGGATGCTTCCAGCATTTTCTGATTGATGAGGTTGTCGATTTCATTGTCATCAATGAGCATGACGGCCTTAAACTTTTTGGTGCTTTCCATCTTATAAATCGTTGTTTGGTTCTGATTGAAAGTCCAATTTTAATAATAAATGAGGACTCCTCAAATTTTGAATTTTTAATTGTAAGCGCCAAGAAAAAATCTCTTATCATTAAAAGTATTTTGACTGGCTTTTGGTATGGATAAGCGCTTTCTTTTTTCCCATATTTGCATGGGAGCAATAAGCGCCGGAAATTGATAGAATGAATCAAACACAGCTGAGTGAAAATGAAATGAAGGCCTTGGTTTCCCTCCTTGGGGATTCCGACCCTGAAGTTCAATCCCATGTAGAGGAGAGGATTGTGTCTTTGGGCGATGCCATTATTCCACTTCTTGAAAGAGAATGGGAACAAAGTTTCGACCCTCGGTCTCAGAGAAAAATTGAAGATATTATCCATGGCCTCCAGTTTGAGCAACTTTCAAGAAAATTAGCAGATTGGAAAAACAATGGGGCAGAGGACCTTCTTGAGGGACTTTACTTGCTGGCAACCTATCAATATCCGGACCTCGATTTTGCAAAAATTAGAGATCAGGTCCAACAGATTTATTACGAAACATGGTTGGAATTTAAGCCCGACATCGTACCGCTTGATCAAATAAAAATCCTCAACTCGGTGATTTTTAACAAGCTGAAGTTTTCACCCAATACCAAGAATTTTCATTCCATCAGCAATTCCATGATCAATGTGGTCTTGGAAACCAAGCGCGGGAACCCCATTTCCCTCTGTTGCTTGTATATGTTGGTGGCGCAAAAAATGCGGCTCCCGATTTATGGCGTTAACTTGCCTAACCTTTTTATTCTTACTTACAAAGAAGGTCGTCAACAGTTTTACATCAATGTTTTCAATAAAGGATTGGTTTTTACCCGGCAGGACATTGACCAATACCTCATTAATCTAAAGCTGAAGCCAAACGATATTTTCTTCGAACCTTGTTCTCATGTAGACATCATCCGCAGAATGCTTCGAAACATGATGCTGGCCTTTGAGAAGGCAGGTGAAATCGAAAAAGAATCTGAAATACGGGATTTGCTGGGAACCATTACAGATGCAGATGACCCTTATGGCGCCACTTAGCCGATTATTTATTTTCCTTGGCTTGCTTGCAAGTTCTTGCCAGCGAAGTACTTATCCTTGTCCCGATATTCAAGGCGGAACTGAGGTAGTGAAAGCCGGAAGTACAGAAGGCCTGAAAAAGACAGATGTTGATATGGATTCAAACGGCAGGCTTACCAAAAAGCCATATGGTCATGCCGGAATGAAAAAGAAGAAAAATTAAAACTATCCTGATGGATTACTTCCAGAAAGGCTTTCGGCCCGATTGCTTACAAAGCTGGTAATACGCATACCCGATAGAAATGGAAAGCATGGCCAGAAATGAACCTGGCACCAATACCAGCAAAGCGATGTGAATATAAAGGTCTTCACCCGCTACAAGCGGACCCGGCTCAGACAACAATCTTGAAAAATCATAAATCACAAAAATAGAGACAAGAAAAAGACCCAGCGTCATCACCTTGGCAACGGCGGGTATTTCTCTCATTAATGACGAAAATCCGAACTCAGTCTGCTCCTTCATCTTAAAAATCCTGTCGGTCCAGAGCCATTGTCATACACCTCGGACCACCAAGTCCGCGGGAAAGTTCTGAAGACGGAATCACATTTACTTCTACACCTGCTTCACGCAGCGCACGGTTTGTATGCCGGTTTCGGTTGTAACTGATAACCCTGCGTGGCCCGATGGCAAACACATTGGCACCGTCAAACCATTGTTCCCTGCTTGCATAATCAGGATTTCCATCTCCTGTATGGATGATTTCCAGATAAGCAATTTCCTTTTTCAAAACCTCCAGAATACTTTCTTTCAGCACTTCTGTGGAGAGAATTGTATTTCCATTTTCATCTATGCCCTCCTTCCTGTGCACGCGGGTTTCCATTACAGCCCGCATGGCATCCGGATAGGTAACCACCAGATTTTCATCGATGATGGTAAATACAGTATCAAGGTGCATAAAATTCCGCTTTTTAGGAAGCAGAACCTCGTAAACCCTTTCCACTTCTCCGGATTTCAAAACTTCCCTAGCCACTTCGAGAATGGCTTCAGGATCAGTACGCTCAGAATTTCCAATGGCAAGCGCTTTGGAAGAAAGAACAATTACATCGCCACCCTCAATGTCGGGATAATTCTCTGTTAAGGCCTCTTCGATGGTATCCTTTGGATAAATTAAATTGAAATTCTCTTTAAAAAGGGGATGGTTTTCAAAAATCATCCGCATGATAAAAGACTCCCTGGTGCGGATGGCATTTTTCATCTGGCAAGAAATCACACCCGTTTGAACCACAGCCGCAGGATCGCGCATGAAATAAGAATTCGGACTAGGCGTGATTACAAAAGCATGTTCGCCGAGTTTATCGAGGGATTTGTGGTTGAGCTTGCGTTTAAGTTCACGAACTTTCACCCCGGCAATGAGTGCATTGGCACATTCCATTGTGGAAAATCGGCCGATCATATCCTCTGCGAGATGCTCGAGTTTATGTGGTTTCAGGGCAATTTGAAATGCCTTTACAAGAAGTTGGTCATCTATTAAAGATTCAATCAGGAGATCAAGCAGGCGGTAAACAGTAGCACCGGTAGCACCTTTGATCAGACTTCGGAATTCATCGTGCTCCCTTTGCATGACCTCGAGGTAGGGCATATCCTCAAACAGATATTCGTTGATGTTATAAGGGGTAAGGCGGTCAATCTCGTTGCCGGGCCTATGCATTAAAACAGCCTTAAGCGTTCCGAATTCTGAATTGAGTTTTAACTTCATAAATGAATAATTTGGTCCAATCTGGTATATAATAGTGTCCAAATATAGGCAATTCGGCCAAACGAGAAGCTTATTCTGGATGGAAAAAGGAGAAGCCGACCCTTTGGACCGGCTTCTTGAAATCTCAATAGTTAGTTAAAAAATCCTCTGTCAGTTTAGTTTTTCGTGTTCAAAAATTCAAATCAATTCCGCAATTGTTTAGTTTTAATTCATCTCATTTTCAGAGCCTTAAAAGTCTTATAGGTCTGGTTCAACTGGCTGTTCTATCCGAATATTTCCACTACTTAAAACGACTTCTGGCGTTGAACCCAAAAGAAACCCCGAACAAAACACCATTCGCAGATGGAACCAGATAGCCATTCACAGGGATGTTGAGTTTTCCGGATTTAAAGGTCTTTCCGGCTGCCACCACAAATCCGGTTGTAATCGTTGGGTTTCCACGGCTGTCGGTTCTAGTTTCCACGATTGCTCCTTCTGGCTGAGGCTTGGAATCAAGAAGGACCCATTTGTTGTTGCTGTCTACATACCCACGGGCTTTGCGGGAAATTGAGACCATTGGACCAAAGGCAAATTCCCAGCCAGAGTTGTTGTTTCGGATGCCATTCATGAGCGTAACACTTGGAATAAATAAACCCTGATCGAGTCCGGTTATCATGGGAAGAAACTCTACAAGTGCCTGAAAATTACCTTCATTGAGATATTGTTTTTCAAATTGGTAGCCAAATTGAAAAAGAAGGGGGAAGGCTTCATATCCTCCTTGGGATTTGGACCTTTGAAGCGTAGCTGCGGTTTTGGGCTCCATGAAATAAGTAATAAAACCCATTCTTGGTCCATCAGAACGAAGGCAAACTTGATTGGGGGTATTGATGGAACTTTCAAAATCGTTTTTGAGGGTTAGTTTGGTGACTATGGCCTGGTCATTTGGAAGCCCGAACATGTCGTTGACGGTGATGTGAACCATGGTTCCCATTTCTTCAGGAATATCAAGAAAGTCGGAAGTACGGGAAAGTTCGAATTGTTTGGATTTGGTATCGAAAACGCGGATGCTTACTGTAATGCGTTTGTTGATGAGTTTGATGCTGCCTACAACTAGCTTGTCAACATTTATCTTAGAGGAAACCTCCTCGAGGCAGAATCGGCTGAGGCAGTTGAAATACTCAACTTTTTGCTGGGTAAGCATGAAGTCCATGTCGTAACGGTCAAGAACCTGATAGCGGGCTGTTTTTTCAAGTTCACTGCGGAGAAGATCAGAAAAAGAGCCCTGCGAAAGTTTGGGGTTGGGATATTCATTTCGGAGTTCAAGCACTGCCAGGCTAGGCAAGTTTGATTTTTGGGCGACGGCTGATTGTAGGGAAAGGAATACAAAAGTGAAACCTGTCAGCATTAGTTGGGAGAAGCGGGATGTCGTTTTCATTTTGAATTTGTTTTCGTTTTTGAATGCGACAAAGGTGGATGATGGAGAAAGAGCTTTATTATGGATTTATACTTTCAACTTTTAATTCTATGGCGAAAATTGATAATCAATTCGATTCAATTCGATTTTTTACACGGACTATTATCGAATTATAAAAAACAATTGAGTTCATTTACGGAATTTCAATAATATTACAGACTCAAATAACGGAAAATTTCAAAAATGAACCTGCCATCTCAAGCCCGATTGATTGAAATTCTGAAGAAACAGATTCCCGACAATCTTTCTTTACCCATGGAGCTTGGGCAGATTTTGGGCATTTCGGCCGACAGCGCCTACAGGCGACTTCGCTGCGAAACGGCCTTTACTTTAGACGAAACGGCCCTGGTTTGCAAGCATTTCGATGTGCCACTGGAGGCGCTCAATGATATTATATCAGGCGTGGTTTCATTCAGGTATCAACCGATTGCTGCCGGCGAAAATTCAATGCAGGATTATCTGTCTGGATTTTCGGCTCAGGTAAAAACCATTTCTCAATTCAAGGAAAAACACATTTACTATGCGGCAGAAGACATTCCGCTATTTCATGTCTATGCCTGGCCGGCCTTGAGTGATTTCAAGTTTTTTTACTGGAGGAAGTCTATTCTCAATCAGTCGGAACTTCAGAATAAGAAATACAGGTTTGCGGATCGAGATGAGGGCCTTCTGGAAATGGCCAGAAATGCCGGCATCGCGTATGCTGGAATTGAATCTACTGAAATCTGGACAGAAGAAACCATTTCCAGCACATTGAAGCAGATTGAATTTTATGCAGAAGCCGGCTTGTTCGAATCCAGCGAAGATGCCAATCAGGTTTTGGACGACTTAAAATTGCTTCTCGAAAACCTCCAGCGGCAATGCGATTTGGGTTTAAAAATCAGGCCGGGCGGGTCGGTGAGCGCAACGCCTTTCCATTGCCACGCATCTGACCTGATGATTGGAAACAATTGTGTGCTGGTAAAAACCGACAAGAGAAAAATCTCTTTTCTGGGTTACAACACCTTTAATTTTATGAGTACCGGCAATCCGTTATTCAATGAGCAGAATGCCCTTTGGATGGAAAACCTAATTTCAAAAAGCACCCAGATCAGCCGTTCTGCCGAAAAAATCCGAAATCAGTTTTTCCGTGCATTATACCGCCGCCTAGAAGAGACGAGAAAGAAGCTGGATTTTTAGGCTGCTTTGGGTATTGAAGAAGTGGCTGCTTTAATTATGCCCATCAGGATTTTGCACTCCACTATTAATATCCTTAAACAATAGCATTTCTCCTATTCTTGAGGAAGCCCCCTCATAAAATCCTGTTTGGTCAGCAAAATCTTTTGGATTGTTGAAGGTCCCCAGAATAATATCAAAAAGCGGAAGGTCAGAATAGTTGAATGCATGAACACCTTTTGAATGATGAACAGAATGCGATTCGGGTCTTTGAAAAATATATCCCATCCACTGAGGCGTCTTAATATTTGCATGTTGAATTACTGCCAGAAATGTTGCTCCGTAAATCGCATAAATCGTTGCCTGAACAGTAAATCCGCCTGCTACGACCAATGCAAGGCTTGTTAAGAGGGTGAAACCTATCATGTCCATTGGACTAAAAAAGAATGCACCATAAGCATCTACGCGTTCGGCACTGTGATGCATTTGATGGAATACCCGCCATAGGATATTGCTTTTATGCATTGAACGATGCCAGAAGTACACGCCAAATTCATAAATCAATAGTGCTACAATAGCGCCGCCTAAATCGCCTAAGGATGACATATCAATGAGTTGATATTGTGCAAATGTGTCATTCCAAAACATTGGTAGATAGGAAGACAAGAAAAAATAAAATATAAAGGCTATGAGCCCTTTTATTTTCCAGTATTTGATTTTGGGCAAAGGCCTTCCTGGAAATAGTTCTTCGGCAATCATAAGAACGATAAAGATACTTATCACAATTATTGATGCCGGGTCCATCAAAATCTGAAGGGGACTTGGTAGGTTCATTAATTTATCAAGCATTCTTTTGTTGGATTATTTGAAATAATTGATTTGCCTATACCGCCCGGTGTATTTGGGAAGAAAGGGCTGCGTTGTGACTCATTTTCAATCTAACACTGAATTTCCTACGTAGCACGTCAGTCCCAAATCTGGCACAAAATCCTTGTTTGCACAAATTATGCTTGTTGTGCGTTCGGCTATCTTTCGGTCAGACGAGTTTAACAAAGTTGTCCTCTAGTTTTACGTTAAAGTTTATCTCTGCTTTCAATGCTCTGAAAACTTTAATTATTGTGTCAATTGTAGCACTGTTAGCACTACTTTCAAGTTTAGAAATTTGAGCCTTTTGAACTCCAACAAGTCGGCCCAGTTCTTCTTGTGTTAAGTTTCTTTCTTGTCTTGCGGATTTAATCATTTTTCCTAAAACGTCCATCCGTAGTTCATATTCATATTCGTCACGTTCTTGAGTCCCAACCTTGCCAATATATTTATCTTTCATCTCGGCAAGAGTGTATGTCTTTACTTCTTTAGTCGCCATGTGATTACTTTTTTTGTTTATTTTTAATTCGCATTATTGAAAATACTCCAGAGGCCATTGCGCAAATTTTCGGTGCATTTTGGCTACTTCCAAATATGTTTATGTAACTTATTGCAAGACCAATTAAATAACCAACAAAAACACCTATTAAAATTTCGCCAATAACTTGTCTGTTAAATTTTATATCAAATATTTTCAATCCATAATTTTTTAAGTTTTCGCTTTTCATATTTCTGTTTTTCTCAATTAAATAAAATTTGAGCGTTAAAGTTCACTACTTTTTTAAAAGTAGTTTGTCTGCGTAATTTTAGTCGCAACAGACCGCTTACTCATAAATTTCCGCAACTTCCCTTGCATAGCGGACCATCAGATTCTTCCTCTTCAGTTTCAGACTTGGCGTCATTTCTCCGCCTTCGATGGTCCATGGCCCTTCTACAACTTTAATCTTTTTGATTTTTTCGTATTGGGCAAGTCCTCCATTGGCCTTTGCGAGTTCGCGCTCAAACTTTTCCTGTATAACTTTTTCCTGAAGCATTTCTTTTATGCCCTTCCATTCTATGCCTTTCAACTTGCACCAGTTTTGAAGTCCGTCAAATGATGGAACCAAAATGGCAGCCGGGAACTTCTGCCCGTCTCCGATTACCATCGCCTGCTCAATCACCAGACTTTCTTTGAGCTTATTTTCAATCATCTGTGGCGCAATGTATTTGCCTCCGGATGTTTTAAACATCTCTTTCTTCCGGTCGGTAATTTTCAGGAATTTGCCATTCTGAATTTCGCCGATGTCGCCCGTATGAAGCCAGCCATCAGAATCGATGGTTTCGGCTGTGAGGTCCGGTCGTTTGTAATAGCCCTGCATTACATGCGGTCCTCTGGTTAGAATTTCACCATCAGCGGCAATCTTCACTTCAACACCTTCCACCGTAATGCCCACCGAACCAATTTTACGGTTTTCTTCTTCGTAGCGGTTTACCGAAATCACCGGACTGGTTTCAGTAAGGCCATAACCCTCCATCACCACAATTCGGGCGGCAGAAAATACCCTTGCAAGCCTTGGCTGCAATGCGGCACCTCCCGAAACTATGAACTTCACTTCACCGCCCAGGGCTTCACGCCATTTATTGAAAATGATTTTGTTCGCTAAATCAAGCTGAAAGCGATACCACCAACCCATGTCGGTGTGCAACTCGTATCGCTGCCCCAAACCAAGTGCCCAGAAAAATAAGAAACGCTTGATGCCCCGAAGTTCCTGGCCTTTGGCCACAATTTTATCGTACACTTTTTCAAGAAGCCTTGGCACCGTGCAAAAAAGCTGAGGCTTAATTTCCTTCAGATTTTCGCCAATGGTTTCCATCGACTCGGCATAGGCCACAGAAATGCCACATCCGATGTAGAGGTAACTGAGCATGCGCTCGTAAATGTGGCAGAGCGGCAGAAAACTCAGCGCTGTGCTGTCCGGACTAAGCGGAAAACAAGGCACGCAGGCTTTCACATTGCTCGAAAGATTGTGGTGACTCAGCATCACACCTTTGGGCCGGCCAGTGGTGCCGGATGTATAAATCAAGGTGAGCAGGTCTTCTGCCTTTACTTCGCTTGACATCCACTGAATCTCCTCATCTGAAATTGATTTCCCACCCGAAGCAAAATCCTTCCAATGGGTAAAATCTTCAACCCGGTCGAATGTTTTTACGCCTAAGAATCCGTCAATATTGGATGCTGCGCGGTTTGCTTTTTCTGCAAGTTCCAAATTGGAAGCAAAAACAAGCTTCACCCCAGCATCCTGGAAAATGTAGGCAATGTCGTCTTCGGTGAGTGTTGGATAAATCGGTACAGAAATTACGCCCAGAAACTGGCATGCGTAATCCACGATATTCCATTCTGGCCTGTTGTTCGAAATAAGTCCGACTTTATCGTCTTTGCGAAATCCAGCGGCAAACATTGCTTTTGCCAGCAAGCTCGATTCTGCAATAAC
>CAMDMI010000098.1 GCA_945902135.1 Spirosoma fluviale
TCAGATTCAAGGAATCAATCACAATCCGCTGGGGCGGAGGGATCACAAAAACCTGTTGAATGACTTCATTGCTGCTACCATCCGTGCAGGTACCCACCAATTTTACATTGTAAGTGCCCGGATTTTGAAAAACATGTTCCGGGCTGTCATTGTTGGATTCATCGTTATCCCCGAAATACCACTTAAACTGGTTGGCACCACTGGTCTTGTTTTGAAAAACCACTTTGGCCGGGGCGTAATTGTTGTCGTTGAAATGGCTCTACGAAAACGCAGACTTTACCGGCACAGACCCGGTTGCCATTTCTGCAACCTGGAAAATAGAGGTATCGCTGCTGATTTGATTGCGCACGATGAAGGTAACCTTGTAGGTACCCGCGGAATCATAAATATGGTTGGGACTTTTATCTACGGAAGTTTTCCCATCACCAAAATCCCAGAAATAAGAAACTGTACCCCGAAGGTTCTCCACCTCTTGATAAAAGCTAACCGGAAATGGAGCCTTGCAATTTTTGATGATGATGCCAGACTTTACAATTTTCAAGCCTGGAGGCGACACCAGATAGCGCTGGGTCCAGCCCGAAAACTCATCCTTACGACAGGAACTTCCGGCAAGCAAGAGAACTGCCAGTAGACAAAAAGAGATTGATTTTGAAAAGCTCACAGGCATAAAAACAAGACCTATTTTAAAAGACGAGGCAAAAGCAAATCTATTGAATTGTTATATACATTTAAAATAGTCAAAAGGCTCCAGACAGTCATTGCACTGAAAAAGCGCCTTGCAGGCAGTAGAACCAAATGGGGAAACGAGGCGTGTGTTCATAGAACCGCAGTGCGTACATTTTACAACCCGCTTCTCCCCCATCAGTGCGCGCTTGTCGGCCACTTCTTCCAAGGGCGCGGCTATGCCATAAACTTCCATTTTCCGCCGGCCCTCCTCTGAAATCCAAAGGGAACTCCATGGCGGAGAAAGTACTGAAACAACCTCTGGCTCATACCCCTCTGCAAGCAGCGCCTTTCGGATGTCTGCCGCAATTTCATCCATTGCCGGACAACCAGAGTAAGTCGGAGTTATTTTTACCCGCACCTTCTGTCCATCCAGTTCAATGCCCCGGATGATGCCCATATCTTCCACTGTCAATACCGGAATTTCGGGATCCTTTACTGTAGCCAGAATTTCTCTCACCTTATGTTCCGATTCCGGCATTGAACTTTCTACCATTGCATTCCGGGATATGCCCTTTGCATGTATTGAAGATCGGTCAGAATATAGCCAAGATGCTCGGAATGAACACCTTGCTTTCCACCCCGCTGTGTCCAGTCTATTTGTGGAATCTCAAGTCCGGCATCATTCAGAACTTCATTTGTAAAAGAATCGAATTGTGTTTTCAGGACTTTGAAGTCGGCACCAGTTCCTGAGGCAAACATCTCCTTTTCAACATTGGTTTCCTCAAAAAGCTCGCCCTTGTACATGGCAAAATGCGCGATTGCATTCTGCATTCGAATATGACTTTCCTCCGTTCCATCGCCGAGTCGTTTTACCCACTCAGAAGAAAAGCGTCTGTGGTAAGTCACTTCTTTAATGGATTTTGCAGCAATGGCTGAAATGCGTTCGTCGCGACTCTCAGTGAGCTGCGACAGCAAAGAAAAATGCCAGGCATCAAAATAAAATTGCCGGGCAATTACCCAGGCAAAATCCTTGTTGGGCTGTTCTGTGAGAACAACATTTCTGTATTCATGCTCGTAACGCAAAAAGGCAATGTCGTCCTCCGTTTTGCCTTCGCCATGAACCTCCGCAGCATACTGGTACCAATTGCGAACCTGACCAAAAAGATCAAGGGCAATGTTGCTTAAGGCAATGTCAGTTTCAAGGTTTGGCCCATGTCCGCAAAGTTCCGAAAGCCTGTGCCCGAGAATCAGCGGACTATCGCCCAACAAAATCAAGTAATCGTAAAGGGATTTATTCATCACATGTGGGTGAGTTCGTCCGGCAAATCATAAAAAGTTGGGTGGCGGTAAACCTTGTCCTTCGCCGGTTCAAATAGCTCTCCGCCTTCTTCTGGATCAGAGGCCGTAATGGATGCCGAAGGCACCACCCAGATGCTCACACCTTCCTGACGGCGGGTGTACACATCACGCGCATTTTCAAGGGCCATTTTAGCATCAGCGGCATGCACACTGCCCGCATGGCGGTGGTCAAGGCCGGATCTGCTGCGAATAAAAACTTCCCAAACGGGCCATTCTTTTTTCATGGTCATTTTTCTTTTTAAGCTCAAACCGCTTCCCGAAGACTTTCCTGCTTTTCGGCGTAGGCAAGTGCCGCTTCGCGCACCCAAGCACCTTTTTCCCAGGCCTCTTTTCTGGCAGACAGACGCTCCCGGTTGCAAGGACCATTGCCCCCAACTACGCGCCAAAATTCATCCCAGTCGATGGCACCGAAATCATAATGGCCCCTTTCCTCATTCCATTTGATGGCCGGATCTGGAAGTTCAAGTCCCAGCAATTCAATTTGCGGAACTGTCTGATCCACAAACTGCTGCCGAAGCTCATCATTGGTTTTAAGTTTGATTTTCCATTTGATTGCCTGCTCTGTATGGGTCGATTCCTCATCCCGAGGACCGAACATCATCAGCGATGGCCACCACCAGCGGTTGAGCGATTCCTGCGCCATGTGTTTCTGAACCGCTGTGCCATTGCACAGACTGAGCATAATTTCAAAACCCTGACGCTGGTGAAAACTTTCCTCCTTGCAAATACGCACCATAGCGCGGGCATATGGACCAAAAGATGTTCTTGTCAGCATTACCTGATTCATAATGGCAGCGCCATCAACCAGCCAGCCAACAGCACCCATATCCGCCCAGGTAACGGCCGGATAATTAAAGATGGATGAATACTTGGCCTTCCCACTGTGCAACTGTTCGAAAAGTTCATCACGCGAAATGCCGAGCGTTTCACAGGCAGAATAAAGATACAAACCATGTCCGCCTTCATCCTGTACCTTGGCAAGCAAAGTAACCTTCCGGCGCATTGAAGGGGCACGGGTAATCCAGTTTCCTTCCGGCAACATGCCTACAATTTCAGAATGCGCATGCTGAGAAATCTGCCGAATATGGGTTTTCCGGTATTTCTCCGGCATCCAGTCCTTGGGCTCGATGGTTTTGCCGCTGTCAATTTTGGCCTGAAATTCCAGGTCCAGGCGATTGATGTCAATTTCCATAATTGTATTACTGATCAAAATCTACGGTTATTGTTTCTGTGAGCGGAACGGCCTGGCAAGTAAGAATATACCCAGCCTCCAACTCTTCTTTTTCAAGTGCATAATTCACATGCATTTCAACTTTTCCTTCGATAAGCTTTGCCCGGCAAGTGCAGCAAACGCCTCCTTTACAGGCAAATGGCAGTCCCGAATTGTACCGCAAGGCCGCCTCCAAAACACTTTCCGAATTTCGACCCATGCGAAAACGGAAATTTTTCCCTCCCTCGCGCACCGTTACTTCTGTACCGACTCCAGACTCGGCCTCCACCCGCCTCACTTTGGTTTTATTTTGCAAGGCTGCATTGCTCACAAACAACTCAAAGTGAATGCGTTTTTCTTCAACTCCCCGGACTTGTAGAAAATCCCGAATCATGAAAATCATGTCTTCAGGACCGCAAAGAAGAAAATGGTCAACGGAAGGAAGGTCAAGAATATACTTGGAGATATGCTCCAGTTTTTCCAAATCAATCCGACCATTGTAAAATTCAATGTCCCGCTCCTCCCTTGTGAGAAAAAAGTATGGCTCAAATCTGCTGAGATATCGGTTTTTCAAACCTTCCAGTTCCTCCTTCAAAATAATGGAAGACGCAGTTTGGCTGGCATAAAAAAGCACAAAATGCGCAGAAGGTTCCTGCTCAAGTTTGTCCTGAATGTGTGAAATCAAAGGTGTAATTCCGCTGCCCGCCGCAAATCCCACATACACCGCAGCCTTCTCGGTGCAAGGCTCAAGCGTGAAATTTCCATGTGGCTGCATCACATCAAGCACATCTCCGGAGCGCAATTCCTGGTTGGCAAACCGGGAAAAAACCCCTTCCGGAATCTGCTTGATCGCAACCTGCCAGTTCCCGCTTCCAGGCGCCGAACAAATCGAATAACTTCTCCGCACTTCCTCACCGCCAATTTCCCGGCGCAAGGTCAGGTGCTGCCCAGCACTAAAACGAAAATCCTGTTTTTTTTCATCAGGAACATCGAAAGAAACGAGCACACAATCCTCAGTGGTTTTTTCCACAGAACGGACTGCGATGGGAGTAAAATGCTGAGCCAAATTTGAAATGGTTACAGCCACAAAACTAACGCTTGTTAGTTAAATTACAAATGCAATTTGGGCGTGCCCCCGGGCTGCGCCCTGGGTCAGGCCATTCGCTGCAATGTGGGGCCAAGTCCCCACGATTTCCGCTTCTGTCCTTCACGCAAAATGAGAATTCATTTCGGACAGTCTGCATCCCATAAAAAAAGCCTGACAGAATCATCCGCCAGGCTTTCTCTTTTCCTTAATCAATTCATTCAATTCACCTCAATGACGCAATATTTTGTCAAGCTCCAGAACTTGTTGTAGTCGGTAATTTTTATAAAAACCTCTTCGCCTGAAATTGTATAGTAGTAGGAATTGTCGGGATGGGAAGAAACCATTTTCTTCTTTTTCACCATTCCCAATCGGATTTCCGATAAAGTCTTAATATTGATTTTACGAAATTTGGTATTGTCTGGGCGATCTGAAAGCTTCAACACTTTTCCCATTCCAAGCACACCTCCTTCCTTTTTAATGATGCCTTTTTCAGCCAACTCTTTTTTGCTTCCATATGCGATGTAGCCGGTAGTCAGCTCATTTTCCTTGGTATCAATGGTCTTCTGACGCTCTACCAATTCATTGTCCTTCTTGGAAATCTCTTCGGTTTTAGCGGCAATTTCCTGATCCTTTACTGCAACGGTCTGGTTCAATTCACCAACCTTCACTTCCAGACCCTGAATGGTAGATTGCATAGCCACTATCTGCTCTTCTTTTTGAATCATTTGCTTCTTCAGGTTTTCAACCATTTTCTGTAAAGCAGAATTGGCCTTGCCCGATTTCTTTACCTTTTTTTCCAAGGCTACCATTTTCGCCTTGTTTTTCTCCATATAACCACTGATGCCGGTAATCATCGCATCAATTTTCTCCTTCTGGTTTTCATAACCCTCTTTATTAAGTTCTGAAACCATATCCTGGTCCTTAGAAACAGAATCTAGGTTGGCTTCTATTTCTGAAATAATGCTGTTGAGTTCTGCATTTTCACCAGCACGACCCGAACTGATGGCCACAACGGAATCATATTTCGCAAGTAATTCCTTGTATTCACGGGAGTCTTCTACCTTTCCACAGGACCAGGCAAAAACTGCCAGCGCCAGCACCATTAATTTCTTCATTTTTTGGATTGTTAACATTTATTGAATTAAACGGATGCAAAGGAAAGGCAGACAATTGAAAGCAAAGCAACACAAATGAAAAAACCCTACATCTGATTTTCAGGCAAATAAAGCCTGATGCTTGTCATTCTACTTTCAACCAAGATCAATCAATTTCTCTCATAACACGAAAAATTTTGCATTCCTTTGCTTCCTTTTCTTCAAATGCAGCTACTGAAATTTACACTACTCTTTTGCCTTTTGCTTACAAGCAACTTGCAGGCACAAACCCTCAGTATAAATCCACTTAGCCTGGATTTTGGCACCAATACAGAAAACATTCTGGACTCCCTGCCGATTCAAATCAGCAACATTGGAAGCCAGACTGCCCATGTCAGCCTTTCAATTCCTTTTGAAATTTATGGTTCTACACCTTACTCCATTCCGACTTCTTCCCTCAGCATCGAGCCTGGCCAAATTATACAGGTGAATGTCCGTTGCAGAATTATCCACAACACCCCCAACCCTGCTGCACTCATCATCAGCACACCATGGTCGGAAGATGGCGGTGATCATTGCGTGAAACTAAGTTGCCAAGGAAATTACAGCAAGGCTTATTACAGCAGCACCCAAAACCAGGAAGAAGAAACCCTGAAGCAAACTCTAAAAATCATCACTGGGGCTGGATATACTGGATTTTCTTATGATGTGGCGCGGGATAAAATGTATGCCAGTATCGACAACCAAAATGATACCGTTACTTGTGTCTATACAAACCGAAAAGCGAAGTTCAATACCCGCGCAACTGCTGTCAACAACAATTTCAATTGTGAACACACCTTTCCTCAAAGCTTGTTTGGCCAGAATGCTCCGATGCGTTCCGACCTGCACCATCTTTTTTCCACCGATGATGCCGCAAACAACAGCCGAGGAAACCTTCCTTTTGGTGTGGCAGTTGCGCCCTTGGTTTCGGTTGCTGTCAATGCGCCTTCCAAAAACGGCGGTGGCCTTTATGAACCACAGGATTTGCACAAAGGTGCTTGCGCCAGGGCCATGATGTATTTCGTGACCCGCTATGAAGATTACACCGGTTTTTTTGCGCCACAAGAAGCGATTCTAAGGCAATGGAACAAGGAATTTCCGCCATTGCCCAAAGACATAGCCAGGAATGAAGCGGTTTTTGCTGAACAAAACAACCGAAATCCCTTTACTGATTACCCCCAATTTGCCGATCGGATTCGGATTCTTGCTACTGTCTCATCGCCCCTTGACCGCAGAAAGCTGGGTCTATCGGATTCAATTCTGTACTCACAACAAGACATCCAGCCAATGACGCTGGCTTTGTGGAATGAGGGAAAACTGGTTTTACAGATTCAAAACATCCGCTTCCTGAAAAACCGTCTGAAAGTGGAAGGCAACAGCAACTTCGATCTGGCTTACAATTCCGCCACCAAAATCCGGATGACTCAAAACCCAGATTCCACATTTTCAACTGCCTGGAAAGATACGCTTGCATTTGAAACCAATGACCCGCTAAAACCCATAGTGAGAATTCCATGGAGAACCGGCCTCATTCAGGCAAATGAGCATTTTATTCAACAGACATGCCCAAAACTGTCTTCCAATCCTGAAGGCAATTTCAAAATAGTGGGAATCAAAGTTTCTCCGGAAATGATTGAGGCAAGAGATCTTGTAGGCCGGAAAAGACCAATAGAAATTGTGGATGAAAATACTTTTTCAATCCCCCAGGCGAAAGCCGGACTATATTTTATTCACATTCAATCACAAGGCAAAAGCCATCAGCTGCGTTACCTGAAACCCTAAAGCACCATGTCGAAAATCCGTGAAACTGACCTTATTCTCCAGGATGGAGCTGTGTATCATATTGGAATCCGTCCGGAAAATCTATCTAACAAAATCATTACGGTAGGCGACCCCGACAGGGTTTCAGAGGTGAGCCGGCATTTCGATTCAATCGAATTTACACACCGTCACCGCGAATTTGTTACCCACACCGGCCATTTCAAAGGCAAACGATTAACCGCGATTTCAACCGGAATGGGTACCGACAACATCGAAATTCTCATGACAGAACTCGATGCTTTGGTGAATGTAGATTTTCAAACACGGGAACAGAAGTCCGAATTGACAAGTCTCGAAATTATACGCGTGGGCACCTCGGGCAGCCTGCAGGCCGACATCCCGGTTGACAGCATTCTGGTATCGGAATTGGCCATCGGCTTTGACACACTGATGTGTTTTTATCCTTATCATTTGAGAAAAGCCGACTTGCTGCTTGCCGAATCGCTTCAAAACATGGCCGATCTGCCATTCATTCCTTACATAGTACGCGGCAATCAAGAACTTCTTCGCAGGATTGGAAAAGAAATGGTTCCTGGAAATACATTGACCTGTCCGGGGTTCTACGCACCGCAGGGCAGAAGCGTAAGACTTTCTCCCCGCCGGGATAATCTCTTAGAAGCTTACAAAGAATTCCGCTTCGGGGATTTCAGGATTACCAATTTCGAAATGGAAACAGCAGGCTATTATGCAATGGGTGAATTACTTGGTCACAATATGCTCTCGGTAAACGCAATTGTGGCAAGCCGGGCAAATGATGTTTTCTCCCAAAATCCTGCGGCTACCGTAGAAAAAGCAATTCAAATGGTTTTGGATAGGATTTAAAGACCCACCGAAAAGCCATTCTGCTATACAAAAAGCTGATCCCATCTCTTTGTATTTCTCCTTCAAAAAAAACCTCAGGAAATAGCCTCCAGGTAATGTATACTTTGAAGAATTACCTTCTGACTTGCCACTTCCCCCACTAGTGCTTCGACTTTTTCAATCAGTTCCTTCCTTGTAGCCGGACTTTTCGATGCAATAAATCCACAATTGACAGGTGTTTTTTCTTCGCCCGGATAAGAATAATGAAAAATCAGGGAAGACTGAAAACCGGAAGCTGCCAATAAGTTCCGGAGATCTGGTCCGTCAAACAAGCTCTTATGCAATTGCTCAAACCAGCCATCCGGCGAAACTGCTTCCGGATCGCCATGGGTATAGCGGTAAACATTAAACAAATCAAATTTTTCTCCTACGATTCCGGGCCCGTTCTCCAGGTAAAGACGGGCGATTTCAGGAAAGTAGGGTAAGCCGATGTAAAACACCATGCCATTCTGAGAAAGTGTTTGAAACAGCGTTTTTAAATGAGGAAGTTTTTGGTTTCGGTACAAATGCTCAAAGAATGCATTGGAATATATGAGGTCAACCGAACTTGGTGTGAAATAGTCCGGAATATTAAGGTCACCGATGAAGTCGGCGGCAATAGTGGGCCTACAATCCATATTTACAAAGCCTTCCAAATGATCATCGCCGCAACCCATCTGGATTTTGAGATGATGCATTTTCTTAATTTCCTCTGTAGAAATAATTTGCCTGCTGTTTTGTTTGGAAGACAAAAGTCTGGAAAAAAATTTGCGTACCATAAAAATGCAGCAGTTAAGGTTGGAAGATTTTATTTTTAAAAGCTATCCCTGCGAAATAGGAGTACTTTTTGCCAAATACCTAATTCACATTTCCTCTGGGCTTTTGATCAATTGTTTATCCATTTTGTATTTTTAAAACAAGGACACAAACAACTCAGCATTTTTAAAGAATTGTCAAATTTTTTAGAGCTCCTTTTCGTAGCCGCGATCAAAACCTGGAGAGGCGCTACTAATTCCTGAATCGGAATTGCATTCAGGCCCTTACAGCTTCTGCAGGCCGGATGCGGTTTACCATTCGAACCGGCAAAAGAATCACCAGCCAGGAAATCAGAATTACCCCTGTATTAATGCCAAGAATGGAGATCCAATCCCAACCGATTGGCACACTGGATAAGTAATAATTTTCCGGATTTAATGGGATTAATTGAAACTGCCATTGAATCCAGGCAAAACCAATTCCGAAGAAATTACCGACTGCAAGTCCCCAAGCTAAAATTCGGAATCCATTCCGGATAAAAATGCCCCGAATCAAGCCATCATCAGCCCCAAGTGCTTTCAGCGTTCCAATCATTTGACGACGCTCCATCACCATAATCAACAAAGTGGCCGCCATGTTAAACCCGGCAACCATCGCCACCAGCACAAACATTAC
>CAMDMI010000099.1 GCA_945902135.1 Spirosoma fluviale
CCCGCACCCTGGCTCAAAAACAAGCGTTTTAACCCCTTTTTGAGGCTGATGTTGAACGAAGTGAAATCCTGCAAGGCAGGACCAAAAAGTAATAAACCACATTAGTGATTACTTTTCCTTTCATCAAAAAGTTAAAAAGCAGAAATCAAAAAAGACGGAGAATAGAGTCTTCTAAAGGATTCTATATCAGCGAAAATTAAATTAGTTGAATAAAAGGGATTTTAAATTACAAACCAGCGGCTTTTTTCAATTGCTCAGGCGATTGGTAACCTTCTAATTTGGCAAATTGCTTTCCCGCTTTGTACATAAAAACCATTGGCAGGGCATCCACTCCAAGTGACTTTGCCAGATCCGGATTTTCGTCTGAGTCAATTCTGATCACCTTCAGCTTTGTAGAATTCTCCAATTCCAGCTTCTCCAATTCGGGTTTCATTTTTTTGCAAGGACCACACCATGGCGCATAAAAATCCACAAGAACAATTTTGTCATTCAAGAGCAGTTTTTCATAATCAGCGAATTGCATGCCTTTTTTGCCTGGATTTTCACCCGCCAATGGCAATCCCGCCGCTTTCCATTTCATCAGGCCACCTTCCATTTCCACCACATTCTTAAATCCTTTTTCCCTGAGAAAATTTCCAGCGGAACCACTTCTGCCACCTGAAAGGCAGTAAACAAAAATGGATGCGTCCTTGTCGATTTTTTTGGACCAAGCCTCAAAACCATTTCCATTCCAGTCCACATTCACAGCTTTTTCGAGGTGGCCTCCTGCAAACTCCTCTGCAGTGCGAACATCCAGAACCAGAGCGCCGGGTGTATTTTTAAGTTTTTCTGCAAAAGCCTGCGCATTCAAAACCTTTTTTTCTCCTTTTTCCTGAGCGCAGGAAAAGAGTACGACGGATAAAAGCGTCAGAATGCTGAGTGAAAATTGCTTCATCATCTGGAATTTTAGGAATGTTGTTTAATGATTTGCTCAAGTTCTCTGGATTGTGCCACACCGGTTTTTCGCCAAAGTACCTTGCCGTTTTTAAAAAGGATCAGAGTTGGAATGCTCTGCACATTGTATGATTGCGCAGCATGCGGATTACGGTCCACATCCACTTTAAGAATGGATGCGGTACCCCCGATTTTACTTTTCAGGTCTTCTAAAATGGGTTTCATTGCCTTGCAAGGTCCACACCAATCGGCATAGAAATCCACCAGTACCGGTTTGTTGCTGTTTATCAGCTCGCTGAATTTTGACATTTCCGTAATTTTTAAGAGGACATTTTTCCGATGGCGCAGCTCGCGTAAGACACGGCATTGGCCGCAACTTTTCCCAAACCCTTCAAAGATCCTTTTTCGGGATAGCCTAGGTTACGGAGTTTGCGCTTCAATCCAGTCAGACGAAATTCTTCCGGATGTTCAAATTGAACAATGCCGGTGGAATGATCCACGCCTGGGTTGGAAATTTCGGAATATGATTTCAGCGTTTTAAGTAAGGTATTGGCACAACCTCCGCATTTAATATTGTCAAGTTCAAGGATGGTAGTCATAATTTTATTGTTTGAGTTTTAAGGTTAAAGTTTTCCGATTTTCTGGCCGAGGCTTCTCCAGCCACCGCCGTTGTGAACTTCTGCATATCCTTTGCTTGAGAGCAGAGATTTTGCGGCTCCGCTTCGCATCCCTGATGCACAGCAGGTAATGACAGCTTTGTTTTTGGGAATTTTAGAAAGGCTCGCTTCCAAGTTGTTCAGTGGAATGTTAACCGAACCGGGGATGTGTCCGTCTGCGTATTCTTCCCGTGTACGCACATCCACAAGCGTAGCTCCTTGTTCAAGAATTGCTTTCAGGTCTGTGTGCGGACCAATTCCCAATAGTTTTTTAATTCTTGTCAGCATTTTCGTTCAGGTTAATTTTTGCATTTACAGCCATCCAGCTTCCGCCGCTGAATTCAGCCAAACTACCATCATTTAATACTGTCATCTTAATTTGATTCGTGGTATTAGATAATAGTATTCAAAAATTAAGCCACGATTTTTGACTGAATCTACGGCAAATGAATTCCGGAATTTTATCGCCTGTCAATATGCCCTTGCAAAAAGTACGCGACCTGCAGATGGATTTCCTGTAACCATGCATGTTCCTGGTTCTTCCTCTCTTTCCAGCGGGATGCAGCGGATGGTTGCCTTGGTTTCGTTCTTGATTTTTTCCTCGGTTTCCGGAGTTCCATCCCAATGGGCCAGAATAAAACCGGGATCTTCATCTAGCAAGCGTTGGAATGTGGCATAATCGTCCACTATTCTGGTTTGCTTTTCACGAAAATTCAGGGCCTTCTGGTAAATGTTGGTCTGAATTTCATCCAGCAGGTTTTTGATATAATCTTCAATTCCATCCAATGAAACCATAGATTTTTCCAAGGTATCACGCCTGGCCAGCTCAACAGAATTATTCTGCAAATCGCGGTTGCCGATGGCAAGCCTCACCGGCACACCTTTTAATTCATATTCTGCAAATTTCCAGCCTGGTTTTTGCGTGTCCCTGTCATCAAGCATCACTGAGATGCCTGCTTTTTGCAGACTGGCTTTTAGTTCTTTACAACGAGCATAAAGGGCTTCATTGTCGTTTCCAAAAACCACCGGCACAATCACCACCTGCCATGGCGCAAGTTTTGGAGGAAGCACAAGTCCGTTGTCGTCAGAGTGCGCCATAATCAAGGCGCCCATCAAACGGGTGCTTACGCCCCAGGAAGTTCCCCATACATATTCTAGGCCTCCGCTTTTGTCTGCAAATTTTACATCAAATGCTTTGGCGAAATTCTGACCAAGAAAATGCGATGTACCAGCTTGAAGGGCTTTTCCATCCTGCATCATGGCCTCAATGCAAAAAGTTTCTTCTGCACCAGCAAAGCGCTCATTGGCTGTTTTTATGCCTTTGATCACAGGCAACGCAAGAAAGTCATGTGCAAATTCTGCATAAACATCGAGCATCCTTGTTGTTTCCTCCATGGCTTCTTGTTTTGTGGCGTGTGCTGTATGTCCTTCCTGCCACAAAAACTCAGCAGTGCGAAGGAACAATCTGGTGCGCATTTCCCAGCGTACCACATTGGCCCATTGGTTAATCAAAAGAGGAAGGTCTCTGTACGATTGTATCCAGCCTTTGTAGGTATTCCAGATGATGGCTTCAGAAGTGGGCCGCACAATCAATTCTTCTTCGAGTTTTGCATCTGGGTCTACCATTAGTTTTCCCTTTTTATCCGGGTCCGCTTTCAGACGGTAGTGGGTAACAATGGCACATTCTTTTGCAAAACCTTCGGCATTTTGCTCTTCGGCTTCGAATAGACTTTTTGGGACAAAAAGTGGGAAATAAGCATTGGAGTGACCGGTTTCCTTGAACATACGGTCCAGGGTCTGCTGCATTTTTTCCCAAATGGCAAAACCATAAGGCTTGATTACCATGCAGCCACGCACGGCAGAATTTTCAGCCAAATCGGCTCGTTTTACTAGTTCATTGTACCAGGCTGAATAATCTTCGCTTCTTTTTGGCAGGGATTTGCTCATATTAGGTGCTTGTCCTGAAATTCTAAGTTTTGTTAATAAAAGGGAAAAATTCCACCAATCATGTTGTTGCTCATGATTCGGGTGTATTTTTGATTTCGCAAAAGTACAGTGTAGTTCTTAACTTTACGACACCATGAAATCGAATCGCTTTCTTCTCAGTCAATTATTTTTTCCAGCCATGCTGGTTACGATTTTTTCATCCTGCTCAGGTCTTAAAACACCTGCTTCGGAGAATGATGACGCCTATTACAGTTCTTCCGATTTGAAGGCCGCCAAAGAAGTTGCCGCCCGTGCGGCAGAAAAGGAAAGGCGGGATGAAGAAGCCGCAAGGGCCAAATCGCAGGCACTTTCGGAGGCACAGGGCGGTTATTCTCAAAATCAGCCCGATTATGTAAATCCCGAATACAAGTCTTCCGGTAATGGTAGCAACCAAAATTCCCAAACTGGAAACGGAGACACTTACATCACCAACAACTATTATAGAAGTCGTTCCTCTTCTGGAATCGGCTATTCACCCTACACATCCTTGGGCTACAATTGGATGTACCCCGGATATTCCGGGATTACCTGGGGTGTTTCTTCGTTTTGGGGGCCAATGTGGGCAGGCAGTGGATATTCCGGAATTGATTACGGTTTTGGCTATTCTCCCTATTATAGTTCTTTTTACAATCCTTATTCTTACAACCCGTATGCCTGGTATAATCCATGGTATTACAGGCCTTTTTACAGGTATCGGGGTTATTATGGCGGTTCTTATTGGGACAACTATAATTACCAGAACAATAATTATTGGAACAACAATCCTGGCGGAGGCGGTGGAAATTCCGGAGGTGGCAGGATAAAAACCAATTTGCCTTTGGGTGGCACAGGAACCGGTGTTTATGGCGCAGGTCCTTCGGGCGGGCGCACAGGTGGGAGAGAAGCAGTAAGCGGTTCCGGCAATCCCGGAAGCAACATCCATTCCGGAACAAACATTTCTACTGGCACCCAACAGCAAGAAAGTGGTACGGTAAAAAGTAGCTTCTGGAGGCGCAATGGCAGCGCTGCTCAAACCACCCAGCCATCAGGCAATAGCTGGAATGAAACCCGTGATAACCAAAACAATACTGGTACCCAAAATAGTGGCAATACAGGAACCGGTAGTTTCTGGAGAGGTTCTCAACGAAGTGAAAACAAATCCTCAGGATGGGGAACCAAGTCAACGGCCACACCATCCAGAAGTAATATCGGCGGCCGTACACAAACCCAATCCTCTGGTTGGGGTAGTGGCACCAGCGGGGGCAGAAGTAAAACCACCACGCCATCCACTGGAAGTGGACCAAGTGGCGGAAGAAGGCGATAATTTTTGAATTTGAAATTGATTAGAATGCTGAGTAAAAATTCAATTTCCTGCTGGCGATTTTCATTCATTGCAGGCGTAATTACCCTTGTACATGCAGGAAGTCCTGTTTTGGCCCAGGGTTTTTTTGAAAATGCTGCCCGGCACAGCCAACAGGGAATTTATGGCTCAGCCAAGGCCATGGGCATGGGTGGAACCTTGATGGGCATTGGCGCTGATCCGTCTTCTTTGAGTTTTAATCCAGCAGCACCGGGTCTGGCGCGAAAATCCAGCATGCAATTCAGCCTTGTGCCTTTTCTTACAACTGCAAATTCAACATTCAGGGGCTCTGAGGTTAGTTCTGAACAGGCTGGAATGCCATTCGGGAACTTCGGGATTTCTCTTGCCGATAAAAATGACAATGCCAGCGGATTTCGTGGAGGTGTTTTTACCGTAAATTACAACCGAACCCAGCAAAGCAGCAGGAAAGTCAGTTGGGAAGGCAGTACAAAACTTTACCAGGAACCAGGTAAAGTGAGTAAAAATTCCATCATCGATTATTGGCTGGACAATCTGAATACACCCGGATATTATCCGGAAAACATCATTCAAAATCCACAGCCGATTTTTGGAGACAATTTTAAGAATGATGTTGTGATGGCTTATGATGCTTATCTTCTCGACACGGCTGGCGCAGAATTCGTTTCTGCTTTTCCTCAAAGCGACCTAGATAAATCGGGTTCTTTTTCTCAAACCATGAATACAGGCAACTGGAACTTTGGCTACAGTGCTGATTTTGATGACAAGTTTTTTCTGGGTTTTTCTGTTTTATACCATACCGCCAATTACTCAGCTGATATTCAATACAAAGAGCGTATTCGGAATGTGTATGTGGACATTGCCAATCCCGATTATGCCTTGCTTCAGAAATTTCGTGGGGTAGATTTTACACTTTCTAAGGCCATAAGCCAGACAAGCAAAGGAGTTGGTGCCAACATCGGTTTTTTGTACAAGGCATCAGATGCACTCCGTTTTTCAGCTGCCATTCAGTTGCCAACTTTAACCTGGATGACGGAGAAGTATACCCCAAAAATCAGCTATAACTATAACGGATTCAATTACTTTGGAAATATCCTGAATTCGGGAGAAGTTACCTGGTTCGACAATGAATTTTCCTACAAACTTCGGCTTCCGGCAAGGTATCGCGTTGGCCTTACCTATATCGCTGGTAAGTCAGGAATGTTTGAGGTAAACATGGAACTCACCAATCCGGGATCCGCTAAAATTTATGATGGAGATGGATACAACTTTACCTCAGATAACCCACAAATCACTGCCAATTATGGAACTCAGCTCAACATTCGAAGTGGCGGTGAGTTGCGCTTTGGTGAATATCGGGTAAGAGCAGGACTTTCTTGGCTGCAAACCGCATTAAAATCAGATGCACAATTCAAGTCCAATGTGCCGGGAGATATGGTTTTTCTGACCGGAGGTTTTGGGGCGAAATTCGATCTTTGGTATTGGGATGCAGCACTGGTAACTGGTTATTATAGTTTGAAAAACAATTATGTATCAGGCTATGACCAGGATGTGCAAACCAAAATCAACCAACTTCAATTGCATTTTGGTCTCGGATTTTTCCTGTAAGCATTTTTGAAAAGCGACTGGCATTGTGCCGCTTGTTTGTTCGGGCTTCATTCTTTTCCTTATTTTGAGCTTTGCCTGATTTTTTAATTCAACATGAGAAAAACCATAATCGCTGGAAACTGGAAAATGAATTTGAGCAGCGCCGCTGCAATTGAACTTGCTACTGCCATTCGGAATGGAATCCCGGGTTCAATTTCGCCTCAAACTGAGGTCCTGCTTTGCGCTCCGGCACTTTTCCTGGAGTCCCTTGCAGCATCAGTCGCCGGAAATTCCAAAATTTCAATCGCATCCCAAAATGCAGCTGCCTGGAAAGAAGGCGCTTATACCGGTGAAATTTCTGCCTTCCAGCTGGCATCATCGGGAATTAAAACCACCCTTTTGGGCCACAGTGAGCGCAGAAGTCTATTTGGCGAGACCGATGAAGTTTTGAAAACCAAAGTTGATCTTGCCCTTGAAGCAGGAATCAGGCCTGTTTTCTGTTGCGGAGAACCCAAAGAAGTTCGCGAAGCCGGAACCCACGAGGACCTGGTTGGCAGCCAGATTCAAAATGCGCTATTTCATTTGAATGCAGAAAATTTCAGCAAGCTCGTAATCGCTTACGAGCCAGTTTGGGCCATCGGAACCGGCCTTACTGCTTCCGCGCAACAAGCACAAGACATGCACGCCTTTATCCGCAATTTGATTGCCGACAAATATGGCAAAGAGCTGGCCGACGGGATTTCGATTTTGTATGGTGGCAGTATGAAGGCATCCAATGCATCCGAATTACTTTCCATGCCTGATGTAGACGGAGGCCTGATTGGCGGTGCTTCTTTGGTGGCAGACGAATTTCTGAAAATCGTTGAATGCGCCTGATTCTCTTTTTAATTCTGGGCTTCGTTTTTTCCTCAAAAGCCATCGCACAGCCGGCTTTTTGTCAGCTTGCTGGTTCAGTGATTGTGGAGAAAGATCCTGCCCGGGCTCAGTTTAGGGTATTTCAGGAAGAAAGCGAAACATTCGCTGACCTGGTGGTTTTCAAAACCGAGAATGCACTTTTTGCCGATAAGCCGGGAAAATGGCATTTTACACAATTGCGGGCTCAATCTAAATTCTCAATTTATTTTGTTGAGGATAGATCCAGAGCCGATTTTTCAATTTATTTTACAGAAACAGAATCATTTTCAGGATGTCAGAACAGTCGGTAAGTACCCAGTATCTTCAACTCAATGTTCGTTGCAATCCGGAATTTTCGGAAGTGCTGATTGCAGAACTTGCGCTGCTGGAGTTTGATACATTTGAAGAAAACCGAAGCGGTTTTTCGGCTTTTGCGGAAGAAGAAAAACTGGATTTTGATGCTTGCAAGGAAGTGCTTGAAAGGTATGCCGAACGCACTGCACTGAGTTACGCCATCCAAAAAGTAGCCAGAGAAAACTGGAACAAAGAGTGGGAAAGCCATTATCCGCCCGTGGTGATTGATGGAAAGATTCTGGTAAAAACGGCATTTCACGAAGTGTCGGAAGAATATCCGGTTGTAATCAACATTACACCCAAAATGAGTTTCGGAACTGGCCATCATGCCACTACGGCTCAGATGTTGTCATTTATTCTTCAATATCCTCCTGCCGGACAGGCAGTTGTAGATGCTGGCTGTGGTACTGGAATTCTGGCTGTGATGGCAGAAAAAATGGGTGCGACTTCAGTGATTGGATTCGACAATGATCCTTGGTGCATCGAAAACAGTCTTGAAAATTACAGGTTGAATCAATGCAGTAAAATAAGCTCGGTGCTGGCCTCCGGGATTCGTGAAATTGAGAATATTCAGCCGGGGACTGTGCTGGCAAACATCAATAAAAACATCATTCTACGCGAATTGCCTGCCTATGCGGCGAGCCTTTCTGAAAATGGCTTGTTGTTTCTTTCGGGGTTTTATTCGGAGGATGTCGTAGATTTGGATACCCTGGCCAAATCCCTCGGCCTGCTCCTTTTGGATAGTTCTGAGCAAGATAACTGGGCTTGCCTGATTTACCGAAAATCTGCCTAAAGTATGAATTTGAAGCACCTGTTTTTTCTCCTTGCCGGCCTGTTTTTTCTTATCGGTCCAATGTCGGTTGTGCCGGTTTGGGCACAAGCCAAGGTGCTTGCCAATTCCCCATATCCAATCAAATTCTCTGAAAACGAATCAGAGTTTATTTCGCAGTTAAGCGATTTCATGAATCGTACACAACTCAACAATGTGGCGATAACTGTGAATGAATTTAATGCCTTGTGGTCGGGCAAGTTGGATGCCGATCAGAAAAAAGCGGGCATCCTGCTTTTCAATACGATGCTGAAGAAAAAGCTCAAAGCCTCACCCAATTTCGAAAGGGTTATGGACTTGATGATTCTGGCAGGAAAGCGCCCGCTCGAGCCTCAGCCAATGCTAAAGCTGATTCAAACGACACAGAAAATTGTGGCCAACATGGCGCCAAATCCTGCTTTTGCGTGCATTGCAAACCTTTTTCTTTACTTCAAATACAACCTGCTTTATACCAATGGATTTTACAATCTTAAGGTTAGCAAGCCGGGTAAATTAAATTTCGACTGGGTAGGCGAAGATATTTCGGTTGATACGGGCACTGTAAAAACAGATGAACAAGTTGCCAATAAGGCATTTGAAGATTGGAATCAGGCAGAGCAAGCACCGGTAGGCAATCCAGATGAATCTGCACCTGTGAAAGCCCCGGAGTATGAAGAGGTGCCTGTTGACCTGCCCCAGATTTCTGGGCCGGTTATCCTGTTTGA
>CAMDMI010000100.1 GCA_945902135.1 Spirosoma fluviale
TCCAGCACAATCCTGAGGCTGTTTTTTAGGTCCCGAATCTGTGTGCTGTTGAGGCTACCCAACCGTTCCATCAACCTACGGTTGTCAATGGCTCGGATTTGGTCCACCAGCACATCGGATTCTTTGTCAAGCTGCTCTTTTTCAAGGTGTATGCGGAGCAATTTCGCTTCTTCATGAACCTGTGAAGTAAGCGGACAAATAATCGTTGAGGGATGGGTTTTGTTTAGAAAATCTGTCTGCACGATGACAACGGGCCGGGTTTTTCCGGGTTCAGTGCCTTTTCCCGCATTCAGATTAGCCAGCCAGATATCGAACTGCTTAATCTTCATCACCAAGACCTTCGAACCCATACAACACATCCATAGATTCTGCCGCGACCAGACCAGATTCTGCCTCCAGTTGGGCTTTGAGGCGACGGCGCTTATGGAAGCGGTTGTACATCCGGAGGGCATCGTTGATGTACCGGTTGCGTGGAAGCTTCAATACCGAAGTGATGGATTCGGTTTCTTCAAATATCTCATCGTCGAGTTTCAGGGAAAGGTTTTTCATGGCACAGGTTTTTTACAAAAGTATATACTTTCAGGATATATTATTACTAAAAAACCCAATTAAAAATGGCAACCATCCGGCCATCAACCTGCACCCACCAGAAACCCATTTACGGCTCAATTCGCAAAATCACCGCGCAGTTGCCTAAGGCGTTTTCTGGCCTCCGCCACATAAACCGAACCCGGTTTTTCCTTAATCAACATCAGAAAAAACTCCATGGCTTTTTCCTTGTCTTTTTTATGCTCGGTATAAATAATCCCACTGTAAAATAGTGCATCATCCAAATACAAATCTGATGCCTTCACTTTGTAAATCTGGTCTAATTCGGCAAGGGCTTTGTCAAATTGCCGAGTTGCTTCATAATTCCGAAACAATCGGAAACGAAGCTTCTCCATCACCACTGGATTGGAAGTTGTAAAAGCCATTTTTTCAATCCTGTCAATAGATTCAGGATAGTTTCCCTGATAGGTCAGTAAATCAATCTCAGCAAATTTCGACAAGAAAAATCCTGTTGTATCCTCAGCCATTATATCCTGAATAAGCAAACCAAGTTCTATGGCATCGTTGCTGATGTCCCGACTTGTACTCTGTTTTAATACATCCAAAAGTTCCTTGCACAGTTCGAAATCACCTTTGTAGTAAAAGACCTTCGCATTTTTCAATTTGGCTTCATAGCCCACAATGCTTTCGGCTTCATCTTTCTCCACCTGGCCGTACAACAAACTCGCTTCCCATGGTTCATCCTGAAGCAAATACATATCGCCCAGCATAATCTTTCCCCGATTGAGAAATACCGGCGGCCAGCGCATGGCTTTCATACTTCCATCAAGTACAAGTATGGCAGAATCCGGCCTGTTTAAATATTTGCCATACAATTCGGCAACCTTCATGGTAAGTTCCCACGCATTGAGGTATTGGCTATTGCCGAGTTCTTGGTATTCGTGAATCAGTTCCCGAACATCGTTTTTATTCACGGGGAATGTATTTCGCACGCCTTGTTCGCGGAGCTGCATACACTTTTGCTGAGATAAAAACCGGTATTGAGAATTTGGGAAATTGCGGATAATGGCCTCATAACTTTTAATGGCGGCCTTTTCCTCTTCGGAATTAACAGCGAATTCTGCCAACTGAAAACAACGGATTCCGCCGTTATTGTCCAGTAAATCCAAAGATAGGTATTGCTTCAGGGCACCTTCATAATCGCCTTTCTGCATATAAATCCATGCCAAAAATGAAGGGTAAGAGTTATTGCCTGGCTCAGCCTGAATTTGTCGAAGCAAGGCAATCTGCATTTGCTTTGAAAATTCTGAAAGGGCTATTTTTTCCTGCAGTTTTGATTCAAGCTCTGAATCCGGCAATAATTTCCCAGCAATAATTTTAACAAGCATTTCGGCAGCTTCTTTGAAGTGCTTTTGCCTCAAATCCTTTTCAAGTCGTAGTTCCCAAAAATTAACCAAACCAAACCTTCGGATTCCTTGGTCCAGAATCTGTTCCGATCTAACAGTGTCTTTGGCATCTTCAAAAAATACAAAGCCATCTGTAACGCCCTGGGAAGATTTCAAAAACAAAGGCATCAATTTAGATTCCGCGAATTTTCCTGCTTCCTCTGGCTTATGCTCAATTTCAAGAATTCGTTTGTAGTGGTTCAAAAAATAGAATATGTCGTGAGGATACCGTTTCAGGAATTTTTTTGAAGCGGCTTCTGCTTTTGTTGGTTTGAGTTTATCCAGGCAAGCGAGGTAGTTAGAAAATAGTTTTTTATCAGTCGCTGGATTTCCCTTCAAATCTTCATAGAGTTCGAGGGCCTTTTCATAATTTCCCCTTTTGAAATATTCATCCGCAAGTTCAAGCTTCTCTGACTTCTGCTGAGCAAAAGTTGTGGATACTGAAAAGAATAAAAACAGGAAAAAGCGAAGGGATATTTGAATCCGATTTATCCCCATCATCAACACACTAATAATCATTTACAAATATTTAAATATTTCTAATACTTATTATCAGGGGTGTGGATATGTGGATAAGTTTTGTGGATAATTCAAGTGATTCTTGAAAAGAAGGAATAAGAGCTAATCATTTTCAACATTTTAGCTAACCTAGATCAGTTTTGGATTTCTTGTTCGAAAATGTTCATACTTGGTTTACTCGGTGTTGAAAGATGTGTGGTTTCAAACCTCTTTTTAACTTTGGCGTTTCTTGATGTGGACAAGGTTTATTTTATCCACATTCTGTCTTAGACTTGTCCACAAAATATTCTCAAAAGGGATAAAATTTAAACTACTGATTTATAATGGAATACAGGATTGAAAAAGATACGATGGGAGAGGTAAAAGTTCCTGCTTCTGCGTATTGGGGAGCTCAAACTCAAAGGTCAAGGGAAAACTTTCAGATTGGTGGGCATACAATGCCAATCGAAATTGTGCGTGCATTTGCCTATTTGAAGAATGCGGCTGCTATGGCCAACCATGAGCTTGGTGTTCTTCCTGAAGAAAAAATGAAATGGATTGGAGAGGTCTGCAATGAAATTCTTGCAGGTAAACTCGACGATCAATTCCCTTTGGTAGTTTGGCAAACTGGTTCAGGTACGCAGTCCAATATGAACCTTAATGAAGTGATTGCCAATCGTGCGCATGTTTTACAGGGAGGTAATTTGCTTGATGAGAAAAAAGTTTTGCATCCGAATGATGATGTGAATAAGTCTCAATCATCAAATGATACCTATCCCACAGCCATGAGTATTGCAGCTGTAAAAGTTTTGTGCGAGAAACTTATTCCTATGGTTTCTTCGTTGCGGGATGTTCTTTCTGCAAAAGCGGACTCGTTTATGGATATTGTAAAAATTGGTCGTACGCATTTAATGGATGCTACCCCACTTACTTTGGGTCAGGAGTTTTCAGGTTATGCTGCGCAACTCAGTCATGGCATCCGCCATGTGGAACAATGCCTGCCCCATTTGTCAGAACTCGCTCTGGGTGGTACCGCAGTTGGTACTGGTTTGAATGCGCCCAAAGGATATGATGTGCTTGTTGCAAAGAAAATCTCTGAACTCACTGGCCATGAATTTGTGACTGCTCCCAATAAGTTTGAATCCCTTGCTGCGCATGATGCGATGGTTTTTGCCTCAGGTGCCTTAAAGACGCTGGCAGTTTCCTTGATGAAAATTGCAAACGACATCCGCCTTCTGGCTTCCGGTCCTCGTTCAGGTTTGGGAGAAATTTTGATTCCAGAAAATGAGCCTGGTTCTTCCATTATGCCCGGAAAAGTGAATCCTACTCAATCCGAAGCCTTAACCATGGTTTGTGCGCAGGTGATTGGAAACGATGCTGCCATTGCAGTTGCAGGAATGAATGGACATTTTGAACTGAATGTTTTTAAACCAGTAATCGCATTTAATTTCTTGATGGCTGCAAATCTGTTGTCGGATGCTTGTGATTCTTTCCGGAAGAATTGTGTGGTTGGCATTGAGCCCAACCATATGTACATCCGCCGGCACCTGGAAAATTCCCTCATGCTGGTTACTTCCCTGAATACGCACATTGGCTATTATAAGGCTGCTGAGATTGCGAAGAAGGCGCATAAGGAAAATCTTACACTGAAAGAATCTGCACTTGCTCTTGGCTATGTGACAGCGGAGGAATTTGATCTTTGGGTGAAGCCCGAAGAGATGGTTTAGAATTCCGGTTTTACCCGAATATTTTCCAAATCCCAGCCCGGTTTAAGTTCAATCTTATCCGGAAAAAGATACAGAGGCTCGGCTTTTCGCCGGGCTTCTTTGTTTCCACCTGTATATCGTCCATCGGCATTTAAATCTCTGTAAATCTGGATGGTGTATTGCCCTGGTTTTACCTGCCATTGAAAATTTCCTTTGCCAGCCGTCCCGTTTATTTCTTTAGCGGCATTCAATAATTCTGCACGAATGTTTTCTTCCCCAGATTCAATGGTGCCACCAATATTTCCAGCTTGATCAAGGTCTGATGCTGCAATGTTAATGGAATCCATTTTGAGCACATTTTTATTGTAGAGAACCAAGCTGTCGAATCGTAAACGAAGTTTACCTTGTTTTAGAATTGGCAATTTCAATTCAATACCAAACTCGCGTTTTTCCCAATCTGCTTTTATCCAGACGGAATCTTTGGTGTATTCTATTTTTTCTGGAAACTGAACTGGTTTCCAGCTCCAGTTTAGTTGAATATGCAGTTGCTTGCCTGCAATGCGAATGTTGGATTTTCTTTTTAAAGGCAATTGCGTGAGACTTCGGTTGCTGTCGATTTTCAAAGGCTCAATTGTATCCGAAACGCAGTTTCCAAGTGTATCAAAGTGACTGCTGATGATTTGTTCTTTAACCGGATAAAGCCAGAAAAGTGTGCCTTCGCTGTTTTTTCCGACGCAACGGTCTAGTAAAGGCTGGTCTGGAAATATTTGCTTGCTCGTCTCTACAACCACAGTATCGCCTCGCCTTTGTTTGAAGCAACGAATTGGTTTGTAAATCTGTGGAAGCGGCCTCGCTTTTACTTCAATGCTTGAGTCAATCCGGACACTGTCTGTAAATAGATCTCCATCCTCTTCTTCGTATTTTAAGTTTTCATTTTTATCAGCAAATACTTCCATTAAATAGGTACCGTTTTCAATTCCCGACACTTTCAATCGGCCTTCACCGGAACTGAAATAAATATTGTTTGATTTTCCATGTAGCAGGCAAGTACTTCGTTTTGTATTCGCTTTCGCTGAAAGGTTTTCCACCGCTATTTGAATCTTGCTTTTGCTTATCTGATTCCCGGTTGAAAAGAGAATTGTGCTATCCGTCGAAGGATTTCCCTCGTGTTCATCTTTTACTTTTTTACTTAGTCGAAGTTCATAAGTCTGGTTCTTTTTCCAGCCTGAATCAGGCGTAATTTTGATTTTGTGGCCAATGGCTACAACGCTTACTTGTGTTAGTGGAGAAAGGAATGGTTGTTTCCCTTCATTTTCAAGCACATCTTCAGAATATTCTAGCATAATGGATTTTCCCTCAAAATCAATTTCTCCATTGTTTGGTTTGGATGAAAGAAGTTTTGGCGTTGCACTGTCTTTTGGCCCACCTTGAGGGGATTGCACGCTGGCACATTGTTGAAATACCAATGTGATTGCCACCAAAAAAAGAAAGAGAAGGGTTTTTCTCATTTGGTTCTGAGGTTGAAAAGGAGAAACAATGTGATGCTCAATACCAAGATGATGGAAGCACCTGCTATGTAGTCTTTTGTGCGGGCATCCCTCTGTCGAGGTAAATTCGCCAGACTATCTAAAGCCAGGTTTTGTACCAAGAGGTTGCTGTCTGGTTTTAGTTGGTTTTCATCCATATGCTCAGTAGTGTTGAGCCTTCGGCTGGGGTTTTTGAGCCATGGAAATAGGATTTTAATCCTGTCATCAAACCCGAAATTGTTGACAAACTTTTATAACGGGCGGAAATCATTCCGATGTAAAAAGGATCAAGGGGCAAATGCGTTGTGTAGATTTTTTCCATTCCGAGACTTGCCATAAAAGTGCTTAGGCTTTTATCGTCCCAATGGTAAAGGTGTCGGGGAACATCCCATGCCGCCCATTCATTTCCGAAAGCAATTGCATCTGTAGATTTCTGGTTTGGAACCGCAATCACCATGATGCCCTTCTTTTCTATTTTGGCTACAAGTTTTTCCATGGTTGGCCTTAACTCATGGATGTGTTCGAGCACATGCCAAAGAGTAACAGCCTGAAAACCAATATTTTCCGGAAGATTTTCTACGGATGGATATAAGTTGTTTCCGGTTCTCTTCTTAAAATTATTGCGTGCCAGTTCAGATGGTTCAATGCCCATTGCATCGAGGCCTTTCTTGCGCAGAAATTCAACGAAAAATCCTTCACCGGTTCCATAATCCAGCACTTTTTTCCATTCTGGTTTGAACTGTTTTACCAGCTTGTATTTGTGCTCCAACATCCATTCTCTGGCTTTGGCATAGATTTTCAGGAAAAGACTTGTTTTGTTTTTGGAATCATGACTGGCATAATTCCCAGAGTCGTAATATTCTCCGATGTGTTCAGCACTTGGCCTGTCCTGAGTAAAGCGCAAACCACAGTTATGGCATTCCTCAATTGGGAATATTTCCTGACTGTAATAATAGTCTTTGACCTCTCCAAATCGTTTAAAATTTGCAGAGCCACAGGCCGGACAATGATTAAGGTGCTGGGTTTTCATCTGGCTGTACGGCATAAAGTAAAAGCAAACTTAAGTCTGACTGTGAAATTCCACTGATTTTTCGTGCTTCTCCCAAGGTTTTGGGTTTGAGCTTGCTGAGTTTTTCCCTGGCTTCGTTTGAAAGGGTTTTTATGTCCAGAAAATTAATGTTGCGTCTGAATTCTTTGCTTTCGCTTTGATTAATCCGGATGGCAATCTGACTTTCTTTTTCAATGTAGGGCTGGTATTTGACCTGAATTTCTGCTTCTTCCAGAACCTTCATATCCGCACCATACGGATTAAGTTTTTCACCGAGATGGAGAAAATCAGTGACATCGAGTTGTGGCCTTTTCAGAAGATTTTCCAGACTGGCTTTTTCTGTCAGAATTGGAGTTCCTTTTGATTCCAGAATTTGGTTGATGTCATCAAATGGAAGTTTTTGGTGCTTCCAGAATTCTAAGGTTCTCTCAATTTTGCCGACCTTGTTTTCAAGGACACTTGCTCTTTCTTCTGTGGCCAAACCAATTTCTCTTCCCTTTTTGGTGAGTCGCACATCCGCATTGTTTTGCCTCAGCAAAGTTCTAAATTCAGCCCGTGAGGTAAACATTCGGTATGGTTCTTCGGTTCCTTTGGTAATAAGGTCATCAATGAGTACACCAATGTAGGCTTCTGATCTGCCCAATACGAATGGGTTTTCTTCCCGGATTTTCAGGTGCGCATTAATACCTGCCATTAAACCTTGGCATGCTGCTTCTTCATAACCGGTGGTGCCGTTTATTTGGCCTGCGAAGTACAGATCGTCTACCAGATAAGTTTCTAGTGTTGGTTTTAACTGTGTTGGAGGGAAATAGTCGTATTCAATGGCATATCCGGGTCTGAATATTTTAGCCTTTTCAAGGCCCGGAATATTCCGCAATGCTTCTGACTGAACTTCATAAGGCAGCGAAGTAGAAAATCCATTCACATAGATTTCAACTGTATTCCATCCTTCTGGTTCAATGAATATCTGATGTCTGTCTTTGTCGGCAAAGCGGGTAATTTTATCTTCAATCGATGGGCAATATCTTGGTCCTAGTCCCTGAATTCTTCCGGTAAACATGGGAGATTGGGCAAAGCCTTTTTCCAGTACCGAATGTACTTTGTCGTTTGTATAAGTGATCCAGCAACTTTTTTGTTCTTTTACTTCTGTGGTTTCTGTGGAGAAGGAAAACTTGGAAGGATTTACATCACCCGGCTGTTCATCCATTCGAGAATAATCCAGGCTTCTGCCGTCCAATCTGGGCGGTGTTCCTGTTTTCATGCGACCGCTTTCAAAACCGAGACCAAGCAATTGAGCCGTCAGCCCAGTTGCAGATGCCTCAGAAATACGCCCGCCTTTCATTTGTTGTTCTCCAATATGGATCAGTCCATTCAGAAATGTTCCGTTTGTAAGTACAACTGCTTTTGATTTTATCTGATACCCAAGCTGAGTTTTTACTCCAATGGCTTTTCCATCTTTTACTAATAATTCCAAGACTGTGTCTTGTAGGAAGTCTACATTGGAAATGGACTCCAGTTTTAGTCTCCACTCCTCTGCAAAACGCCAACGGTCATTCTGTGCTCTTGGACTCCACATCGCAGGTCCTTTTGATCTGTTCAGCATTCTAAACTGAATGGTTGTTTTGTCTGTAATAATTCCCGACTGTCCTCCCAAAGCATCAATTTCACGAACAATCTGGCCTTTTGCGACCCCACCCATGGCGGGGTTGCAACTCATCTGCCCAATGGTGCCCATGTTCATTGTAATCAGTAAAACCTTGGACCCCATGTTTGCGGCCGCTGCTGCTGCTTCACATCCTGCATGGCCGGCACCAGCAATTACTATATCGTATTCAGAAAGCATCTTTGTTTTTTTTCGGGTGTTTCACGTGGAACTTTAAGCCAGTTCTCTTAGGTCAATTGGAATTACACGGCTTACGCCTTGTTCTGGCATTGTTACGCCATAAATGACATCCGTACTGGCCATGGTTCGTTTGTTGTGTGTTACCAGAATAAACTGGCTTTCATTTGAGAATTTGCGGATAATCTTGTTGAATTTGTCAATGTTGGTGTCATCAAGTGGCGCGTCTGCTTCATCAAATATGCAGAAAGGAGCGGGCTTGATGAGGTAAATGGCAAATAATAGAGAAATGGCCGTGAGGGTTTTTTCTCCACCAGAAAGCTGGTTGATGGTAAGTGGCCTCTTTCCTTTGGGTCTTGCCATTATGTCGATGCCACTGTCCAATGGGTTGGATGGATCCTGAAGTACCAGGTCACAAGTGTCTTCTTCTGTAAAGAGAGAACGAAATACCAGACGGAAGTTTTCCTGTACTTTTTTAAATGTTTCTAGAAAATGTTCTTTGGCTACGCTTTCAATTTCTGTGATGGTATTTGTGAGGGATTGACGGGCCTCAATTAAATCTTTTTTCTGGGCTTCAATAAAATC
>CAMDMI010000101.1 GCA_945902135.1 Spirosoma fluviale
TAAGCAAAACGAGGTTTATTTCTGTAGACTCAAATGGAAAAATAAATCCTTTGTCACGACTGAATTCCGGAATTTCATTTTCATTTCGTTCCTTGTCAAAATCAAGGCCACAATCAATAAGCACTTTATAATCCCCATCCAAGGTGAGCAAATACATGCTTCCTGTTACTTGCCGTGCCGCCCCCCAGAATCCGAGTTTCATTAATTATTTTAAAAAAAAGGAAGCAAATCTACAAAAAAAATAGGCCGAAATTCCAGACATTATTAATCTTGCGGCTATTAATAAACTATTAGGATTATGAACATCTCTTCTTTAAAAAACATACTGTTTCTAGACATTGAAACGGTATCGCAGAAAGCAAATCTGGATGAACTGGACAGTCGATTCAAAGCCCTTTGGGAAAAGAAATCAGCGACATTCCGAAACAACAATTCGCCCGAACTCAATTACGAGGAAAAAGCCGCCATATTCGCTGAGTTTGGCAAGATCATTTGCATCGGAACTGGCTATTTCACAGAACAGGAAGGCGAATTGATTTTCCGCACCCGATCTATTACAAACGATTCTGAAAAAAACCTGCTTGAAGAATTTTCGGAAATGCTGAACAAGCTGAATCCGCAAAAAAACTGGCGACTTTGTGCGCACAATGGGAAAGAATTCGACTTCCCCTACTTATGCCGTCGTATGCTGATTTCGAACCTCCCACTCCCACTCCCATTGCAAATAATGGGAAGGAAACCCTGGGAAACTGCCCACCTGATTGATACGATGGAAATGTGGAAATTTGGCGATGTAAAAGCCTATACTTCACTTGACCTTATGGCAGCCAGCCTTGGAGTGCCCAGCAGTAAAGATGACATTGATGGCTCGCAGGTGGGACGGGTTTTTTACGAAAACGGAGACATCGGAAGAATTGCAAAATATTGCCAGAAAGATGTTTCTGTGATGGCTATGGTTTACATGCGTTTGTTGGGCATGGAAATCCTAGAACCAGCAAAAATTATCCATCAGCGTGCCTGAATCAAAGAATATCGCCAGCCTGAGGCCGAAGCAAAATTTCTTCTACATCACAGAAAGGGGACATTGACCAGGCTGAAAAAACAGCTTCTGCTACATCCTCAGGCTTCATAAATCTTTCCGTTGGCAAACCAGAAGCAGACCATGAATCGGTGAAAGTGGCTCCTGGAATGATGGCTGTAACCCGAACTTTGGATGGTTTAAGTTCTTCACGAAGGACTTTATTCATGCCCAAAAGCCCGAATTTAGAAATGCAATATGAACCGCCATTCGAATAACCGACAATGCTGGCAGTGGAGCACATATTAAAAATATGGGCCATTTCGGCTTTATGCAAAAGTGGCAAAACCATTCTGCTGCAGTGGTAGGCCGAAGCGAGATTGATCGCCATCGTTTTTTCGAAAACTCCTTCTTCCTCAGTTTCAATATTTCCAGGAAGGAAAATCCCGGCATTGTTCACCAAAACCTCAATTGAAGGAGAAATTCTCTCGATATTTTTCACCCAATCGAAGATTTGTTCCTTCTCGGAAACATCCACTTTACTGGCAATAAGATGTCCTGTATTTGTGAATCCGGGAAACTCAGAAAGCAATGCATGAACCGACTTTTCAGAAGAACCACAAGTAAAAACACGAAATCCATCGTTTAAAAAACGGGCCACAATTGCACGGCCAATTCCACGGGTTCCTCCGGTAACAATGATGTTTTTCATGGAATCAACCAAGCGCTTCGTTGAAAGAAGGAAGACTCCCAAGCTCTTTCAAATACCGCACATGCGACATAAAAGCTTCGCCAAAACTGCGGTTTTCGAGATAAGGAACATCATATTCTTTTGCGGTGGCTTCAACAATTTCCGAAAGAGCTGGGTAGTGAACATGGCAAATTTTCGGAAAAAGATGGTGTTCAACCTGATAATTCAAACCACCGAGATACCAACTGAGAAACTTGTTTTTACGGCTAAAATTAACCGTGGTCTGCATTTGGTGAATTGCCCAATCAGAATTGATCCGACCTTCATTATCAGGCAGTGGGTGTACGGTTCCTTCTACAGAATGGGCAAGCTGAAAAACCAGCGTAAGGATAATCCCTGCTGTAAAATGCATCAATAGAAATCCCCAAATCAAGAAGTTAGCCGGCATTCCAACATACAATGGGATTCCAATTAATACCGAAAAATACAGCACTTTCAGAAGGATAATCCGAAACAGTAATTGGCGGTTTTCACTGGCCGAATTTTTATTTACACCAAGTTTTATAAACAAAAAGTATTGCACAATGTCCTTGGCCAGAACCCAGTAAATCGTGATCAGTCCGTAAAAGAAAAATGCATAAAAATGTTGAAACCGCTGAATCCCTTTCCTTTTAGAATGGGGATTGAATTTCATAATTGCCCGGTCCTTAATGTCTTCATCATGACTTGAAATGTTGGTATAAGTATGGTGAAGAATATTGTGCTGGAGTTTCCAGTTGAAGGCTGCTCCACCCGCGAGATTGATGCTGAATCCGATCAGATCATTCACTTTTTGACTTGAAGAATAAGCACCATGGTTGGCATCGTGCATCACACTCATTCCGATTCCCGCAACGCAGAATCCCATAAATGCCCACAAAAAATATCCCAATGGACCCGTGATGCCAAAAACCAGCATCGCCACAAATGGAAGCAGATAGCCGCAAATAAGAATGATGGTTTTCATTACCATTTCTCCGTTTGCATTTCGGGAGATTTTATGATCAATAAAATATTGGTCCACTCTTTTTCTCAGAGTTGGATAGAATAGGTTTTTTTCGGTTGGAGTAAACCTAATCTGATCCAGAGTGGTATTTGACTTCGTCATTCAGTTTTATTTCAATTTAGATTCTGAAAATAAACAGCATCTAGATAGTAATAGTTTTGATTGTTTTTAAAATATAGCTCTAAATAAAACAAAGAGACAACCCGAAATCAGAATTGTGGCTGGAAGTGTAAGGAGCCAGGCCAAAAGAATATTGGTAATTGTGTCTTTTCTGAGATTTTTCACGCCCTTACTCGCCACCATGCTGCCAGCAATTCCTGAAGAAAGCACATGGGTCGTACTTACAGGCAAACTTAGATAGGTAGAAACTGCAATGGTGGAAGCCGCAACAAGTTCAGACGACGCGCCCTGGGCATAAGTAAGATGCTCTTTTCCAATTTTTTCGCCCAAGGTTTTCACAATCCTTTTCCATCCAATTGTTGTGCCAAGGCCAAGTGAAATTGAAATCAAAAGCGTTACCCAAAATGGAGAATAATCCGTATGAACTTTCAGTCCATCCAAACTGGCCGTTACCAATTTCCTGTCTTTCCGGTTCATCGGAAGGTTTGCACTGTGTAGCAATGAGTTTGTACTCTTTCCAATCTTTAAAATAAGGCTTCTGATTTCAAGTTTCTGAGATGGATTTAACTCGGAGGTAAGTCGCTTGTCAGAAACGATTTCACTCAATTTGTTAGTGGATTGCGTTGAAACCAGATAATGATAACGGTCTTTGTCATCGAAATCAATCGTATCGACCCGGCTAAGTGCGTGGTTCAAGTTAGAAAGATGGGTGAATGCGAGATTCACAGGCTGAGCTGTATTCAGCGCAAAATAGGCTGGCATAATGCCAATTAAAATGAGCATCATCAAGCCGACACCTTTTTGTCCATCATTGGCTCCATGAGAAACACTCACCCCAGTGCATGTTAGTACTAGGATTGCACGAATCCAGAATGGTGGATTTTTTCCTTTTTTAGGCTCTTTGAAAATGGCGTCATTGTCCAGAAACTTCTTCATAATGAACATCAGAAGCACTGTAAAACTGAAACCAAAAAGAGGAGAAATAATCAAAGAAGCACCAATTTCCATTGCCTTCGTAAAATCAACAGCTGCTTGACCGGTTTCCTGAACAAACGGATAGGCGAATCCTACACCTAAAATACTTCCGATTAAAGTATGCGAACTGGAGGCTGGAAGTCCGAGATACCAGGTACCAAGATTCCAGATTATCGCGGAAAACAAGAGGGCCAGAATCAGGGCAATGTTGTGATAGACATCAGGGTCTATAAGTGCTTCAACAGGCAAAAGCTTCACAATTCCCATCGCAACCCCAATGCCTCCAATGAAAACCCCTAGAAAATTACACACACCAGACCATAGCACTGCGTGGGTTGGCTTCAATGAGTTGGTATAAATCACGGTCGCCACTGCATTCGCTGTATCGTGAAATCCATTCACAAATTCAAAGGCGCAGGCTGCCAACAAACAGAAAATCAATAAGATAAAAACACCTGCTTCAAGTCCGAACATAGAACAAACCTATTTTTTTACCGGCCGCAATATATTAAGCCAATGTTGGGACAATGTTACTGCAGAGTTACCATAATTCCGACAGGTGACTAAAACCATTCCACAGTATTTTGAAAACAACTTTCAAACCAGGACCTCAATCAAAAAAGGTCCAGTCCAATCCAATTTCAAACAAGCGGGGCTGACCAGCATAGCCCGGTGCTGCAAAATAACCCATCGACCCAAGGCCCTGCAATACATTGTGTACGCGCAGAAACACCCTTACCCGATCGATACGAACATGGGCAAAAGCATTCATCATTACATAATCAGGGATGCTGCCTGATTTTGTCAAATACCATTGTGCGTTGATGGAATGATACGCTTCTGATTGCCAGTCGGATCTCCAGTCGAGTTGAAATCCAAGCTGCACTGCATAGGCACGGCTGTTTTTTACAAGGTCAAACCAATTGGTGCTGCTGAGCATCATTCCAGGCATACCCGAAATTCTGGTTCCCGATTGAATCGTTTTGGTAAATCGGGTTGAAGTGTGCAAGCGCCCGGCAAGTGAAGCGCTAAATTGCAATCCGCCATAGGTAATGTTGGTAAGGCCCGTACTTTGAAATGGAGTAAAAGTGGAATCAAAGGCAATTCCGCGACTGATTCCGATGTTCTCAAAAAATGGTTGAATGCGAATCCTCTTGATGCGAAATTCCTTTTCAATTCTCAATCTCAGAGCCCTGCTTGAATTAAAATTGCGTGTATAATCCAGATTCTGACTTCTAAATTCTTGCTGAACCATCGAAGGCATAAAGGATAAAATCCTTCCGTTCAGGTTCCAGCCTTTCCAGACAATGCTGCCATTCAAATCAAATTCATCTTTGTTTTTTGCTTCCGCTTTCAGTACAGTGGCAAATCCTTTCCAGATTCCATCAAAAGCAAAACCGGCAATCCATTCGGCACCGGATTTGTTTTCAGGCGCGTAATTATTTTCAAAAGTCCAGTCCCGCCGCTTCAGGTAAACCCGAAAATCAGAAAGGCTATCCTGCCTTCCAGCGGCAATTGTGTTTTCCCATACATTGAAAACCCGCTGACTAAAAACCGAATCCGGCTCTCCCCTTTCCGGACCATCGGCCTGGTAGAAAAAGTTACTAGGGCCATAATATGAAGGATTGGGTCTAGAGTCACCATACCGATTAACCTGTTTTTCTTTGCTATGGATACTTCTAAGGTACAATCCAGTGTTTCCATTTTTTAAAATCTGACTGAAATACCAGGAGTTACGCAAATCCCTGTTTCTCGTATCTTTAGAAAGTCGAGCTGATAGAATTGCCGGACTTATAAAAAGGCTATCTGTAAAACCCGAACCACCGGGCAAGGCAGCTCCGGTTTCATATTGAAGATGGTTAAGGTGCCGGTAATGTCCCCAAACCCTGTAAGCCCCATTTTTGCTTCTGTAATTGGAGGAAAGCCAAAGAGAATGGTGGTCAATTTCCCTTTCATCAGAACTTGAAACATTGACAACCCTGAGCGCTGTAAGCCGCTGATAGTGGGCACTAATATTGAATCGCGGCATCGGATTCACCGAAAAAGTAGTTTGAATCATCGCCCTTTTTCGTGCGCCCTGCATGTATCGAATGGAAGAAAAAGGCGAAAGGGTGTTGAAGTATTGTACTGTTTCTTTGGTCGGAACAAGTACATCAAATGCCTGCATTCCATTGCGTTGCCCGATCGCAACTGGTAATTCATACAAAATAGGTCTCGAAGCCGATCCAAAAACACCGAGATTTTGAAACTCCTTTCCATCCTTATCGCGGAAATCTAATTTCTCAGAGAATCCTTCAAGAATAGTATCGACAGGAAGACGGCCACGGTTTAAGGCCATATTGTATTCCTGTCGCATCATCACCGTACGCAAAGAATAAATTTGCCGACTGCTGTCATCCAGAATTTGCGCCAAAGCAGAATTCAGTGGAAGAAAAAAAAGAAAGCTAAGAATTAATATGTTTTTCAATTGCAGCCAGGAATTTTTGCTCAGGATGAACCCTTATTTCAATTGGCAAATAAAAGACCTTGTCGGGCTCCGAGGCAACAGAAAGTAATTTATAAAAATCTTTTTCTGTGCAAAGGCACAAAGCGCCGGCAGGAATGCGCCTTGTCTGAAAAAAATCCTCTGGATAATTGTGATGATCCGATAATGAAATTTTTTCTAATACGCTCCATTGAGTTTCACAATGCTCAAAAAATGCCTGGTTGGATGCAAGTCCTGAAATGCAGATTACTTTGGCTCCATTTTCAAGCAAAACACCATCCTTATTCTTCGGATCTCCATAAACCACGGTGCTTACATAAACTGGCTTTTCGGTCCAGCCCGCAAGAACCGCAGCATTTTTAGCCTCCGAAAGCGAGGCATCATTTGCAAGTTTCGCTTTGGAGAAAACCAGCATATCGGCCTTTTCGGCAGCATTTTTTACATCACGGAGTGACCCCGATGGAAATAAGAAATTCTGAAAAAATGGTTTTTGAAAGGGAGTTAACAAAATTCGAAACGAAGGCTCGATTGCCCTGTGTTGCATTGCATCATCCAAAAGAATCAAAGTGGTTTCAGGAAATTCCTTCAAAATTCTTTCTACTCCGGAAACCCGGTCGGCATCCACAGCTACTTTCACCTTCTCACCATGGCGAGAATAAATCAACCAAGGTTCATCACCTGCTTCCTCAGGTCCAGAACAATCATTCAACCAGCGGAAGCCTGTGCTATTTCTGCCATAACCCCTTGAAAGACAAACTATATTATTAGATTTTAAGAGCTTTTGAAGTAAAAAGTCCAGCATCGGAGTTTTACCGCTCCCTCCAATTTCCAAATTGCCAATACAAATGACCGGAATCTGAAATCGCTTGGTTTTGAAAACACCGGAATCATATAAATAATGCCTGATTACCAATACAATGCCAAAAACCAGACTGATTGGAAAAAAGAATATTATCCGGATTAACTTTGCCATGGAATTAGTTCTCTGTAGAAACATAGCCTTTGGAAAGTTCCAGCAACAAAAAGCCGGCCCTGTTGAGAGCAAAGGTAATGACCTGGCTCACATTCCTATTGCTATTCGGTACAATTACCGGATTTTCACAAACTGGCCTTGTGAAAAAAATCAAATACCATGACGATAACAAGCAAGCAATTAAGGAGTTATATTTCACGGATGGTAAAAATCTGAATGTAAAATCTGGACCATTTTCCGCCTTTTACACCTCAGGTCTTCCCAAAACCAAGGGCAATTACATCAACAACCAACCCGAAGGCTGCTGGGAGCGATTTTTTGAAACTGGCTCTTTGAGAAGTAGCATGTCGTACAAGAGTGGCAAACTTGATGGTCCATCCAGCATTTATTTTGAAAACGGCAAAATCGCCCAATCAGGGTTTTACCAAGGAAACAAAGAGGACAGCACCTGGAATTTCTTTTATGAAAGCGGGAGACTTAAAAGCACCGGACAATATCGAAATGGTCAGCAAAATGGCTTCTGGAGGTATTTTCACGAAGACAGCACATTAAAAGCAACTGCATTTCTGCAGAATGGCAGAGGGCATTACAGAGAATTTTTTGCTTCCGGCGGACTTAGAATGGAAGGCCTCATTGTAGGTGGAGCCAGCGATTCTATCTGGCGATATTTCCACGACAACGGGGTTATCAAAGCCATTGGCCATGAAAAATCCGGTCAAAGACAAGGATATTGGAAATTCTTCCATGCCAATGGAAACTTAAGTTCAGAAGGGCATTTCAAAGACAACGAAAAATACGGAAGATGGAAATATTACCATGAATCAGGCGGGCTGAGTTCTGAGGGTGATCTGGAAAAAGACGCACGCGAAGGTGTTTGGAAATTCTTCTTTCCTACGGGCTCATTGATGGGTGAAGGGAAGTTTACCGGAGGAAGCGGAGACTATAATGAATACTACGACAATGGAAAATTACGGGTGAAGGGCCGCATCGAAAACAGCAATTATGAAGACAACTGGACTTATTTTTTCGAGGATGGTGGCCTGGAGGGAGAATGTCTTTACCGCGAAGGGCGTGGTGATTACAAAGGATATTATGAAAACGGGGGATTGAAAATGCGGGGTGAAATGCAGAATGGCCAAAAGGTCGGTTCCTGGGACCTTCTGGGTCGGGATGGAAAACTCATTGGTCACTACAAAACATTTTATGAAATGGTTCAACCTGCAGCTGAACTCACAAAACAAAAACCTCCGAGACCAGATTCCATTCAGGTAAAACTTAAGAATACCGGCCGGCCGGATTATATGGATTTTCGTAAAAAAAGCCGGCACTTTATCCCAAAAGTTAACGAACTGAAAGGCTTTATTTTGGGGTTCAACCCATTCGCTATGGCGCTGGGATCTTTGCCTGTTGGACTTGAATACTTCTTTCACGACAGGCTTGGTTATGAAATAGTCTTTAACCTTTATCGCCAGCCGTTTTTCAAAATGCATGGTGAAGAAACTGAAAAAGAACGGGTTTATACCACCGGTAATTCCCTCGGCTTCAAGCAAAAACTATACAACCTAGACAAGGGCTCAGGCAGTTTTTACATCGGTCAGGAATTGCGGATAAGTGATTTCAATTACCGACTTCTGCTCACAGAAAAAATTGACTCATCAAGAAACATAAATAAAATTATCACGGGCAGTGAAACCAATGTGGAAGCCTGCCTGCTGTTTGGAGACAGGCTTTTCAAAAATTACAACAAGCACTATTCCATGAGTCTGGACATTTTTGGCGGAATGGGATTTGGATATCGTTTTGCGAAGAT
>CAMDMI010000102.1 GCA_945902135.1 Spirosoma fluviale
AAGCATAAAATAAAATATTACCGTCGCCTCGACAACGATGTAGTTACCCTAAAGCAGGCGCTTGCTGCAAAAATGCCTGTTGTGGTTGGTGCCAAATTGGATGATTCATTCATGGCCTGGAATTCTGAAACGGTTTATCAAAACGCAACTACCACAAATCAGGTCGGCATCCATTCGTATCATGCCATGTGCATCGTTGGGTACGACAACAACCGCGGACCACGCGGGGCTTTTAAGGTGGTGAATTCCTGGAGTAATTCCTGGGGTGCTGCTGGCTTTATTTGGGTGGATTATAATTTCATGGTCAATGGATTTTCTTTCAACAATAACCTTTTTGTAGCGGTAAATGACGACCAAAAGCCAGACGACAACGGCAATCCCAACCCGCCTTCTGGAGGGGTTGACATTGTTCCATGGGTAGTAGAGGATTTTCAAAATACCAGTCTGGGGCAACAGGGTCGTGAGATGTATTTTAATATTTACAATGTGGGCAGCCAGCCAGCATTGGCAACCCAGGATTGGGGCTATGCCTATATTTATTATAATGCCTATGATGCAAATGACTATGGTGTAGTGTTTTACGACATCATGACCAATCAAGGGAATTACAAAGACATTACCGAATATGAGGATGCTCCTTCAGGCTTAAAGGGTTTATTAATCAACAGCAATATTCCTGCTGATGGTTCCCTGGGAATGGAGTTGTTTGCTACCGATACCCTTTCAAGGACTTATACCATGCCCACCAATCTGAATGGCAGTTATTACCTCGTAGTTTTCGGCGATGTAACGGATAAGTTCACTTCAGAGAATGATGAGAGTAATAATTTGTTTTACACCACCTCGCAGGATCCCATGTTTTTTCAGAACGGGGTAGGAGGTAGGAGGGATGTAGCCAATGACCGGTTCTTGAATCCATTGAACAGCAGTCAGTTGCTTTCAAAAGCCTCAGGCGCTTACCGAACTGCCGTGAATGCAGGGCACCGCAATGCCTACACGCCGGAGGAAATCATCACTTTCCTTAAAAAGGAGGTTAAGAATGGTCGACTGGCTTCGAAAATTTCCCTTGCAAAGCAAAAGGTGGGCAACAATCAAATCTTGAAATCCCGTCGTCCAAACTAATTATGCGAAAGAAATTATTGGTTTCATTCCTGATTCTAGGTTTCGGACTTTGCTCTTGCGCAGGACCAAGGTCAGGATCCGTAAATTCCACCGAGCCAAAACTCGTTTTTACAGGCAAAAATTTTAAGGACCAGAACCTGATGGAATTGGTCCGAAAGGCGGGTGAATCGCATGTTGGAATGATGGAATTCAATCAATGCAACTTTTCAGGAATCACAACATTTTCGGCAATACCGAATTCTTACCAATCCTTTCCGGCTGGAGTTTTTTTTAAGGATTGTGTTTTTGAGGGGGAGCTTAATGGCGGAAGCATCAGTTTTTCCGGTCAGGTAGATTTTGGAAAATGTCAGTTTAAAAAAGGAGTTTCTTTTAGGAATTCCGTTTTCCTCGCGCCGGCCGGATTTCGGGATTGTGGTTTTGATGGAGAGGCTGCATTTCAAAATAGTTTGTTTTTAAAAGAGTCGACTTGGTTGGGTAGTTTCTTTTATACCTACAGCCTTTTTCAGGGTTCAAAATTCTTTGAAAATGCCCAGTTTCAGAATGCGCGATTTTTGGCCAATGCCGACTTTACCCAATGTCGTTTTCTTGAGGGCGCCATTTTTGATTTTTGTACGGCATCGGGGAAACTGGATTTCTCAGAAAGCAGGCAAGATGGTTTGATGACTTTTCGGAAATCTGTTTTGCAAAAAGGAATGTACATGAATCGTTTCAGGTCTTTTGCGCCGCTTCGTTTTTCGGAAACCCAGTTTGAGGACAGCCTCTATCACAGGGATTTTCGTTCGTTTGCAGAAAAACCTGAAATCCTGAACAATCAGGGGAAAGCAGCGCCTTCAGGATTCTGATTGCCTTTTAGCCAACGCAAAAGACTGGTTATGGAATACCATTCCTGAAAATAGCTTTGCGGATGCTTTATGGCAGCATCACAGAATTTTTTGAATGATTCTGCTTCTACGATTTCAGGATAATTGAGCGTGAGCTCTTTTGCACAAGCTTGAAGATTTTCGATGCTGAATATTTCTTCATTGATGATGCCGGAAGGCAATCCCAAACCTTGCTTTTTTCTTAAGGCGAGTTTAGTTCCAAACCGTCTTGCAAATTCATTCGTCAGAATTTCCTTTCTGCCTTTTCCCAGTCTTATTTCTGCTGGTATTCCGGACGCATAATCTGTAATGGCGGGATGTAGGAAAGGAAATCGGCCTTCAATTCCATGCTGCATGCAGGCATAATCTGTCATAAAAAGAATGTCCTGTACGAGGTAATGCTGCTGATCCCAGCGCAATGCCTTCTCCAAAAAATCAAATTCGCCTGCGGGTAAGGGAATTTGCAAAGGCTCTTTGTTCACAAATTTCAGACAAGTAGAAACTGCCGCCTGCCATATTTCTTCAGGCTCGTTGGATTTCAGATTCATCCAGCGCAGCTTTCCAATGGGAATTTTGCTTGAAATAAATTTCAGAAGCACAGGAAATCTGCCTCTGAATGAGAGCCATCTTTTGAAAAATTGATGCCTTCGGTAACCACCAAACCATTCATCTGCTCCCGCACCTGAAATAAGGATTTTAAGTCCCTTTTCATTGGCAGCATTTGCAATTAATTTGGTCAGAACCATGGCTGAATCTGCAATCAATGGGTCGCCCGCTGATGATAAGTATTTAATTGAATCAGCATTCGAGATATCAACCCAGTTTACTTCAAAGCCTATTGAATTTGAAAGTGCTTCAACCGCAGCAGTGTCTGCAAATAGTGGTGTGTTTTCTGGAAATCGGATGGAAAAAATTTGTGGTTTGTAGCCATGTTCCAAGCACCAAGAAAGAATTAATCCCGAGTCAATTCCGCCGCTCATAGCAAGTCCAAAATCCTGATTCTTAGGAATTACTGCTGAAAAAGCTGCGTCCATGGCTTCCTTCAAGCCGTCAAATTTGGCTGTCAACTCCCCTGGAATTGTATAATGCATGGGTTTGGATTCCCAGAACTCAATGCATTCGCCCGGAAGTAATTGCCGGATTCCGGTCCAGGCTGTCAGGTGGCCAGGAATAAATTTATAAGTCAGGAAATAGGGTAGTGCCGAAATATTGGCCTGAAAATTCATTAAGCCTGAGGCAAAAAGTGCCGTGGTTTCAGAAGCGAATAGCAGATAATTTTTGTTGCGGGCATAAAACAAGGGTTTAATACCAAAGCCATCCCGGTGAATGATCAGCAGTCTCTTTTGACTGTCCCAAAAAACAAAGGCAAACATTCCCTCGAGGCGCTTTAGGCCCCGCCGTCCAAACTGTCTTACCCAGGCCAAAAGGACTTCAGTGTCGGTATCTCCGGTAATTTTTATTCCAGCATGGCTAAGTTCTTTTCGCAACAATTCATAATTGAAAATTTCTCCATTGAAGATAATTCCACAATTTTCATCCTCCGATAAAAAGGGTTGATTGGCATTTTGTAAAGAGCCTGTAATGGATAAAAGATTGTGTCCAAGCCAGATTTCCTCGGTTTCCCAATTCAGATAGTGGAATCCTTCGCCATCTGGTCCACGGTGTTTCTGAGAATTTACCATCCTTTGAATGGCAGCACTACAGTCCTGTTCGTCGGTGATTTTTCGAATAATTACTGATATTCCGCACATGCCAGAATGCTGTTTTTCGGGATTCTAAATTTGAGACATTAATTTCACGCCGCAAAATAGACTTGCCCTTATTTGGGCGGGTCCGATTAACACAAAAGACCAGCCAACAGGCGCCTATTTTTTACTATGCTGTCCTTTACTTTGGTTACAACCGTTTTCAATGAAATCCGGCGTCTAGACCAGACAATCGCCGACCTTGAAGCCCAAACCAACAAGCCCGATGAAATCATCATTGCTGATGCCGGATCCCGTGATGGCACCTTGGAAAGGCTAGAAAAATGGAAGAAAGAAAGCAGCCTGAACATTGTGGTTTTTGTTCTTCCCGGATGCAACATTGCAGAAGGTCGGAATGAAGCCATTCGAAGGTCTCGCAATGAATTGATTGTATCCACAGATTTTGGATGCAGGTATAAGCCGGCATGGCTTGAGAGTTTGATAAAGCCTTTTTCCAATCCTGATGTTCGGGTTGTGGGTGGGGCTTTCAGCATCATCAAAGAGGAAGTGAACACCGTGGCCGCCAAGGCAGATTTCGTTCTTCAAAATGGTTATCCGGTTGTGATGGATTCGTTTTTCTCAGTTTCCAGTCGCTCGATTGCCTATTATCGTTCGGTTTGGCAGGATGTGGGTGGATATCTCGAATGGCTCACATTGGCAGCAGATGATACCATATTCTGGCGGATGATTCTCCAAAAGAAAATCCGTTATGAGCTGGTAGATGAACCCAATGTGTCTTGGCTGCGCCACAAATCTTTCAAGGCTTTTTCAAAAGAAGCTTTTCGTTACGGACTTGGCGATGGAGAAAGCATGATCAATTTCAGAAATATGCAAAGTCATGTTTTTGAAACCACGATGCGTTACGCATTTTTCCTTGTGCTGCTTTTGCTACCTCTGATTTTGGTTTCGGGGTTTTTTGTCTGGAGTATTGCTTTGATTCCGCTTTCTTTCGGCCTTCGTTCTTACCGGAATGCCTGGAGAAACTGGAAGCAAATGGATTATAATTTTGGGGTATTATTGGCCTGCTTTAGGCTAATCGAAATGTCAAGAATTCAATACCTCAAAGGATTTTGCAAAGGCTGGCTTTTTCCAAGTTCAGCCCAGCGTGAAGGAAGAAAATCCCTTACAGCCATCCGTTGATGCGAATTGTAATTTACAACTCAAGTTCATTCGGCGGCTGTTTTGATTATGGCCGTGAGCTTCTCGACGCCTATTCGCGGCATCCAGAAGTGAGTTCTTGTTCCTGGTGGATTCCGATAAATGCTGATGTCGATAAAACGCAGGGAATCCGAAATATTTTACTGAACGATAAGCCTTCTGTTGAAAACCGCATTCTGCGTCAGCTCCATTTCCTTTTTCGTTCCTTTTTCAATCCCATGCTTTTGTTTTTAAGGCTGGCGGCTACACGGGATTCGTTGGTGATTTTGAATGATTTCGAGCAGCTAACTGCCTTTCTTTGGGTTCCTTTATTTAAACGGGTTCTTGGTCGAAGGCACAAGTTTGCCATCATCCTCCATGACCCAGACAGGGATGCGTATCCGCCTAATCTGGCATGGACAAATTATTCCATGAACCTGATTATGGGCCTGACAGATTTCGCTTTTTACCACGATTCGCTTCCTGATAAATCCTATTACAAAACAGGTACATCCTGTGTCTATCTTGATTTGCCACACGGAATTTTCAGAATGCCGGAACCAGATCCAGAATGTCTGGCGCTCATTCATAAGATGAATGCCAATCACCTGAAGATCATGGCAATTCCAGGCAATATTCGGGAAGAAAAAAATTATGACATCGCCATTCGTTCGCTCGTTGCACTTCCAAATTTTGCCTTGTTGATAGCTGGCGCGCCTGCGAATGCCCGAGTGGATTCAGACAGATATCGTTCCTTGGCCTCAGAATGTGGCGTGGCCGACCGGGTTTTCTGGCTTGAGCGTTATCTGAGCGCCGGAGAATTATCGGCTGTGGTTGCAGGCGCAGATGTAATTGTGCTCAATTATGCCGATTCATTTACCTCCCAAAGTGGAATTCTCAATGTAGCCGCACCATTCAGGAAGGTTTTGGTAGTTTCTGATGGACCAAGCAGTTTAACTGCTGTGGTGCGGAAGTTTTCCATCGGGACCATTGTGACAGATGCAAGTCCAACGGCTTTGGCAACTGCCCTTGTTCAGTCTTTAGAAAATCCAGAAACAAAATATGCAGCCTGGGAAAGTTATCTTGCCTTTGCCTCATGGGACAGGCATGTGGAAATGGCAATGGATTGCATACTTTCAAATCAGCCAGAATTGAAATGAAAAGGCCAATTGTTTTCATACATAGTTTTAACCATCCTTATCTGCCACTGAGTCTTTGGCAGGCACGGCAGTCAAATCCAGATTCTGAAATTTTCTTGATCGGCGATGGCTGGAATGCCCATTTCGGTTTTTGGGTTACCCATATTAATGCGAATCAATATTCCACATCGGCCCGGGAATTTGCCTCGCATTTCAATAATTTCAGCACAAATCCCCACCACTTTGAGTTGGTTTGTTTGCAACGCTGGTTTATTTTGGAAGAATTTATGAAGGCAAAGGGTTTCGAAAATTGCCTTTACCTGGATTCTGATATCCTGCTATACGGAGATGCCACCGAAGATGGCCAAAAGTATTCATCCTTTGGAATGACAATCTCAGGCATTTCAGGCCATTCCAACTTTATCAATAAGCTTTGTGACCTCCGTGAATTTTGTTCTTTCATTCGGGAGGCATATGTGAAACCAAATGGCTTGCAAATTCTTGAGGAGAAATACAGATTATTTAGAGAAACCCATGAGGCCGGTGGAATTTCGGACATGACCTTTTTCACCAGCTTTAAAGAAAAATTCCCCGATAAGATCCTGGACATAAGCAAGCCATTAAACGGAATGGCTTACGACATTGCGATGGCCTACATTGAGTTTTTTCCCAATGAAAATGGAATTAAGAAGGTCGAAAGAGAATTGGATGGAAAATTAAAAATCCGTCAGCGTGGTATTGGTGAAATCGAACTTCGAAGCCTCCATTTTCAGGGAGAAGCAAAGCGGTTTATGAAGGCACATGTTTTTGATTTTCCGGCAATGCTCTGGTTGTTGCATGGCTTCAACAAAGGATTAATCCTTTGTCAGAGGATCTTGAAAAAAGGCTTGTCCTTTATTCGCTGACAAATTTTATTTCCGAATGAATGGACACAAAAAAACCCCATCGTTTGATGGGGCATTCTCTCAAATTAGATTGAGTAAATTATAATTTTACGATTTCAAGTCCTGCTTTTCTCAAAGCCTGACTGAGACCTAATTTATTGATAATTCTGATAGCATGGGTTGAAACCCTAAGGTTTACCCAAATTCCTTCTTCTTCCAAGAAAAGACGCTTGTTTTGCAAGTTTGGATAAAACTTGCGCCTCGTCTTATTATTGGCGTGAGAAACGTTGTTACCGCTTACGGTTTTCTTTCCGGTGATTTGACAAACTTTAGCCATGGTTTCTTCCTTTTCGGGCTGCAAAAGTAGGAAAAAAATGATGCCGCAAAAGCGTTCTTTTATTTTTTTTTCTGCGGGTATGGACAATGCCTGCAATTGCTCTTACAACAATACCCTCGCTTCAGGTGGTAACTTTCAGTAAAAACCATGAATCCTTGTTCGTTGAAGTAAAAATCTTCGGTAGAATGACGCCCTTGGTCAGCCAATTTTATAGACGCAAGTTTAAGGATTTTGTTATCCTGTTTTGTCATTTCTCAACTTTTAAAAGGTAATTGAATAACAAAGGCCTGACAGATTTGTTTTAGTTTTGCGCATATTTTAAAATGACCTTTATGAGCACACACAATACTTTAACGCAAACCCAGACTCCTTCCGGTTCCGTACAGGCGATGGAATGGGAGGAAAGGTATGGTGCCCACAATTATCATCCTTTGCCAGTGGTTCTTGATCACGCCAGCGGAATTGAGGTGTTTGATATGGAGGGAAAACGATACTTCGATTTTCTTTCTGCTTACAGTGCTGTTAATCAGGGCCATTGTCATCCAAGAATTATTTCCGCAATGACCGAGCAGGCCCAAAGGCTTACACTAACTTCCCGGGCATTTTATAATTCAAGGCTGGGGGCATTCGAAAAAATGATTTGCGAACTTCTTGGCTACGATAAAGTTCTGGTGATGAATTCCGGTGCTGAAGCCAATGAAACAGCCCTTAAACTTGCCCGTAAATGGGCTTATAAGGTCAAGGGAGTTGAAAAAGACAAAGCCCGCATTGTGGCTGTTTCCAATAATTTTCATGGCCGAACCCTTGGAGTAATTTCTGCTTCGACCGAAGCTGATTCTACAGAAGGCTTTGGTCCTTTTTTACCTGGTTATGATATTATTCCATATAATAATATTGATGCACTTGAAGCTGCATTGAAGAACCCGGAGGTCTGCGCATTCTGGTTCGAACCGATACAAGGTGAGGCCGGTGTAATTGTGCCGGATCCAGGCTACCTCAAAGAAATTCGCATTTTGTGCGACCGTTATAATGTACTGATGATGGCCGATGAGGTACAAACCGGCATGTGTAGAACAGGAACCATGATGGCCTGTGACCATGAGCAGGTTCGTCCAGATCTTTTAATTCTTGGTAAAGCGCTAAGTGGCGGTACAATGCCTGTTTCGGCAGTTTTGGCGGATGATGCCATTATGCTTTGCATACAACCTGGGGAACATGGATCAACTTTTGGAGGAAATCCACTAGCCTGTGCCGTTGGAATGGCTTCCATTCAGGTTTTGGTAGATGAAAATTTGGCTGACAATGCACACAGGATGGGAAAGATGTTTCGCAGCCGAATGGAGGAAATTATGACCCGCACAGGCATGGTCCGTGCTGTACGCGGAAAAGGGCTACTCAATGCAATTGACATTGATCCTATTGGATCGTTTACTGCCTGGGATATTTGCGTGGAAATGATGTCCAATGGTTTGCTCGCCAAACCAACCCGCAGAGACACAATTCGGTTTGCGCCGCCGCTAATTATTAACGAGTCGCAGCTTTTGGAATGCTGTCACATTATTGAAAAGAGTATTTTGAAATTTTCCTGAATATAATCAATGAGTCTGCTTGTAGTTGGTTCCGTGGCCTTTGATGCCATCGAGACGCCTTTCGGTAAAACCGATAAAATAATTGGTGGCGCAGCCACTTACATTTCACTTTCATCTTCCTATTTCAACGACAAGGTAAATCTTGTGGCTGTTGTGGGTGGAGATTTTCCAAAGGCTGATATCGCCTTGCTGGAAAAACATGGTGTGAATACAGAAGGGCTTCAGGTAAAGGAGGATGAAAAATCCTTTTT
>CAMDMI010000103.1 GCA_945902135.1 Spirosoma fluviale
TCACCGCTTTATATCGGTTCAGCGGAAATGGTGGAATCACTAGAAAAGCACTTACTACTCGACCGCGTACGTGTTTGACGTTTTGGTTAGATAAAATATGAAAAACCCGGGCCAATGGTTCGGGTTTTTTTATTCGGGACTACTGTTCTGAAACTCTTCTGTCAGTTTCCCATTTTGAAAAATTCTGGTTTTTCCTGTGGCCTGACCTTTTTTGAAAGGCGTCTCTTCATTAAGACTTCCATCTGGTCCGTAAAATTTCCAGAGGCCATTTCTTTTTCCATTTTCAAGCTGTCCTTCCGCCTGTTTTTTTCCATCCGGATGGAAAAATTGCCAATTGCCACTCATTAGTCCATCGAGCAATTCACCTTCTCCTTCCTTTATGCCATCCAGGTTGTAGGTGATTATGCGTCCGTTTCCTTTCTCGATTTTTCCGCAATTCAATTTGCGTCCATTGGGAGCGAGGCATTTAATGATTTCCATTAATCTGCCATCCTTCCAGAGTTCTATACTTTTTACACTTCCAGCTGGATAATAAAAGCTCCATTCTCCGTTTTCATTTCCGTCAATGTACGAGCCTTTTGAAGATTCTTTTTCATTTCCAAACCAGGTGGTCCATTCTCCTTCTGGCTTGCCTTCAAGATAATTTCCTCTCGATTGGATTACTCCGTTGTCGTACATGTATGTCCATTTCCCAGTTTCCAGATCGTTTTCATATCGTCCTTCCGAACGAATTTTGCCATTCGAATGCCACTCCAAAGCAAGGCCATTCTTTTGGCCATTTCTGAAAACAAGACGATTGGATTTGTTGCCTTTTTCGTCCCAGGATTCTGATAAAGAGTCTTGAAGTCCATTTTTAAACCATACAAGTTTTGCCTTCAAGCCATTGTTGTGGTATTCTGTAAAGTTGCCATGCAATTCTCCTTTTGAGAAAGAATACCGGGACCTGATAATGCCAGACTCGTCTTTCTCCAGCCAGGTTGAGTCTTCTTTGCCGTTTTTAAACCAGCCTTCAACCAGAGGTTTTCCATCTTTTGAATAGGCAAAGTATGGACCTTCTTCCAGGTTGTTGGCAAAAGTTGTTTTGGATGCCGGGATAGAATCAGGGTAAAATTCCGTCATGATTCCATTTTGAAGTCCTTTCTTAAAATATCGGGTTCTCAGAACTTTGCCCAGGCTATCGTAATCTGTAAAAAGGCCATCCGCTTGTCCGTTCGAGACAAGCAAGCTTTGTTTTCGCGTTCCATTTCCAAAATAGCGCAGGATGGTTCCATAGCCAGCTTTCGCATTTCCACCCGGGTAAATTTTCCCTGATTGGTCATGAAAATCAGATGACATTAAAATAAGTCCATCATTCCAGGTTTCCCGAAATGATTCAGAACTATCAGGATTGAAATAAACCCAGACTCCATCTTTGGCACCCTCATTGTACAGACCGCTTGATTTCGGACTTCCATTTGGATGCCATGTTTTCCAGATGCCTGCTTTTTCTCCCTTGTCGAAACGCCCGCTTTCATGAGGTTTTCCATTGGCATATTGACTTAGAAAAATTCCTTCAGGCAAATCATTTTCCCAACAGGATTTTTCTTTTTGATTTCCATCCTCGTGGAAAAATTGGGTACATCCGGTAAGTGGACTTCTTCTTTTTCCTTCAAACCGGAAATCAACTTTGCCCGATTTTCCGTACCCAATGATGATGGTATCCCGGTTTCCCTGTTCAAACCAGATTTTCATCCGCTTGTTGCCATCCTCATCCAACACCGAAAGGGTGTCTTTATCTGATTTTACAATGCGGTTTCCTTCGGGCCAAAGTGGTGGAGCCGTTTGTGCATTGATGTTCAGGCAAAAAAGCAGTAGGGCGAAAAAAGTATGTAGTAGTTTCATATTTGGAAAAAGAGATATGCCACAAATATGGCTGCCAAAAATCCGGCCAGATCCCCAATGAGACTATAGCCCAATGCGTAGCGGATGTTTTTAATTTTTACAGCACCGAAATAAACCGTCATGATGTAAAATGTGGTGTCGGCAGAACCCTGCACTATGCAACTGAGTCTTCCCGCAAATGAATCTGCACCCAGGCTTTTCATTGCATCCAGCATCATGCCTCGGCTACCGGCTCCGCTTAATGGTTTGAGAAGCATCGTAGGAACGGCGGGCACAAAAGCATCATTAAAACCTGCCAGAGCTACCAGCCAGCGAATTCCATCAAGACAAAAATTGAGGGCGCCGCTGCTTCTGAAGAAGGCAATTGCGCAGAGCATGGCAATTAGAAATGGAATTACATTGAGGCAAAGCTGAAATCCATCTTTTGCTCCGTCAACAAAGGCATTGAATATTTCAACTTTTTGAAAATATCCCCAAACCAAGATTCCTGTTACAAGAAAACAGAGAAAGCCATTTCCAGTAAGGGCGCTGATTGTGTTGAGTCTTTCAGAAGCCATGCCTTGAAGTGTCCAGACTGAGGCCACAACCAGGGAAACGAAGAATAGAAATGGGATTAAAAAAACAGGCCTGAATACCGGAAGTCGCTGCCGGAAAGCAGTAAGAACAAATACTGTAAGCGTCGAGGCAAATGTTGAAAATAAAATTGGGATGAACACATCGGAAGGACTTGCTGCACCCAATTGCGCACGGTAAGCCATGATGGAGATGGGCACAATTGTAAGCCCTGAAGCATTCAGAAGCAAAAAAAGAATCTGGGCATCTGAAGCTGTGTCTTTGGATGGGTTGATGGTTTGGAGTTCCTCCATAGCCTTCAGGCCCAAAGGTGTTGCGGCATTATCCAAGCCGAGCATGTTGGCAGCAAAATTCAATAGCATTGAGCCTTGAGCCGGATGGTTTGCTGGTACGCCAGGAAACAAAACAGAAAAGAAGGGTGAAATTTTTCTGCTGAGCCATTCAACCATTCCTGCTTTTTCAGCAACTTTTAGCAAGCCCAGCCAAAGAGACATAATGCCAGCGAGTCCCAGACCGAGTTCAAAACCGGTTTTGGCCATTGAAAAAAGTCCTTCACTGAGTTCATTAAATACTTGTAGTTCATGTCCCCAAAAAAGTCTTACGAGGGCAAAAGCAAGTCCTAAAACAAAAAATCCCAACCAAATTATTTGTAGCATTGTATTTGTTCCGGTGAATAATCCGACCGGAAATTTATCAGGCAAGTACGAACTTTTTCCTTTTTGCCCAATCTATTTGCTACTTTGTGCTAGCTAATCTTTCTCAATGGAAAATCAGGCCGAGATTCTGCTTAACGATTTCAACCTCCGACAAACAAATCAGCGGGTAAAAATCCTTCAGGCATTTTTGCGAAACTCTGCAGCATTGTCTCATACTGACCTGGAAGAGGAATTCGCCGGCAGCATTGACCGTGCCACCATTTACCGGTGTTTGAAGCAATTTCTGGATGCGGGTATTCTCCATAGAATTCCAGACGAGCAGTTTCAGACCAAATATGCAGTTTGTGCAGCTTGTGATCATGGCCACCACCACCACGATCATGCCCATTTTAATTGCCTGGGCTGTAATGAAACAACCTGCATTGAGCAGATCGTCATTCCTTCCATTCCGATGCCGGCTGGTTTTAAAGTGAGCGAGAAGATTCTGATAGTACAGGGTTATTGTCCGCGTTGCAACAACGCCTGATCAATCCTTCAAAACCGGATTGGCTGCAAAAAGCATTCGGCTGGTTGCATGCTCTACCACAATATCCACCTGCTCCTCTATGGTAATATAGCTTGTGTCGATCTCCACTGCATCTTCTGCTTTACGGAGTGGGGATTCTGTTCTGCTTGAGTCTATTCTGTCGCGGTGCTCCAGGTTATGTTGGATTTCATCCAAGTTCACGAGCTGGTTTTTCATTAGCAATTCCTGTTGTCTCCTAACGGCCCTGAGGTGAAGGTCGGCAGTCATAAAAAGTTTTAGCTCGGCCTCAGGAAAAACCCTGGTGCCAATATCCCTGCCGTCCATTACAATGCCTTTTTTCTTGCCCATTTTTTGTTGCTGGGCAACCATTGCATGCCGAACATCCACAAGGGTACTCACTTCACTCACCTGGTCGGAAACATACATTTTCCGAATTTCCTTTTCCACATTAACGCCATTCAGAAAAACCTCGTTTTCTGCGGTTCTCGGGTTGTGGTTGAAGCTGATCTGAATTTGGCTCAGGGCTTTTGAAATCTCCTTTGGATTGGTAAGGCTGATTTTATTCTCAAGAAAAAAGAGGGTTACAGCCCGGTACATGGCGCCTGTGTCGATATAGCCATATCCAAGTCTGGCGGCTACTTTTTTGGCTGTGGTGCTTTTCCCGCAAGAGGAGTAGCCGTCTATTGCAATAATGATTTTTCGGATGTCCATATCTTCAATTTCCGGCTGGGGCAAACAAAGGTCGATATGGCTTCAAAAATAGGTCTGGGTTTTGTTTTACCTGAGAAAACCTGAAAATAAAAACGAGCTATTGTATAAGCTGTTGTTTGTCAGGACATCACTGGTCTGTTATTTCTCCTTCGATTGCATGCAGAACCTCGTCTGTATCTTCTCTCACCACCAAAGCTATGACTTTGCAATTCTTTCTGGCAATGCCCTGGCGAAGTTGGCAAACCCATCTGCCTGCTGAAATTTTCTCAGCAGGGTAGGGGGCGATTCCGGGAGATTCACTTCCACCAATGGGTGTAAATCCATCACGAAGCATGTGTTGGTGCAGATAATTGGGATTTCGTTGCGGTTGTTTGGCATAATCCAGTTGCCAGTTGGTGATGCTGTCTTCTACCAAATAAACTTCCATTTTTAGCGGCAGGCTAAAGCTTGACCTCATCTTCACATGGGTGCGGGCATAAAACTGTTTTGCGCTGTCGTTGTAAAATGCATTCAGATACAAGGTGAATTCCGGATCGGGCTTGGCCAGCAGTTCTGTTATTTTTCCTTCCCAAGAAGAACTGGCCAGAAGGGCGGTATTACTTCCACCAAAACGACCTCTGTTTACCAGACCTTTTGGAATGGTTTCACTCACTTTAAATTTGGTATCGAGGTTGTTTCCTGCCTCCGACCGGAAGTCAGTGCTAAAAGACCCATCGGCATTGGTCTGGGGCTCAGAAAAGTAACCGGCATGGATTGCCAATACCAATAACCTTTTATTGAAAATGGAATCAAGTCGCTTCGCCTGCCTTGCCGCATTTGGACAATTTCCACAGAAATGGCCTGTATATTCTTCAACTATGGCCATGCTTTTCTGAATAGAATCCTTCGAAAGAAAGCTGGTGTCAAGGATTCCACTTGGCACCTCAACCACAACAGAAGGCAAAGCCTCATTGGGGTCTACATAGTCGCAGGCAGCAAGCCATGCCAGTAAAAGCCCTGCTCCGAGTAGAATTCTTAAATTCTTCATCATTATTCTTTTATGAAAGGCATTGAAGTTACCGATTTTTCTGATGTAATCAGCAGCCAGTATGGACCGGAAGGAAGGCCATTCAAATCAAATTCGGCAACATCTTCTCTTAGAATTCTTGTTTCTGAAATGATTGATTTTCCAATGGCATTCATGATTTTAACTGTCTTTGGTTTTTTGCCATTCCAGCTAAGTGAAATCCTGTTTTGTGCAGGATTTGGGGAAAGTATAAACCTACCTTCTGAAATCCGACCATTGATTGCGGTTACAGTCACCACTTTTGGCTGGGATGATCTGGAACAACCTGCGGCATTTCTCACGATGAGTGTATAAGTGCCGGAAAATGTTGCGGTTATGCTTTGAGTATTGTCGGGCAAAGTATCATTGCCATTCAATATCCACATGTATTGTAAGCCGGGAGGTCCTGTTAGTGTGTTGCCCGTAACTGTAATTACCGGAACACCCGGAAGGGCTACTACGATAAGGCTTACAGAACTTGCTTCAGATGTGCAAGCATTCACTGTTACGGATGCCTGATAAGTTCCTGCAGATGCGGCATTTACAACCCTGGTGCTGGTTCTGTTTGTAGAATTGAAATTGCCCGGGCCGCTCCAGTTATAACTTGCATTCGCAACTGAATCCATGCTGAGAACAAGGGTTTGACCTGTGCATAAAGTGTCATTGTTGGACTGTACAATTGGTGCTGAAGGACAACTATCAGATGTGTCGATGCTAATGTCGTCGATGAACAATCTGTTTCCGTATCCGAAGGTATTCATGAAGCCTAAGGCAACTTCCGGGTAAATTAAGAGACTGTCGAGGTTGAGTAAAACGGATTTCCAATCTCCAGCTACCGGCGTATAAGAAGCACTGGCAGAACCCGCTGTGGCAAGGTCTTGTCCGCCTTTTTTCCAGAATGGGATGAAACTGCCGCCACAATCTGCCCCTCTTCCAATTGTGAGTGTATCTGGGGCAGCAAGGCCACCGGTATTCGGGTAATACTTGTAGGCATACTTGAAGCGAACTTTCAAATGATTCTTGCCTGCAGTCAGGATCTTAGGAATTACCAGAAGATCTTTTTCTCCTGATACATCCGGATTAGACCAGTTGTCGAAAAACAAACTTCCACCCAAAGATGCAGGTGCATTTACATTGTTGCTTACCTGCCAGGTAACATTATTGTCAGGATTTACGAGCAGATATCCGTTGATTGGAAATGTAGCTGTTGGATTAGCAAAATTCTGAAGAAATGGGGTGTTTTCTGTTCCGATGTCTTGGATTGTGATGAAGCCAGATTTTACAAGGGTATCCAGACCTTCATCATTAGTTACAGATAAAGTAACCTTAAAAACACCAGGATTTGCGTACGCAACTGTTTGATTCTGCAGGCTTGAACTTGCAGGAGTACCGCCTTCAAATGTCCAGTTCCAGGCTGTTGGATTATTCAGAGAGGAATCAGAGAAGTTGACCGAGAGCCCTGCGCATCCGCTGGTTTTATCAGCATCGAAGCGGGCAATGGGAAGACTTTTCGCTGTATCGCCCATAATTTCAAAATCATCCAGCCAAAGTGTTCCTGCATTTCCTGACTTGAATCCAAAGGCAAAAACCAATTGGTCAGCACGGTTAAAAGAGGAGTCTAATGGATGAATGTGTGAAGACCACAAGGCGGTATCTGCCGGAGAAAATTGTCCGGTTGGATTGATGCTTGCGTCGGTAACCAAATCAGTTCCAGACCAGCTGGCTATTTTCCTGTAGCTGAATCCGCAATCTCTGGAAACAATCAAATTGAGGGTATCCGAATCCTGGTTGTTTTTCCTGCGGTATGCATGGCGAAACTTCACCTTTAAGTTTTTATACCGTGAAACACCGAGCGGAGAAAGCATCAGGCTATCACCTCTTCCTATTGGATTTGTGATTTCTGAAACCATGCGGAATGCCTTTCCAGTCATGTTTGGATATCCGCCATTCACAAATACAAAGCCAGAATCAGCATTTGGATTCAGGATTTTCCATAAATGCGGAAGGGTATTTGTAACCGTGTCCAGATTTTTCGTCCAAGGGAGATTGACATCGACTTTTATACAAGCTGGATCAAAACCGTTAAGCACCAATAAACCGGAACCATTGGGATCCAGCCAATCGCGCAGGCGTGTGGCTGGGGTGGTGCCGGTTTCCCAGGACTTTGAAACCTTGCCATAAAAATCAGAAGAAATGTTTGTGCAGGAAGCTGGACCGCCATGCAACTGACCTACAATCCGGTGATTCTGGTCGTAGATTGGGCTGCCTGAAGAGCCGCCTTCAGTGGTGGTGGCCAATTCATAGTTTCCAACTTGCCAGTGTGAATTGTCATTGGTAGAACCAACGCCATAACCTGAACTGGTTACAGGGTTTTCGTCAAAACTAATTTTCTTGATGTCTCCTGCAGGGTGGTGGATAATGGTCGAACTTTGGGATGGAACTTCTTCCGAGCTCCAGCCAGAGTAATACACATTGTAAGATGCAGGCGGTTTGGAACTCAATTCAAGCAGGCAGAAATCGGTGAAAGCATTTTTTGCCCTTAAAATGGAACCGGAAAGGGTTTCTGTTTCAGGAAAAGAAACTGAAGGTGTGCTGCAACCGGGCGCTTCCCAGTTGAAGGCAAAAACCCAGGTTGAAGTATTGTTGTTGAAGCAATGGTTGGCTGTGAGAAAATAGGGCTTTCCATCCATCAAAACATTGTTAATCAGGGCGCCAGTACACAAATCTCCGCCATCAATGATTTTGGCAATGGAGCGTTTTTCATTTTTCCAAGGTGCACCTGCAGGACAATTTACATTCATTTCGCATGATTGAGAATCTCCCCAGCCCAGTGTACTGAATGGATTGCGGTATCCCTGTGTAATCCTTCCAATTTCAAGTTTGCTGCTTCCTTTTGCGTAAAATGGTTCGTAATATTCAAGAAGCACTTCGTCGCCACCCAAAATTCCTGTGCCAAGTTTTTCATCCGATTGGTTGTTGAATGAAGTGAAGGCGCCAATGCGATTTTTCTGTCCAATAATAAATAGGTCTGCACCTGCGGGCAGTTTGTATTTTGAAAATGTGAGGTTAATGGAAAAAGCTTCCGGGCAGGAAATTCGTAGCTGCCAGATTCTGTCTCCATTTGGAAGGTTCACCCACCTTCCAGAATTTTCAGTATTCCATTCTACAAAGAAATTAAAGCCGAAACGGCGGTCAAATTCCTTTCCAAGCGCACTTCTTTCCAAGTCCTCTTGCTGGAGTTTTGCCAAGTCTATGGTTCCAGGGGAAAGTACTGGAACATCATCTGTGCGAACGATTTTTTTGGCGCTTCTGGGAGTTCCACCCTGATTAATTTGTGCTTGAAGCGTTGGTGAAAGGCTGGCAGCTAAGATAAAAAACAGGCCAGCGAACAGATGTTTATTCATGACGGCCCGAAAATACAACACTCTCTGAAATTAAGAATGTTCTTCAAGGGTTTTTTCGATGAAATAACTTCGAAGAATCGTTAATTGTACCTGAATCAGTAGCAGATTCCCATTCTTCTGAATGGAATTCAAATCTTTTTGAGCCAGTTATTTTGCTTCCAAAGGCTCGAGTTTTTTAATTTCT
>CAMDMI010000104.1 GCA_945902135.1 Spirosoma fluviale
CAGGGCTCTTTTCAAAACGAGTGTCATTCCATCCCGAAAATCCATTGCACCAGCGGCAACAAGCGCTGAAAATTCTCCGAGGCTATGGCCTGCAACCATGTCTGGCTTAAAATCAGCACCCAGACTTTTTGCCTTGGCTACAGAGTGAAGAAAAATGGCGGGTTGGGTTACTTTAGTTTGTTTTAACTCTTCTTCCGTCCCTTCAAACATGATTTTCTGAAGGTCGTAACCCACGATTTCATTGGCAATGGTAAAGAGGTCTTTTATGGAATCGTGTTGTTCGAAAAGGTCTTTACCCATTCCCGGGACTTGCGCCCCCTGTCCGGGGAATACATATGCTTTTTTCATTTCTGGATGATGGAATTAATGGAATTGACTTCGACATTTCCTAAGGCAAGGATAAGCCAAAGTGCTTGATTGGAAAAATTGAAAAATAATCTTGGCTGTTGTCAGGCAAATAAAAGGTTGCAGCCACGAATTTCAGCCTGATCAAGCCTTCCAAAAACTTGAAAGCTGCCGTCCGCTGCTACTTCACCAAGGTCTTCCGAAGCGATAAAGCAGCAGCTTCCATAATTTGCTAGATCAATAAAATTGAGTGCGCCTCGTCCTGTTTGGCTTGATTTTTCAAGTGGAGCTTCGGGATTTCGGATCAGGGCTTTTAATGAATAGCCAGATTGATACTTTTCGGGAAATCCATAGGCCTGCGACATAAGCTCACACATGCCAAATTCTGAAATCAGAATTTTAGGTTTTAGCCCAGCCTGAAGAATTTGCAATAGTTCAAATTTTCCCATTTCCTTTCTGAGTCCCTTCATTCCACCAGTTTCCAAAATCACACAATCACTGAGGTCTGGATTCAAGCCTGATTCAATCAGTTGCAGAAGGGCATGACTTACGCCAAAAATCAATGGCTGTTTATGCCTGCTTCTGCAATCACTTAGGGCCTTGAGAAAAGATTGAAAATCAAGTCCTGAAAAACTTGCTTCAGCATCTGAAGCCTTTGCAAGTGCCCGCACCATTCGAATTAAACTTGAACCAGGGTTTTCTTCATACCCAGGTAATGGGGCAATGATTTCATGGTTTTTTAGTTCCCCAACCTGCCTTTCAAAAATATACAGGCTGTTTTCATCGTAAAAATCAGGGTCGTAAATAAAGTGTTTGCTCGACTGACCTCCGGTTCCACTACTTGTGAATGCAAATTCTGTTTCGAAACCCGAGCAAATGATTTTGTGGGTTTTAAAAAAGCCGATAGGCAGAAAAGGAATTTCCCGCAATTCTGTTGGCTTGATGGTATTCAGTCCAGTGAGCTTTAAATACTCCGCATAAACGGGGTTTTTTCTGGATTGAAATGTGAAAAGTTCAAGCGCCAGCTCAAGAAATGAATCTGGCCTTTCGCGCAAGACGCTTAGCTTTTTTTGGAAATAGGCCGAATCCGGCGTGCTCATATTTAGGCAGATTTCCTGTTGAGGATTGCGGCTGTCATTCGACTAATACAAACAAGGGTGCCAGCTTCATTGCAGATTCGGACTTCCCAAACTGAGATTTTTTTACCAAGCTGAAGTGCTTTGCAAGTGCCAATTACCAATCCGCCGGTGACGGATTTTATATGGTTTGCATTGATTTCCAGACCCACTGCGTAGGCATTGTCTTCAGGCTTAAGCACTAGGTTTGCAGCCACTGAGGCCAGCGTTTCTGCCAGTGCAACTGAGGCGCCGCCATGCAAAAGTCCATAAGGTTGTTTAGTACGACTATCAACCGGCATACTCGCCGAAAGGTGACCGTGTCCGATTTCAGTAAAGCGAATCCCCAGGTTTTCACCCATGTTGCCGAGGGTCATTTTATTTAGAACTTCAAGGTCGATGCCTTCCGGAAAAATATTTTCCATTTTTTTTCTCTTGCACCGAAACCACCCATTGGAGTTTCCGTTGGGAGGCAGGTGTTTGTTTTTATTTGTTTTGAGTTCTGAATTATTTACAAAATCCTGCCATTGGCAGGTTTTTGTGTTTTAATCAAGTTCGTCGTCCTCTGATTCGAAAGAATATTGAACCGGATCTAGTTTCAGGTTGCCGTTGTTGAAATCCAGAATGAATTGGTCAATGGTTTCTTCGGTAATTTCAGCTACATTCAAATAAGCCTCCATGCCAATGCCGAACTCAAAACTTTCATCCGGCGAAACTGATTCGGCCACATTTGCCAGACCGGCTTCCTCAATTTCGAACATGGCATAGGCCTTATATTCTTCTACTTCTTCAGATTCTTCACCATCTGAAATTGCGTTTCCGTTATCATCCACTTCAAATTCAAATCCCTTGTACTCCGGGTATTTTTCCTTGGTTTTGGCTTCTGCCAATTCATGGAGATTTGATTCATAAGCCAGTCGAAGTGTTCCAAGAAGGCAATCGAAGATTACTTCTTTGCCTTTGTGCATGCCGATGAACATAAATTCCGCCATGTCAGTAGAGACTTCGTCCTCTTCGATGTAGCGAAATGATTTCCCGGATGCCGTTAATTCTTCACGAAAATTCCGGATTACTTCCGGTTCGAGTCCTTGATTTTTATCCATTTGATTGCTTGAATTTCTTAAATGATATTCCTGTCATACAGGCGATTCCGCCGAGCAGGAAAGGTAATAGGAATTCTGCCAGAAAAAGGACCGCCATGTGTTCGAATCCTAAAACTTTGGTGATTCTTCCTGCCAAAATATGTTGGTTTGCGCTACTGAGCAAAAAACTTCCTAAAAGCCATACCAGGCCTGTTGCAAAACCGCCAAACCAGAATGCCGACTTGGCAGAAATTCTGAATGGCATAACTGCGAGAAGGTTAAATGGAACCATGATCCACCAAGGTAGAAAAATGGGCAAAATGGCGTTGCCACTTGCGACAATCAGGATGAAAACCAGAGTCTCCATGGGTCAAATGTAAGTCGGATTATGCAAATTATCCTTTCACAGAAATCAGGATTCTGAAGCTCGGATTTCCTTCACGGCAAGTTGAATGCTTTTTTTATCTCTGAAATTGTTTTCCTCCAAATGAAAGGCCAGATCGAATTTGCTGCCAGACTCCAGTAAATGCCAGGATTCGCCCATGCTGAAACCGATTCCTTCTAAAACATAATTCTGTCCTTCGTGCTGCAGACTTTCGTGGGTAATGCTGAATTTAATATGGCCCGGACCGCCAGATTTGTTGTCGAGTAATCGGCTTTGTCCGCTGTTGCGCACACCTTTCATTACAAACATTGGGTTCATATTGCCAGGGCCAAATGGACCTATTCTATCCACCCAGCGAAAAAATGTCCCGTTTAAATCGGAAGGCTCCATCAAAGCATCCACTTCCAATCTTGGTTGAAGGTCTTCGCGGCTCATTCGGCTTCTAACTTGTTGTTCAAATGCAAGCCGGAAAGAATCCAGTTTTTCTGGCAGCATGGTAAGTCCTGCCGCATGATAATGACCACCAAATTGTATCAGGTGCTCACTGCATGCATCGATTGCTGTGTACAAATCAAAGCCATGAATAGATCGGGCGGAGCCTACCAGTTTTCCATCCGATAGGGTAAGGATAACGGTGGGCCGATGGAATTTTTCTATGCAACGGGAAGCAACAATTCCAATAACACCTTTATGCCAGGTATCTTTAAAAAGGACAGTTGAAAACGCGTTTCTGGATTCTTCGGAACTATCAATCAGTTCTAGGGCTTCCAGTGTAATATTCCGGTCAAGCTCCTTTCTTTCAGTATTTTGAGTATCAATTGCCTTGGCAAATTCATTGGCTTCTTCTTCATTTTTAGCGAGAAGAAGTTTGACAGCTCCAGTACCATGCCCAATTCTTCCTGCAGCATTTATTCTGGGGCCAATTCCAAAAACGAGTCGTTCTACTTTTAAGTTGTATAGGCCATTTCCTTCTCGTTTCAATCCGGCAATGTCCATCAAAGCCTGCAAACCTGGAGAAGCAGCGCTATTTATTTTCTCAAGTCCTGCATGCAGAAGAACCCTGTTTTCACCGCTTACTGGCACAATGTCTGATGCAATGCTGACAGCCACCAGATCAAGACTTTCCATCAGAAAATTTTCATCCCAGCCAAGGCTACTGCTTAGTGCCTGCATCAATTTAAAGCCAACGCCGCAGCCGGAAAGTTCTTTAAAAGGGTAGGAACAATCGGCCCGTTTCGGGTCAAGAATTGCATCGGCTTGGGGTAGTTCAGGTCCGGGTAAATGGTGGTCGCAAATGATAAATCCAATATTTTTGTCCTTTGCGTATGCAACCTTATCCAAGGCCTTTACGCCACAATCAAGGGCGATAATCAAACTTGCTCCGATGCTGGCGGCATGGTCAATTCCGGCGAACGAAATCCCATATCCTTCTTTATAACGGTCTGGTATATAGTAAGATATATTCGGCGAATGGGCGGATAAAATTCTAAAAACCAGCGCTGTTGCAGTTGTGCCATCCACATCATAATCCCCTAAAACCATAATTTTTTCTCCATCCTCCAGTGCCTTGGTAATTCGCTTTACCGCAAGGTCCATGTCCTTCATAAGGAAGGGGTCATGAAGCATTTCCAGGCCAGGTCTGAAAAATGATTTTAAGTCATGGAGATTTTTCAATCCACGCCTAAACAGCATGCCTGCCAATACAGGAGAAAGGTTTTGAGTTTCAAGAACCTCAGATGGGATTTCAGCCAGATTTTGTTCTGGAAATACCCACTTTTTTTCATTGTTTAGCGCCTGAAGCACCTCATTTGAATCACTCATAATTTTATTAGTTTAGTTTGTTTTTTTTTAGTTCGAAGAATTTGAAAAGCCCCTTTATGCATTTCATGCCTTTTTTTGAATATTGGCAATTTCCTGACAAACATGGACTCTTCTGATTCCTACTTGGGCCAAATGTAAAGATTCCGTTTTTTAGTTTTAAACCAGATTTCTTCAATTTTGAGTAAGATGGTCTCAAGGTAGGTTTCAGACCTGCGCTAAAATACGACCTGTTCGGTACTTTGAATTTCCATGTTCATTTTCTCGAATCAAAGTCACGCGTATAATGTCATGGCATTTTTCTTTCAAAGCAGGAATGTCGTTTTCGCTGAGATTTTGGGTAGGAATTGCTTCGTGGACAACTGTTTTACACAATCCGTTTCGTGGTAGCCAGTTGCCATCATCCGGAAGAATAAACCAATTGTGGCAAATGGTGATGGGCACAATTGGAAGACCGGTTTGAATGGCCATTGAAAATGCCCCGTCTTTGAAAGGAGCAAGTCCAGGTTGAATGGAATGGTGAATTCCGCCTTCAGCAAAAATAACGACACTTCTCCCTGCTTTCAGCATTTGAAGCGTATCCTTCATCGCTTTCGCTCTTCCCCTTGTGGAATGTCTGTCCACTACAATGTGTAAATTTCGAAACATAAACCCGAAGACCGGGATTTTACCAAGCGAGGATTTTCCCATGAATGCTGGAAAGCCGGGCAATACATAAGTTAGCAATGGGATATCCAGAAATGAACCGTGATTGGATATGTAAATGCAGCTTTCTTTTGGGAAATTATTTTTTCCAACTGTTCGTACTTTCAGAAAAGCCATTGGGAAAAAAAGCCAGCACCAAATTGTGTTTAAAACCTGCATGGCAGGTCTCGTGATTGGAACTAAAATACAAACCGTAAAGAAAGGTAGCAGTAATAAAAATCCGAATAGCCACCAAAAGCCCGCCCAAATAATATATGCCCGTCGTACTAAATGCTGAAATGTGTTTTGCTGATTCGAGCTTGGATTCACTAATGAATTAAATTGCATTATTTTAATAAAAAAAGCTTTTTGAGGCCTTTTACTTGGATTTTTCAAATTTTAAACTCAGAATTGAATCCGAATTGCAATCCAAAGTAACCAAAAAAATGCTCAAAAAGTTCACGCCATTCTTTTTCGCTTTTCTTCTCATTTCAATTCTGCCAGTAATTGGTAAGGGTCAAAGCAAGGAAAATATTAAAACGGTTTTGGGCAATCAATGGATTTCCAAGTATAAGGTTTTAAAAGTTGATCTCGAAAATAAGGCCGCTTCTGTAAAGGATAGGACTGATATTTCGGAAACAGACCTTGCGTCCATTCAAAAAAGCTACAACCTTACCAGTGGAATGCTTCAGGTTTGGCTTGACGATTTGGTTGTAACGCTTGAAAAATCTGATCCTGCCAAAATGGAGTACTTTTCAAAAGGTGAACTTTGTCCAGAACTGGAGGTTCGTCTAAGGGAAATAATTAGCTACTATTCCAACGAGTTTAATACCAAATTTGAAGAGATTACAGGACAGGAAAGTCATTTTGTAATTGGAATGCCGGAAAAAAAGGAAACCAATTCAAGCATTCCTCCAAGCAACATCACTTGGAAATTTGATGTAGAAGACATCACCGCCAGTATTAAAAAGCCTCTGGCTCCGGCCAATTGGAATTCACTCAATTGATTTTTGTTTTTTGATTTCAAATCCCCGGCTTCGGGGATTTTTTTTATCCTTAGATTTCCCTGTTTTTCTTCGGGATTTTCAATTGCCGTTTGAAATTCCCTTGCTTTGCATTCCTGATGATTGATAAAATGCCAGCGAATTCCGGGCTGTTATTTCGAATTGGAACCTACATCCAGTATCAATGGAAGGCTTCTGGCCCGGATTCCATTCACTCGCCTTTTGTTTTTAGTTTTTATTCCGAGGTTCTGAATTATCCCTACCATTTCAATGTTTTTGAAAAACTGGAAATGGCCCGGCATGATTTTTTACTTGACCAATCAAAGGTGCGCTTTGAAGACGCTGGAGCAGAAAAAGGCTGGGTGGACAAGCGCATTTCTGCAATTGCTTCCGGAAGCCTGATGCCATTTTCGAAATCCTCATTGGTGTTTAAACTTTGCCGATGGCTTAAGCCGGAGTCTGTTCTGGAACTGGGCACTTGCCTAGGACTTACAACAGCCTATTTGGCCAGCGCCACCTTATGTAAAGTGCATACATTTGAAGCAGCTTTGCCACTGGCAGATAGAGCCAGAAAACTTTGGGATGCGCTTGGTTTGGACAACATCCACCTTGTGGAAGGAAAGATTGAAAACAATTTACCAAAATACCTGGCGCAAGTTGAATCCCCGCCTGATTTTGTCCTGATTGATGCAAACCACAGATATGCCCCGACAATGGAAAATTTCTATCTACTGCGGGATTCTATGAAAGGACAGGGCTGTCTGGTTTTTGATGACATTTACTGGTCCTCAGAAATGGCCAGAGCCTGGAAGGAAATTATTTCTGATCCTGCTGTATCTGTGAGTCTAGATTTATACGGACTTGGAATTGTATTTTTCCGACCGATGTCAAGCAAGGAGAATTTTATATTGAAATGGTAAAAGCCAGCATCCTCATTGTCGCAAATTCAGATCTGTTGTACGACCAGCGGCTTCAGCGGATTTCAAGTTCTCTTCGCTCTAATGGATATGCGATTGATTTATTGGGCCGATTGTTCTCAAAAGGAACATCGGAAAAGACAAGGCAGGATGAGCATCTGGCAATGTGGTTTCAAAAAGGAAAGCTTGCTTATCTAGAACTTAATTTCCGAATTTTCTTTTGGTTGATTTTCAGGAAGTATGATGCCATTTGTAGCGTAGATCTGGATACGCTTCCGGCCTGCTGGCTCGCTTCCAGGCTTCGGGGCTGTCGATTAATTCAGGATTCACATGAGTACATGGCCGAAGTGCCAGAAGTCGCTTCAAGACCTTTAACCCGCTGGATCTGGCATCAGGTAGCCAAATTGTTTTTGCCTTCCTGCAACCTGAATTACACCGTGAGTGCCAGCCTAGTGGAGGAGTTTAGAAAGGTTTATCATGTTGATTTTCATCTGATCAGAAATATTTCAAAAAGACGCCTTGGGCAAAATGAAATCCCTTATCCGGATGGCATTCCTAAGTCGGATTTTCTTGTTTTTCTTGGCGCTGTAAACATGGGCCGGGGACTTGAGGAATTGTTGCCCATCCTTGTCAATAGGACCGAAAGCCTTGTCGTGCTGGGAGATGGAGACCGGATGCCTGCAGTCAGAAAATTGGTGAATGAGCTGGGTCTCGATGACCGGGTTTTTTTGCCAGGGAAAGTTTCTCCCGAAATGGCGGCGGTTATTTTGAAAAAAGCCCGAGTCGGATTTAACCTGCTCACAGACGAAGGCCTTTCATATCGTTATTCTCTTGCCAATAAGTTTTTTGATTATGTGCAAGCAGGAATTCCGCAGGTATGTATTGCTTTTCCTGAATATGAAATCCTGATGAAAGAATTCCAGGTTGGCATTACATGCAATCTAAATCCGAAGGATTTGAACTCCGCTCTGGACTATATGGCCATTACAGAAAACAGGCTTCATCATATTGAGGAAACGGCCAAAGCGGCATTGGTCTGGAACTGGCAGGAAGAGGAAAAGGAATTGTTGCGCATGTACGATGGCTTATTTGTGCGCTGAACCTGTTCTGAATCCTTCGGAAATTGTTTGCCCCCTCAGTTGAAGATTGGGCATTGGACTTGGTGAGCAGGGCAAAGGCGAATCCCAGCACATATCACCATCAAGGTACCAATTTGTTTGTTTGATTTCTGGTGTGAACGCAGAGACTCCATCCTGAAGTTTGTATTGATCTAATTCCGGCTTGTGGTAGGATGCAGGGGTAATATAATAAGCTCTAACTGACCGAATATCTCTATAAAGAAAAAGGCCTGCCAATGCGAGGCAAATAAGGGTAAGATGCAGAATGGAGTTTCTTATCATCAATCCAAATCTGGATTCGGCTACAAATAGAATGCTCGCAGTAAAATAAGAGAAGCCACTTCCCAGAACGGCAATGCCAAACCGTGGGTCTGGCGCATTGCTAAACCAAAAAAGCAGCATCATACCCGAAAGCCAGGTGTAAAAAATCAGTGGCCATTGGGAAGAAAATTGTTTCCGGACCTTGTTGCCTGCATATTTCACAAGGAATAGCCA
>CAMDMI010000105.1 GCA_945902135.1 Spirosoma fluviale
CAGAATAAAGTTTTTTTCATCTTGAACCGTAAATAAATAATTTGGTAGAAACAGAGCGCAATTTCGGGAATTCAGCCTTTTTTCAACAAATTATTTTGAATAATTCGCCTTTTGCGGCTGAACCTTTTGAAATTTGGCCCCGCAAGTCACAAAGTGTTTGGCTAAAAAATGAAAAAAATATTATTTATTTTCCTGATTTTCAGCATTTTATTCTCCTGCCAAAGGGAAAAAAGTGAAATCAGGATTGTTGCAATAAATCAGGAAAAATGGGCCGCAACCAAGCCACTTGATTTCGAATTTAGGACCAAAACCGCGAATTTTCAGACCGATTTCCTTTATCAGGTCCAAATGAATCCCGAATTTGCCTGGGAAAATATCTGGCTGAATTACTGTCTTGAGGGACCGAAAGGCGACACCCTCATTTGTTCAACCGACAATCTTTTCTTGTTTGAACCCAAAACAGGAAAGCCATACGGCAGAGGATGCAGGGAGAGACTTTTCCTGGATGCTTATTTTCTGAAGAATGTAATTCTGAAAGATACCGGGATGTACCGAATTTCAATCCGCCACTATCTTAGAACCGATACCCTGCAAGGCATTCAATCGATTGGAATCAGAATGAAGGAGTCTGGCAGCTAATCAGCCAATTTCGGCCAGGTACTGACCCTTTTCAATTTTATCGCCTAGAGAAACCTTGATTTCCTTAACCACTCCGGCAACGGGTGATTTCAACTGGTTTTCCATTTTCATGGCTTCAAAATTTAATAGGACCTGACCTTTTTCTACCAAATCACCAGGCTTTACCAGAACTTTTACAATTAGACCGGGCATGGGGGCCTTTACTTTTCCTGATCCTGCACCGGCTGTTCCACCAATTCCCATCTTTTCAAGCAGAAGGTCGGTTTCTGATTTCAGTGTTATACTGGCAGATTTGCCATTTATTCTGGCCTGAAGTGTTTTTCCATCTTCCGACCAGGACATGGCCTGAATGCTGTGAAGTTGATTATTGATTCCAAGCAACAAACAGTCGCGGCTGGCAGAATGAACCTCAGACTTTATTTCAAGCCCTTCACGGAAAGCTACTCCGATTTTTTCCTCCATTTGAAAGCTATTGCCCTTGCAATTGACCTGGTACTTCATGGGGCGCAATCTAATGTAAAAACTGTTTTCAATACAAAACCAGATAATGGCAGGTCAATGGCTTTCTTACCTTTGCCGAATGAATCTGGAAGAACGAATCAATGCACTTGACTGGCTTGGCAGCAATCTTGAGAACCATCCCGAAATTGAGGATGTAATCATCAGAGCCGGACATCAAAATCCTTTTTTTACCCTCGAATTCTGCCGGCTTGCCATCTCGGGAATTTCTTCCTGGATGAATAAAAATGTTTTAACATCTTGGTTGAATCATTGGCAAAACGAACACCCGCGGAATATTGGCCTCATCATGGCCGGGAACCTCCCGCTTGTGGGCTGGCACGACATCATGACGATTTTTGCAACAGGCCATCGATGCCTTTATAAACCATCTACTCAGGATACAGAATTGCCCGAATTTCTAATGAACCTGCTTTGCTCTGAGTTTCCTGAAGCCAAAGACTATTTCCAGAAAGTGGATCGAATGAAAGGAATTGATGCCCTCATAGCAACCGGAAGCAATGCCACGGCTACACATTTCGAATATTATTTTAAAGAAATCCCACGGATAATTCGAGGCGCAAAATCTTCTCTTGGCTTTATTTATGGATTTGAATCACACGAGGAACTTATTCCCCTCTGCGATGACATCATGCAGTATTTTGGCATGGGCTGCCGAAGCATTACAAAAATTCTTATCCCTGAAGATTACGATTTCGGACCATTTTTTTCTGCCCTTGAAAAATACCGACACCTTACAAATCACCACCGATTTCAAAATAATGCGATTTACCACAAGGCTATTTTTCTGATGAACGGCGACCCGTTTCTCGAAAACGACATTCTCGTGGTACGGGAAAACAAGCGGTTATTTTCCCCGCCGGGCGTCCTCAATTTTGAGGTTTACAGCAATCTTGAAGACGCTAAAACAATAGTGGATTCACACCTGAACGAAATTCAGTGCATGGTGTCTCATGAAGGTCAATTTCCAGGAAGTCTTCCATTTGGGACGGCGCAAAAACCCGGAGTTGCCGATTACGCCGATGGAGTAAATACCCTTGAATTCCTGAAATTGCTAGGAAATTAATCCTCTTTGATTCGAATTTTCATGCCTTCATGAACCTTGTCGGCTCTGCCTTTGAGTTCAGGGTTTAGCCTGAAGAGGACCGACAGATTGATACCATATCGAATGGAAATCAAACTCAAGCTTTCGCCCCTGGCAATTTCATGAAATTTGAGCTGATCTGAAGTACCAGTTGATTTTCCGGAAACGGCTGCCCCAAATCCGGCCATATCTTTTTTACCGACCAGATTTTCCTCCGTATGTCTGTTTTTCAAAGCAGCAGAATCCAAAGCTGGAATTGGTGGAATCTCCATGCCGGTAAACTGCTTGCAATCAAGGGGCATTTTCACTTTCAGTGTATTACGGCCATTTGGCAAATGAATGGCGCTGGTCCTGATCCAAGGGTTCAATAAACGAAAACACTTATAAGTGAAACCATTCTTCCTGCACCACCAGGCCAAATCAGGAATGCTATCTGAAATTTCTGCCTCCTTCCATGTATAAGCTTTTGCAGGCTTGAGATTTTCAAAACCATACCGCTCAGGATTTTCGAGAATGAGTTTGGCGGCCAAAATTCTGAAAAAATATCTGCCCGACTCCTGGTTAATCAACAAATCGTAGAAAGAATCGGTGTATTGCGCTTCCATTACCGAGCGCAAACCATTTACACCAATGTTATAGGATACTGCAGTTTCTGGCCATTTCCCAAATTCCTTTCTTCCTCGGAGTAAAAGTTTGCAAGCTGCCAGGGTTGATCTCTCAGGATCCAGTCTTTCATCAATTTCTGAATCGATCTGAAGTCCAAATTCCCTGGCCGTTGGCTCCATAAGTTGCCAGAATCCAGTTGCGCCCTTGTTCGAAACTACATTGTCAAATCCGCTTTCAATGGCCACCAGATATTTGAAATCAGCAGGAACCCCATTTTTTTGAAGCAGGCTATCGAATAAAGGGAACCATCGACCTGAACGCATGATCCACTGGGCGGTACTTGCGTGCCAGTAACGGTTGATTAACAATTCCCGCTCCAGTCGCTCCTTTATGTCTGGATCTGAAATGGGAACTGTGTCGCCGGCAAAAGTCAAAACCTCCGGAATCCATACTTCTCCTGCCTTCTCCGCCTGCTTGCAAGCCTGTAAAGAAAACAGGAAAGCCAAAGCAGACAGAAAAAAACCAACTGGAAGGATCCGGATTCTTCCCATAACTAAGTTTAAAAATTTGGTTGCAGTAGATACTTGGAATAAAAATCGTCAATCACTTTCACCGCTTCGTCTGCGGTTTCTACGATATTGACCAAATCCAAATCTTCTGCATTGATGTTATTTTCTTTTCCAAGCATCACCTCGCGAATCCAGCTCATAAGCCCCTGCCAATACGAAGTTCCAACCAAAACGATGGGGAATCGTCCGATTTTTTTGGTTTGAATAAGCGTCAAGGCCTCAAACAATTCATCGAGCGTACCCATTCCACCAGGCATCACCACAAATCCTTGCGCATACTTTATAAACATCACCTTCCTCACAAAAAAATAATCAAAATTGATCGACTTGTCTTTGTCAATATAAATGTTGTTGAATTGCTCAAATGGAAGTTCAATGTTTAAACCAACGGATTTACCACCTGCTTCAAAGGCGCCTTTATTTCCAGCTTCCATAATTCCAGGTCCGCCACCGGTAATCACGCCATATCCATGCTTTACAAGTTTGGCGGCAATTTCCTCGGCCACCAGGTAATATGGGTTGTCGGCCTTTGTGCGGGCAGAACCAAAAATAGAAACACAAGGGCCAATCTTGCTTAAAGTATCAAAACCCTTCACGAATTCAGACATTACTCTGAAAATTACCCATGAATCTTCTATCTTAATCTCATTCCAATCTTTATTTTTGAAAGCGCGCTTAATTTTTTCTTCTTCTTCGTGACTGATTCGCTGATGTGGACTTTCTGACATAATTTCGAATGTTTTTAAATGGTAAAATAATATAATCCTCTGAAAAAGACAGATTTAGACCCGATCACAGGTACCCCCTACTGGCTTATTCAGACTGCATATTTACAAATTGTAGATGATTCAAACACATCACATGTGATAAGATTTGGAATCAAACGCACTCATTTATTACATCAATCCGAATACAGCCTTTAAACCCCATGGATTTAAGTATGCAAATTGCTTTTACATTTGCCGAACCTGAATGGTATGCATTGTCAAATCAAACAGGTTTAAGTCTCTTAATATTTTTACACTATTCAGATTGTAACTTATGATGATCAAAACTCGATTTGCCGCTGCAGCCATTATGCTGACTGTTGCTTTCGGCTGTAACCAGAAATCTGACAAGGAAAACGGAGCTGCAGATACTACAGCTATGGATACCTTAGCAGCCGGAAATCTGGAAACCGACGCCCAGGTTCAGGACTTTGTTCAAAGCCTTCCTTCGCCAATCCACATTGCCAAAATTTTTCAGCGTGCGGGATTAAAATACATCCCAGGAATGACCAATTCACCAGGTAATGCTGCAAAGTATATGTCGCCTTACAGCAAGTCGGTAAATCTTGGAGTTTACACCACAGACTTATCTTATTGCACTTTCAACAATCAGAGTCAGGAAGCAATTTCCTTCTTCAAGGCCGTAAAAACCATGACAGATGGTTTGAACCTAACCAGCATTTTTGAAGGAACCAATCTTGTACCACGGTTTGAAAAGAACATTGGAAATACAGATTCATTGGTAACCCTAATGGCTTTAATGTCCATGGAATCTGATTTTCTTCTCAAGCAAACTGCCAGACTTGATATCGCATATCTTTCGTTTGCAGGTGCATGGATCGAGAGTTCCTACATTGCTACTCAAATTCTGAAGAACAAACGAAACCAAGATATTTTAAGCAAACTTCTGGATCAAAACCACTCTTTGGGCAAATTGATTACTCTTTTGGATGCTTACAAAGACAAAGAAGAATTTGCTTCCCTGATTGCCAGCCTCACTGATATCAAAACAAGCTTAGACGCACTTAATTCGGAGAACACAATTGCCCACGAAGAGGAGTTTAAGAAACTTGTTGAAAAGGTTGAAAAGCTTAGAAACAGTGTGGTTAACGACAATTAATGAAGTTTAAATATTAAACCGAAAGATTCCATGAAAAAATTACTTTTAACAATCGCCTTTGCTATAGCCGCGCTAAGTCAGACTGCTTATTCTCAGTGCAGTGACAGGTCGATAAAGAAACTTACCAAAGAAGGACTTGGAACCTTCATCTTTGAATCTGCAGCATTCAAACCTCTTTCAGCTTTTGGCAACAAAAAGAGTTTGATTGAAGCCGCATTCTCTGTTTATTCTCAAGAACACTACCGGGTTCTTAGCCTGTGCCAGGGATTTTCAGATGTTGTAGAATTCAACATCTACGACACTGACCGCAACCTGATTTTCTCCAACAAAAGCGACAAGAGCGTAACACATTACGATTTTATCGCCCAGAAAAGCGGAGACTTTACAATTGAATTTAGGGTTCCTTCACAGGATGTAAAAAACCCAAATCCTTGTGTGGCTTTCGCCATCGGTTACAAATAAGGAATTTGCAAAAGCATAAAAAAACCGGCCTAGTGCCGGTTTTTTTATGCCCAATCCATTTAGAATTGGTAAAAACTTTATGCCAAAATCCTCACTGGATCTTCAAGCAATCCTTTTAATGTTTGCAGGAAAGCAGAACCAATCGCGCCATCCACCACACGGTGGTCGCAACTCAAGGTTACCTTCATAATATTGGATGCCATAAACTGTCCATTTTTTACAATTACAGTTTCCTTAATTCCTCCTACGGCAAGAATGCAGGCATCGGGCGGATTGATGATGGCAGTAAATTCATCTATGCCAAACATCCCCAGATTACTAATTGTGAATGTACTTCCCTCCCAGTCGGAAGGTTGAAGCTGCTTGTTTTTGGCCTTGCCACCAAGATCCTTCACCTCTGCAGAAATTGAGGAAAGCGACTTAGAATCCGCAAACCTGAGAACAGGAACCAGCAATCCTTCATCTACCGCCACAGCCACACCAATGTGAATGTGGTGATTGTATCGAATTCTGTCACCCAGCCAGCTAGAATTTACTTTTGGATGTAGACGCAGAGCCGCAGCAACCGCCTTGATGACCATATCATTAAAGGAAATTTTACTTCCGGTAAATTCAATGATGCTTTTACGGGCTTCGATGGCTTTGTCCATGTTGATTTCCATCGTGAGATAGAAATGTGGCGCAGTGTACAAACTTTCAGAAAGACGGCGCGCAATTGTTTTGCGCATCTGGCTAAGTGGAACATCTTCGAAGGATTCAGCTAAGCCACCGCTCACAGCTTTTGCCGGAGCTGAAGCCGCAAAAACAGGCGCTTTAGTAACTGAGATACCTGCAGATTCTACATCACTTTTTACAATTCTGCCATTTTCTCCTGTTCCAATAAGACTATTAAGGTCAATCCCCTTTTCGCGGGCAAGCTGCCTTGCGAGTGGAGAAACCTTCAATCTGCCGGAATCATCTTTGGAAGCTGCTGCCAATTGCGGAGCTGAAGCCATAGATGGAGCAGCCGCATTTGCGGTGGCCGGAATTTCCGGATTTGCAGCAACGGCCACATTGGAAAGAAGCGGCGTATAATCTGTACCAGCTTCGCCGATGATGGCAATGATGGCATCAACCTGTACGGCCTCCCCTTCCTTCAGACCTACATACAACAATGTACCAGTTTCATAACTTTCAAGTTCCATCGTGGCCTTGTCGGTTTCAACTTCTGCCAGAAGGTCTCCTGATTTTAACTTATCGCCTACTTTTCTATGCCAGGCAACGATGGTTCCCTCTGTCATGGTATCGCTCATCTTCGGCATCCGGATTACAGTTGCCTTGATGTTTGCTGGAACAACAGCAGGAGCAGGAATAGAAACCGATTCTGAAATCTTGACTGCAAGTGGCTTTTCCTCGGCTTGGCTTCCGCCTGAATTTCCTGAAATTAATTTATCAATGTTCTCCCCCGCACTTCCAATGATTGCAATCACGGAGTCTACAGGTACAGATTCGCCTTGCTTTACACCAATGTAAAGCAGGGTTCCGGTTTCATAATTCTCGAGCTCCATCGTTGCCTTGTCTGTCTCAACGTCAGCGAGAACATCACCGGCTTTTACTAAGTCGCCTACTTTTTTGTGCCAGGAAGCGATCACACCTTCTGTCATGGTGTCGCTCATCTTGGGCATTTTTATGACTTCTGCCATCTCTCAGGATTGGTATTAAGACTGTTTTGGTACTGTTTTTTCGGACGGCGAAGTTAATCAGAAAAGCAATCAGAGTTTGAAGGAAGGATAAATTGCAGGCAATCCATCTTGTATTTTAATAAAAACTATGAAATTCGGCCTTTTAAAACACCAACCCGGCATGAAAAGTTCAGGCAAATACATTATTGGTTTACCTATCAAGACATTATTGGTATTTGCATTTTTTTACGGAACTACCTTTAGCGGTATGTCCCAATATGTGCGGGATTCAACCCGAACAGAGAAAAACAACTCAACTGAAGCCAAAGAAGAAGATCATTCATTTGCCAGCAAACTTGTTCCCGGCGGAAGTCTGGCCCTCGATTTTGGAAATCCATGGTATTTGGATATTTCCCCAAATCTAGGCGTTCAAATAAATGAGCGGCTCGTCGGTGGATTGGGCATCATCTATAATGCCTACGGTCAAACCATTTATGGAATTAAATATAAATACGAACGCTATGGGGCTTCTGCCTTTGCCCGTTACCGCATGTTTGACACTTTTTTTGCCAATGCTGAAATTGACATTGTGAATGTCCCGGACGAAAACAGCCTTGAAGGGAATAAGACTTGGACAGTAAATCCACTGCTTGGTGCCAGTTATATTATGCCATTTGGAAAAAGAGGCGGCCTTCAGGCTTCCTTGCTATACAACCTGAATTATGCGGAAAATTTATCCCCTTACCCATCACCACTAATATGGCGAATCGGTTTTTTCCTTTAATGGGTGAATAAATACTGCATATTTGCCTCGAGACCATAAACACAGATGCCTGAAAAAATTCGCTTTGCAATTATCGGTTGCGGTCACATAGGCAAGCGCCATGCAGCAATGGTTTTGCAAAACCCCGAAGCCGAGCTTCTTGCAATGGTTGATTCCAACTTGAAATTAGAATCTGAAATCAAAGACACTTTTCAGGTTCCATTTTTTTCAAGCCTTCAGGAAATGCAGAATGCAGGCTTAAGACCAGATTTAGTAAGCATTTGCACTCCGAACAATCTCCATGCACCCCAGGCAATTGAAGCCTTGAATTCCGGTTTCAATGTTTTGGTAGAAAAACCAATGGCTCTTAGCAAAGCGGATTGTGAGGATGTGATTTACAAATCAATGCAAGCGGGCAAGCTGGTTTTTTGTGTGATGCAGAACCGATATTCCCCGCCGTCAGTCTGGTTGAAGGAAATAATTACAAGCAAACGCCTTGGCGAAATATTTCATGTACAAATCAATTGCTTCTGGAATCGCGATGAAAGGTATTACACTGAAGGAGGCTGGAAGGGAAAAAAGAAAACTGATGGTGGAACCTTTTTCACCCAGTTCAGCCATTTTATTGACATTATGTATTGGCTCTTCGGAGATATAACCGACATTCAATCCCGGTGTTTCGACT
>CAMDMI010000106.1 GCA_945902135.1 Spirosoma fluviale
TGCATGAAGACCTTTCTTCTGTCATGTGGAAAAACCCAAAAGAAATTCCAGACAATGGCAAAGACGATGATGGCAACTGGTTTAAGGATGACATCAATGGATGGTTTTTTAACAGCAGCAAGGACGGCTATCCTGTTGACAACGACCAACCTGAGGCAACCCAGGTTTACATTTTACTCCGTAAAAAATTCGAAGGCCGAAATGAAACTAATATTACCGGAGCAGAGAAACAGGAATGGAAAGAATTCCAAAAAGCAAAACAAAAATTTGAAAACGGCCTGGAAAAAGCCAACCACTTCAAAACCTTTTTCTCGGATTCTATAAAGCTGTTTTTGGTCCTGAATGATATGATGATGCAATCGGAGCAACCCATTACCGGATCTCAAATTGATGAATGGAAAGTAGAGGATGATGCATACGGAAAATCCCTGAAAATTGTGTTGAAGGAAATATTCCTCAATCAATATCCTAGTTTCGATGGCTTTATCCGCTCGCTGAGAAAAACGCTGCCCGTTTACAGGAATTTGTATAAGAACTTGTGGATTTGTGATTTCAACCTGGAATTTGATCCGAGAAAACCGGTTCAGGACCATCCTGAAATTGCAGCTGAAAAAATGTATGGCAGCGGCAGCCTGAAGAACCCATCTTCGGAAATGAACAGCCACGGAACCCATGTAGCCGGAACCATCGGAGCAAAGCGGGGCAATGGAAAAGGCGTTGATGGAATCGCTGAAAATGTACAAATTATGAGCCTTGGCGCCGTACCATCCAGCGGTGACGAGCGCGACAAAGACATCGCCAATTCAATCCGCTATGCAGCAGACAAAGGGGCCCGAATTATCAGCATGAGTTTTGCTAAACGGTTTTCTATACATAAGAAATTGATTGATGAAGCCATTCGTTATGCAGAGGCAAAGGGCGTTTTATTTTTTCATGCTGCGGGCAATTATTCAGAGGACAGAGATACCGCCGCTTACTACCCGATTCCAGCCTATTTGGATGGCAGCAAGGCAAAAAACTGGATAGAAGTTGGCAATAACACATCTACACTGGATGAAAATCTGCCAGCAGAATCATCGAATTTCGGCAAAACGAAGGTTGACCTCTTTGCGCCAGGCACAGAAATTCTGTCAACTTATCCCGGAAACAGGTATGCCTACATGACAGGAACAAGCATGGCCTGCCCGATAACGGCCGGTGTCGCTGCTTTGATTTGGTCTTATTTTCCAAAACTTTCGGCAGCTCAAATGAAGCAGGTAATGATGCAATCGGTGTACAAACCTTCCGGGCTTAAAGTACATAAACCCGGAAGTTCAGAACTTGTTCCTTTCTCCTCGCTTTCGGTAAGTGGCGGAATTGTGAATGCCCGCAATGCTGTTTTTGAAGCTGAAAAACTCAGCGCCAAAAAACGACGCTAAAACTTCCGAAAGGCAATCAGGATTTTGGACTGAGTGTAATCAAAGGAACAATTATTTCTTCCAGAGAAATTCCACCGTGCTGGAAAGTATCACGGTAAAAATTGACATAGTAATTGTAATTGTTGGGATATGCGAAAAAGTTATCATGCCTTGTAAACACATAGGCTGTTGAGATATTGGCCTTTGGAAGAAACAGCCTTTCCGGTTTGCGACAAACCATTACTTCCTTGCCTTCTTCAAACCCAAGATTCTTTCCAGCTTTGTAACGGAGGTTGCTGTTCACACTTTTATCGCCCACAATTTTAACCGGATTTTTAACCTTAACCGTTCCGTGGTCTGTGGTTAAAACAACCTGATAACCGGAATCAGCAATTTTCTTAAGCAACTCATAAAAAGGAGAATGCATAAACCACGAGCGGGTTAAACTTCTGTAAGCAGATTCATCCGGAGCAAGTTCACGAACCATCTGACTATCCGTTCTGGCATGCGATAAGGCATCGACAAAATTATAGACAACCACATTGAGGGAGTTGTTCTTCAGGTTATTGTAACGATCGAGCAATTCCTTGCCTTGATGTGCGGTGATTACCTTGTTGTAACTCATTTTCATCGCGCCAACACCGCTTTTCTGCATCTGTTTGCTCAGAAACTCTTCCTCGTGCATGTTTTTACCTTCGTCTTCATCATCCCCAACCCAAAGATTCGGGTAAAACTTTTCCATTTCCGAAGGCATCATTCCCGAGAAAATGGCATTTCTGGCATACGCCGTTGCTGTGGGTAGGATGGCATAATAAGTCTCATCTTCATCCACATTAAACAGTTCGGAAACCAGCGGCTGAATTACTTTCCATTGATCAAGTCGTAAATTGTCGACCAAAATAAAGAAGAGGGGTTTGTCAGCTTTCAGAAGAGGAAAAACCTTCTTCTTCATCACCTGATGGCTAAGAAGCGGTTTGTCGATTTTGGGATCATTCAACCAATCTTCATAGTTATCCACAATGAATTCACAGAAATTGGTATTAGCCTCATCCTTTTGCATGTAGATAACATCCCCCATGCTGCGATTTTCGGTCTCATCAATTTCAAGTTCCCAATAGATGAGTTTCTTATACATCTCAGCCCATTCTTCGTGGCCAAGCCTGTCATTAAAAGCCATGGATAAATTGCGGAAATCCTGCTGGTAACCCATTGTGGTTTTTTCAGAAATCAGCCTTTTATTGTCAAGCAGTTTTTTTACAGACAAGAGAATCTGATTGGGATTTAAAGGCTTAATCAGATAATCCGCGATTTTTGCCCCAATCGCATCTTCCATAATGTGCTCTTCCTCGCTTTTGGTAATCATGACAACAGGAAGAGATGGTTTGTTGGCCTTAATTTGAGCAAGAGCTTCGAGACCCGTCATACCCGGCATGTTTTCATCAAGGAAAACCACATCAAAATTTTGGGCAGCCGCTTTTTCAACAGCTTCGAGTCCATTATTCACGGGGGTAATTTCATACCCTTTGCCCGTAAGGAAAAGAATATGGGGCTTTAGAAGGTCGATTTCATCGTCGGCCCAAAGAATCTGCGGTTTCTGCATGTCTATTTTTGATTGAGTGAAAATTGAGTTCTGTTTTTGCTGAATTACCATCCGGCTATAGCCAACGGAGGCCTTGTCATTAAATTACAAACCACGGCAAAACAATCCATCTTATCTCAAAAATTGGCCAAATACCTTGGGGGAATCAATCTTTAATTTTTCTGGATTTAAAGCGATGGTAAGCCTTATCACCAAGCATAAACTTTAAAATAGAATTGCCTGTTTTTAGAACCATAAAGCGCAAGCGACCTTCAAGGACAGCCCGAATAGCAAAAAATAAGCCCATTTGAATCCGGTTTATTCGGAAGGCTTCCCAATAAATAGAAGCTCCATCGCTTGCCCCGCCAAATCGTTTATAGGCCATAAACTCTCCGGTGTGTTTAAATATGGCGCCCGAATTTTTAAGCCGCCAGAAAACATCCAAGTCAGCGGCAAGTCTGTAATGAAGGTTAAAGAGAAAATTCTTGTGAAATTCGGCCCGAACAAAGCTACACCGATGGTCAACACCGAAGTTTCGCCCAAGATTCTGGTGACTGGTATAAAACGGGGCAACTTTTAAGGGCTCTTCCTGAATAACAGAATATGAATTGCCATACCAAAGGTCAACCACTGGGTTTGTAGAAATTCGATCGGCCAACACAGAAAAAGTTCCTGGAACATACCAGTCATCGGCATTCTTAAATCCGATCCAATCACCAGAACAAAGCTCAATTCCTTTGTTCATGGCATCATAAATTCCTTTGTCTGGCTCGCTAATCCAGTAATCAATTTCGGAAGCATATTCAGAAACGATATCAAGTGTATTATCATTTGAACCACCATCAATTACAATGATTTCCTTGTTTGGATAACCTTGATTAATGATGCTTTCAATGGCTTGGCGGAAATGTTTACCAGCATTCCAAGTAACCATTACAATGGAAATCAAAGGAAATCCAGCCTTGAGCTCCCTAGTTATTCCGGTTGTTCGACTACCACCCTGCTTCATAAAAAAGGGCCCGAAGGCCCTTTCAAAAATTTCATTTAATAAAATTAATCAACCTTAATGTCGTCCTCAGGCTTTAGCGTTCCGTAACCTTTGGCGCGAAGCTGCTTGGCTGGAACACCTCTCCTAACAAGGAATGCTTTTGTTGCATTTGCACGACCCTGACTGATTTTCAAATTGACTTCAGGGCTTCCAAGGTCACAACCGAATCCTTTGATATCAATTTTCAAATTAGGATGCTTCTTAAGAACCTTTGCAACTTTTTCAAGATGGCGGGCAGACTCAGGAGACAACTCATATCCATTGAGTTTAAATTTCACTGACTTACCGAGGAATTCACGGTCTTCTTTAGAAAGTGAAACCCTAGAACCTGCAAATGGATCTGTTCCTTGGAAACCGACAGGCGTCATATAAATCTGGCGCTTTCTAGCCCTTTCGCGTTCAACCTCTGCTGGAGTAGATTCTTTTTTAGGTTCAACCACTTGCTTGTCTTCAACCTTCTGGACTTGTTCATCCTTGGTTGGTTCAGGTTTAGCCTCTTCAACCGGAGTAGTTGGCTTTACATCATCAACAGGCTTTTTAGGCTCTTCAGGTTTAACCTCATCAGGCGGAGTAACAGGCTTTTCCTCAGGCTTCACTGGTGTTACAACAGGAGCAGGCGTAATATCTCCAATTTCAGCTTTCTTGTTTTTACCGATATATTTTCTGAAACCAACGATGAACTCAGGAGCTCCTGTTCTAACATTATTCACATCGCTTAGTGAAGAAACAAGGAAATCATAACTGAATCCTAGTGCCCAGTCTTTCATATTCACTTCCAAAGCAGTAACTGCTGCATTTTTACTAGAATACCAAAGACCAAGTCCAATGTTCCCATTCTTTAAAAGCGGAACATTCTCTTTAAACTTGTAATAGATATAAGAACCCAAATTTGTTTGAGATTGCTTGGCTTCCTGAATATGTCGGAAAGTTGGTTTAACTAAAAAATCCACATTCTCATATGCCACGATATTACCCTGAACATTGAGTGAAAGTGGATTCACTGATTCACCTTTATTGAGCGATACATTGGGCGTATTCAGGTTATTCGCCGAAGCAGAAATGGTAAAGAACGGCTTGCCGTCAGAAAATTCTCGCACATAGGTAATTCCAGAATTGACCAAAGGAAAAGACCTTCTTTCGGTAGCAGAAATATTTTCATTCAGCGGCTTAGAGGCATCATACGCGCCATTGTAAGCGTCCCACTGATTCCCGGTAGTTAGATTGCCATAATCAACCCTCCTTTGGAAAAAACCAACCTGAATTCCTAAGATAAGTTTGTCTCTGTTTGACAAAGTGGCAATGTGCGCATAAGCAACAGAAAAACCGGTGGTCGCCAAACTTCCATTGTATCCAGTCCTGTCATTCACAAACTGAACACCTGCAGCTCCAAACTTCTTGTAATTCTCGCCTTTTCCCATTAGGTAAAGAGGCTTAAAAGCCGAAACAAATGGTGTTCCATAATTTCCGGAAAGGCCTCCAAACTGATTTCTGTAACCAAAGTCAACTTTCAGCTCCTCTCCCAATGCGATGTGCGAAGGATTGTTGAGCATTGGAGACATTTGGTACTGAGAAAAATTCATCTGCTGCGCACTTACCTCAAGTCCACCAGCCAAAAGAAGGATGAAAAATGCCCTGAACGATTTCATATTAATTTTCATGGAATTCATCTTAAAATATTCTGATTATTAATTCAACAGGGTTACTGATCCGCTTGTTTTTCCTCCCACAACCTTGATGTCTTCACCTGTGTGGAACTTACCTTTTACTGTCCAAATAAATGAGCCCTGACCCATCAATTTGCCTTCATACTCACCATTCCAGCCTTTGGTAGATTCATTATTTTCACCAGATTCTACACATGATTCTATGTTGGAAGATTCATAAACAAGATTACCGAGTCTATCCCAAACTTGGAACAGAATTTCCTGCACTCCAAAGCCATATACTTTGAGGTAATCATTTTTACCATCCTTGTTCGGACTAAAAGAATTTGGAACAAACACTTCTTTAGAAACCCTTACCAAAATAGAATCGCTCGACTGACAACCATTCACATCTGTCAAAACCACAGAGTAGATGGATGTAGTTTGAGCAGGGCTGCTGAAGGTCGGAACGGCTCCGGTATTTCCAAGGATATCTGAACCTTTATACCAGCTAAAATTAGCAGCATTCGAAGAGAAATTAACAGCCTGCAGGACGATGTCATCTTGGAAAATAAATGCTGAATCTTTGCGCAAAGTCACGACCGGAAGCGGATCAACCAAAATAACAATAGGATTAGTAGTGTTTACACATCCATTGGCATCCGTTACCTGAAGAACAACAGACGGAAATGATGCTGCAAGTACGATTTCCTTGGTGGTCTGAGTTCCTGGAACACCAACCCAAAGATTGCCAGTATCGAAATTTGATGTGAGCGTAATGGATTCACCTTCACAAACCCTGTTATCTGGCTCAGAGGTAGAAATCACGGGCTCAGGAAGTGCGTTTAGTGTTGCGAGAACACCAAGATTTCCGTTGGTGGAACATCCGTTGGAATCAACACTTAAACTCACGGAATATGTACCTGGATTCACAATATTAAGGAGTCCATTGATTACTACACCTGAATTTAATGGTTGCCAGTTGTATGTGTTACTCGCACTAAATGGCGAAGGACTCAGAACAAGCGTATCGTCGGCACATCTGATTAGACCGCTTCCAACAGGAATGATGGCAGGGGCAACCGGTGCTTTTTTCACCAAACCAGAAGAAGTGAGAGAAGTGCTGCTACAACCATTTCCATCCGTGATTTTCACAGAAACCGTATAAGCGCCAGGTGCGAAAATCTGAATCGCTTGGGTAGAAGGCGTAGGTGTAATTCCTGTACCAGACCAGTCGTATGATGCTGCAGTGGCAGAAGTTCCAAAATCCAGTGAAGCTGGCTGACAAACAGTGTCATTTGCAATGGTAACAACTGGCACCGCAGGCAATGTGTTGAAAGTAGCAATTACAGATGCAGAAGTATCAGAACAACCCTGAGAATTTAAAACAATAACACTGTAAGAACCTGATGTTTTGATGGTGAGATTTTGTAGCGTATCGGCAGCATTACCCGGTTGCCATTTATAATCCAAACCGGCAGGATTGGCTGTAAGTATAATGGAATCACCTAAGCAACGAACCAAAGTTCCTGAGAAGGTAATGTCACCTGCAACTGGTGGCGCAGTTGCAACCGTATTTACGGGTACCGAAATATTGGAGCAACCATTGGCATCGGTAATCTTTACAGAGAATGTACCAGAAGAACTCACGCTAATATTCTGTGTGATTTCGCCATTTGGACTCCACAAATAGCCTGCTGCAGAAGAACTGCTAAGTTGAACGGATCCACCCAAACAGAATTCCAGATCACCAGAGATAACAGGTATAGCCGGCAATGAGAAAATGGTCAGACTTTCTGAATTTTCAAGACCAGAAGAATCAGGAGTACTTGCTTCAACACGAATGTGGTAATTGATTCCATTCGCACTCGAAACAGGAATAACAGCCAGGATGGTATCGGAACTTGTTCCGGTAAGTGGTGTTAAACTAATTGTAGTTCCACCTGATGCAAAAGAACCTATGGCATCAGAAAGCACAACCGTAAACTGATTACCAGCCACTATCGGACCTGTCGCCGTAAATGGCACCAGAATGGTATCTCCAGGACAGAAAGAAAGTTGCGGAAGGCCCGAATTTACATTTAAAGGATTTCCAGTAATGATACTGACTGTGGAATTGGCAACAATTGCGAATGGCGAACAGAAATCAGAAACATTGGCAGCAGCCGCAGTTTGACCTACTATTGTTGCCGTTCCGGAAACCCATGTAGTTCCATCGTTTCGCACAAATGAGTTGAGCACATCAGTACCTTGTACATTGATTGGGTTTATCCAATCAAAATTAAGACTGGCATCGGATCCACCTGCAACATCTTCACAAATGGTCCACTGGAATTTTACAAATGAGTTGATATTGGTTGGAAGTGCTGGAGTAAAATCCGCAGCTGTAGCCGCAGCCGCAACACGAACACGGAAATTATCCCCCGTATTTACTGCGTCATCAATTGAAACCGGAGCATAAGAATCAAGGGTACCAACCGGGAAGTTTTTAACTTGATCACCTAGACCACGAACAACAAAATTTCCAAGACCACTTGTTACAACATAAGAAGTGGAAGATCCGTTACCGCTTGTAGCAGCATTCGCAAGACTAAGGTTTGAAGAACCAAGGTCAATGTTTCCTGCATTCAGGGTAAGAGATGAATTAAGCAAAACATCAGTATTCAAACTGAGGGTTTTACCTGCTCCATCCATCGTAAGAGAGGCTAAACTGATTTCAGCAGCAGGTTCTGACTTAAGGGTCAGGCTGCTGTCGATGCTTACACTTTCAGCATAATTAATCGGAGATGCTGTAATTGTCCATGCATCTGAATTAACTGCCGCCACACCACGATTAAGTGATGGACTTGTTGTTTGAGGTGAAAGAAAACTATTCGAGGTTACGAAAGCATTGTTTGAAACAACCGTTACAAAACCAAGTGAATCAAAATCTACCTGATGCTGGATTTTATCCTCCAACAACATAAGCTCAGAAGCCGATAATGATGTCGGTAGTTTTCCACCAGATCCCAAATCAAATTCATTTTGACTGATGTCAAAATCAGCCTCAACCGGACGCATCTGGGTAATTTTATAGTTGCTTGGACTCCACAGCGTCACAGTATTGGATGCACCGGAACG
>CAMDMI010000107.1 GCA_945902135.1 Spirosoma fluviale
ATGATACTTTCATTGATGAGGAAGACCTAAGAATTTGTGATGCCACCATTGGCGAAATTTGCGATACACTTCCAAGAAAGCCCCATTCCAGCCGGGAATTCATCCGTGAAATGGGCCGCTATCTTGCCGATAATGATAAATATGCAGAATCTAGAAAGGAGAGCATTGTGTACCAATGTTTCAAGAAAGGCGTGCCAATTTTCGTTCCTGCCTTCTCTGATTGCTCCGCCGGATTTGGACTTGTGCACCACCAGTACCACAATCCAGAAACCCATTTGAGCATTGACTCCGGAAAAGACTTCCTCGAAATCACGAAAATCAAACTTGCCAACGGAGAGTCCGGCATTTTCATGATCGGCGGAGGTGTTCCTAAAAACTTTGTTCAAGACATCGTGGTTGCCTGCGACATTCTCGACAAAGAAGCACCGATGCACAAGTATGCTGTACAAATTACAGTGGCCGATGAGCGTGATGGTGCTTTGTCTGGTTCAACCCTGAAAGAAGCCTGCTCATGGGGAAAAGTTGATACCGTGTACGAGCAAATGATTTTTAGTGAGGCCACCATTGCAATGCCATTGGTTGCAGGTTATGCCTTGCACAAACGCGAATGGGTAGGTCGTCCGGAGCGCCGCTTCAACGATTTGCTTGACAAGGCAGCAGTTCCTGCCTGATCATAACAACCCTTAAAAAAAGCCACAATGCAACAGGCGACAGTCTTTTCAATTCATTGCTTAAGATTGTTTACCCTGAGCTTGTGGCTTTTTCTTTTGTATGGCTGCGCTCCGGTAGGCCTGGTAAAACCACTTAAGAAAGGAGAATTTGCGGCCTCCGCCCATCTTGGTGGACCATTGATTCATTTTGCTGGCGTCCCAATTCCAATTCCCCTGAGTGGTGTTGAAGGATATTATGGCCTCAACAACAAGGTGAGTTTCAGTGCTGGCATTGGACTTACTTCCCTTGCTTTTGGAACAGGTCAAATCAGCCTTGGCATACTGAGCGATTTACTTCCTGAAACAGAAAGCAGAAAAATCGCTGTTTCCGGTTTTGTCAAGGCGCATTGTATGATGGACCGCTGGGAAGGAAATTTCCGCTTCTATCCTGAAACCGGATTTCAGGCATACAGGCAATTCGGCAAACACCGCATTTATGCAGGTGGATCGGCCTGGTTTGAAACCCGCTTTCCCGAAAAAAAGCGCGTCAGCAACAACTTCTGGATTCCAATGGTCCACACAGGCTGGCAACTTGATGGCCAGAAATGGCAACCTTCCCTCGAAGTGAAGTGGATTGCGCCAAACCAATCCTCCGAAAATCTTGTGGTGGATTACATCGGACCCGGCTCCAAAGGCGTTATCGGAATATACCTTGGCATCCTTCGAAAATTCTGAGATTTCCAATGAAAAAGCAATTCGGCATTCTCGTTTTCCTGACGCTTCTTTTGAGTTCCTGCCTCAGGCTGGATTCTAACTTTTTCAACAATTCAGATAAAATCAGTTCCTATAAATGGGACAACTATACGGGAGAAAGGGAAATTCCCAACCTGCCCCTCTCCTACCACATTCCGGACAGCCTGTTTCATGAATTGAAACTCGTGTCGGACGACAATGGCAATAAGGCCAGCATTTCGGCTGTGTACCTTGGAGACACAAAAACCATTGCTTCAGATACCGTCATCCTCTACTGCCACGGCAATAAATTCCACATGGATTTATACTGGAACCGGGCAAAGCTTCTTGCTTATACAGGTGGATTGGGAAGGTTTGGCGTGATGATGATGGATTATCGGGGTTATGGCCTCAGCGAAGGCGAACCCAGCGAATCCGGCTTACAAGCCGATGTAATTGCCTGCCTGAAATGGCTGAAAGAAAATGGGCTTAAAAGTGAAAATTTAATCATTTACGGCTTTAGTCTTGGTTCTGCTCCTGCCACAAAACTTGCCCTTGAAAATCCGGTGATGCCCGCAGCAAAACTTGTATTGGAAGCGCCTTTCGCCTCTGCCCAGGCCCTTACGGAAGATGCGGCGAAACTCAGTTTACCAGCTTCCTACTTCACGAATATCAAAGTGGACAATGAATCCACAATCCAAAACCTAAAAATTCCATTCTGCCTTTTTCATGGTCGGGACGATGATTTCCTTCGCTATGAAGCGCATGGCAAAAGAGTTTTTGAAGCTTGTCCGGAAAGCCCCGGAAAAGAACAGCATGTTGTGCCTGGAGCCGTACACAACGATCTTCCGGCCGTAATGGGTTTTGAAACCTATTCGGCGACATTGCTGAATTTTATCCGGAAGTAAGTCCGCAAGGGTCACAAGATTTTTCTGGGGAGAGAAGAGAATTGATTTAGCTTTCTGGCACCAGCGGTGCCTATTGTCGGGTCACATGAAATTTCTGGAGAGCGGGAAGGATTGATATCCAGAAGAAATAATATTTCTAGCACCAGCGGTGCCTAATGTCGGGTCACAAGAAATTTCTGGAGGCAGGAAGGATTGATGTCCAAAGGAATTTGCATTTCCGGCACCAGCGGTGCCGGATGTTATTAGATAAAGTAAATTAAAGGACCAAAGCTCCTGAGGAGCGTCATGTTTTTTACTGCAAAAGCCAAATGAACATAGATTTGGGATTTGGCCCATCTGAATTAGGAAGTATCGCTCCCCTGGAGCTGATTATGATTTCGGATAATTCAAATGACATTTTACCCCGCTGGGGTAAAAATCATTTGAAACGATGGTCGTTTACAAAACCAAGAACTTCATTGTCAGAATAGTTCAAGTTAGCTGGTTTAATTCCTGAACAGATGCCTAAAGAATCCACTCCCCAGGTTTTTCCACTGACCCGTCCGCAAATTCTAGCTGAGAACTGCCATCCCACGCTTGGTGGGTACATAGCTGAATTTCGTAAACCAGCCCATTTCAAGGGCGACTTTTACAGAATCAGAAATCATTCCATGGTGTTCGAAATCATCCACCAACACATATCCGCCTTTTGCCATCAGATTGCGCGCAATCCAGAGATCATATAATTTACCAAAATAGGTATGCTCGCCATCCACATGAATAATGTGAAACGGGCCAGAAAGTTTGAGGGAATTTTGAATGGCAGATGAACTGGAAAACCCTTCTAAAAGGAAAAAATCCAGCAAGTGTCCTTCTGCTTTGAGTAAACGAAAAGTTGAAGCTGCTTTTTCAAGTCCGCCAGGGATGTACAAATTCGGATCCACTCCGGTATAGAAAACCTTTTTTCCCTGAAGCGCCTTGGCAAAAACCAATCCCGAATAACCGGAACGAACGCCAAATTCCAAAAGTCTTGGCGCTTCAATGTTCTTTCCTAGGAAATTATACAACCTGTGGTAATAGGGATAATAATTGTCGGCAAGCAGCCAGTCATCGCCCAAGTTTTCATCACCTTCAAGCCAGCAGGGATAACGGTTTCCCGCATTGTCATGAAACATCTGCGAAGAAGTCGGGGCCGGCATAGCAAGCAAAGAATCCACATCCAAAACTGGGGCACATGCCGGCATGGAAACAGGTACAGATTTCTTAAGCGCCTTTCGCACTTCTTCAGGAACATTGAGGGTGGCAAGGTCATGAGAAGTAGCCCGCAATGGCCTTACGAACAATCCTGGCAAAAGACTTAATTTCCGAATCATTTGGGGCGAAATTTGATTCAAGATTACCAATTTTTATGCTTTGGTGCAATGGCACATTGTGCTAAATTGCTGACGAATGAGCAAACTCATCATCCTCCTTGTGAAAGCATACAAAGGCCTGATTTCGCCACATCTTCCTGGCGCCTGCCGATATCAGCCAACTTGTTCCTCCTACATGATTGGGGCACTTGAAAAACACGGCCTTTTTAAAGGATTATGGCTCGGCATTCGCCGAATTGGCAGATGCCAACCCTGGGGTGGACATGGTTTTGATCCGGTTCCTTAAAATTCCTCATTCAAGAAATATCAATTCAATCAAACCAAAATAATTAATCTCCATGAAAGCCCATATCAACACCATTCTGATTGCAATTGCCATTGTAATTACAGCAAGCATCTTTTCCAATGCCTACCTAAACCGGGGCAAGAAGCAAAACTCCATCAATGTCACAGGCCTTGGCAGCCGGGACTTTGTTTCAGACTTAATCGTTTGGAGCGGAAACTGCACCCGTAAAAACCTGGTCTTGAAACAAGCCTACGCCGAACTCGACGCCGACCGGGAAACCATTAAAAAATATCTTTCTGACAAAGGGGTACCTTCTGAAAGTATCGTTTTCTCTTCGGTGAGTATTGAAAAAGAATCTAGCGACACTTATGACAATTCTGGCAATCGCAGCGGAAGTGTTTTTACAGGCTACAGACTCCAGCAACTTGTACAAATTGAGTCCAAAGATGTGGACAGGATTGAAGGCATTTCCAGGGAAGTGAGCCAACTGATCAACCAGGGCGTGGAATTCTATTCCCACACCCCCGAATATTACTATACAAAACTGGCTGCACTGAAAGTAGAAATGATCGCCGAGGCCACCAAGGATGCCAAAAACCGCGCAGCGAAAATTGCTGAAAATGCAGGAAGTGGTGTTGGCAGACTTAAAACTGCTGAAATGGGTGTCTTTCAGATTGTGGCTCAGAACTCATCCGAAGAATATTCCTGGGGCGGTTCTTTCAATACAACTGCCAAAAGAAAAACGGCAAGCATTACTGTAAAACTCGATTACGAGGTAGAGTAATCAGGCCTTTGCAAGCCAAGCCCGAACAGAATGCCAGGCCACAATTCCGGCACTGACCGCCACATTTAAAGAGTGCTTCATGCCAAATTGTGGAATCTCGATAACGGCATCAACCATTTGGAGTGCCTCTTCTGAAACGCCTGTAATTTCATTGCCCAGCACAATCGCCAATGGTCCGGATGGAATAAAATTCTGAAGCAGGGTGCTGCCTGTAGTTTGCTCCAATGCTACCAATTGAAATCCCTTGTTTCTCAGGTCAATCAGGCAATCCTGCAAGGAATCAAAATGAACCCAATTCACTGATTCGGTTGCACCAAGTGCTGTTTTTTCAATCTCCCGGTGTGGAGGCTGGCCAGTGAATCCACAAAGGCAAATCCCTTCTGCTCCCAAGGCATCTGCAGTGCGAAACACAGACCCAACATTGGAAAGGCTTCTGATGTTGTCGAGCACAAAAACAAAAGGGAATTTTTCAGAATCGCGGTTCTCATCAGCCTCAAGCCGACCCATTTCTTCCATGGAGAGTTTCCTAAAACTCATGCCTAATTTTTCCTGTTAATGGTAAATGCGACAAGGTCTGCAAGTCTGGATTTTGCAGTAGAATCTGGAAGTATTTCCAGAATTTCCAGAGCATGGGAAGCAAAGTCCTTCATTTTAATTTCGGCATATTCAAGGCCGCCTTTATTTTTAACGAAGGCAATAATTTCCCGAACTTTTTCTGGCCTGTCAGATTCGTTCTTTATCATGTAAATGATTTTTCGCTTTTCCAGCCAGCTGCCTTTGCTTAAGGCATGAATCAGCGGAAGCGTCATTTTCTTTTCTTTGATGTCAATCCCCAATGGCTTGCCAACATCTTCCGAACCAAAATCAAAAAGGTCGTCCTTGATTTGAAATGCCATTCCTGTTAGGCTTCCAAATTCCTTCATTTTGGCAATGGTTTGTTCATCGCTTCCGGCTGAGGCGGCACCCACTGCGCAACAAGATGAAATCAGAGTAGCTGTTTTCTTGCGGATAATGTCGTAATAAACCTCCTCTGTAATGTCCAGCTTTCTGGCCTTTTCAATCTGAAGGAGTTCCCCTTCACTCATTTCACGAACTGCCTCTGACACTATTTTGAGCAGGTCAAAATCATTGTTATTGACCGAAAGTAAGAGCCCTTTTGAAAGGAGGAAATCACCCACCAAAACTGCAATCTTATTTTTCCACAAGGCATTTATGCTGAAAAAGCCACGGCGGTAATTGCTGTCGTCCACCACATCGTCGTGCACGAGGGTTGCAGTGTGCAACAATTCAATCATCCCAGCTCCGCGGCGACTTGCTTCAGTGATTCCGCCACATGCAAGGGCTGAAAGAAAAACAAACAATGGCCGCATCTGTTTGCCTTTGCTTTTCACGATATATGCCGTGATGGTATCCAGCAGAAATACCTTGCTCCGGATCAGTTCTCTGAATTGTTTTTCAAATGCCTTAAGCTCTTCGGCTACAGGCTCCCGAATTTCCTGAATGGTGGGCATGTGCTGCAAAGGTAAACATGCAAAACACCAATGCAGTGGAATTGATTATTATTTCTTTGCAATGCGCTTAATTATTTGACTTGGAATTAACCTTCATTTGTCCAATTTCGAAAACGCCACTGTTGGCAGCTTATTTGGATTTTCCTTCCAATCGAATCAGGCCTGATGAAAATGGAGCGCCTTCAATTTTCAGAACAAACAATCCTGAATAATCTCCTTGAAGGCTGAACAATCCATCTGAATCAATTTGAATTTCCTCCATCAAAATTCCACGCATATCGAACAAAGAAATTTTCCGAAAACCGGCTGGCATATTCCGAACCCTGAAACTCCTCGAAGCCGGATTTGGATAGACCAGCAGAGAAGGCCTAACTACCCAAGTTTTAGTGGAGGATGGATCCAAAAGTGTGATGGTAAAAGAGGTTTTCAAGCTATCCTTCCCGCCATCGGCAATTCCACCATTGTCTTTCAATTTTATGAATACACTGCAAGTGCCGAGTGTATCTGAAATTGGTTCGAATTTAAGGGTATCCTTATCAAACCAAGGTTGCTTCGAAAACCAGTCTGGTCTACTGCAAATGATGGAGGTATCTTCAATATTCTGCCACAATTCATCGTGTGGACCTGGCGTAAATTTCAAAACAAAACCGGCTCTGGCCCTGGCCACGCCGTTGGAAGCAGTATCATTTCCCGCAAGTTGGAGGATCGGCGCATCATTGATGGCTTTTACTTTTACCGTTTTATAATAAACGCTCGTATCAACACCTCCGCCAAGGGTTCCCCCGTTGTCTTTCAACTTGACTTTCACCAAAAAAGTGCCGTTTGAATCCGGCGCAGGTTTAAACTTCAAGGAACCGGCAACCACCGTTGCATTTACAATTTTTCCAGGCGGGACCGATTGAACAGAAATACTGACTTGCTGGGTATTATCTGCCGGACTATTTCCAGGTGAAATATTGCTTACCACATTCGGAAAAGTAACCAGGGCCTGGTCTTCGTTCAGGCCATCAATTGTACTGGTATCGAAAATACAAGTCGGCTTTCGGTTGATGCTAAGATTCACAGAACGAATTCTATTGTTTCCAGCATCGGCAAAAACGAGCCTTGTATTTTCTTCGTCGGCCCAAAATCCAAGAGGACCTAAAAATTTAGAACTGGAAAAAGTACCATCCTGAAAACCGGTGGCATCCATAAAAGTACTGACCAGCATTGTATCAACAGACACAAAACGACAAACACCTTCATTGAGATAGCCGCCAACCAGCAAACCGCGCTTAAATGGATCATAGGAGATTTTAAAAATTCCTTTGAATCGGGCAACATCACCCGGACCATCAACAGTGCCGATGTTGCCACTTCCGGCCCAGCGCATAACGGTATCTTGCTCAGGAATCAGAACACGAATTTTCAAACCGGCATCCTCCCCAATAAAAAGTCGGTTACCAACCCACTCTAAAGTTGCCGGGCGATTGTATTTACAGCCAAGAAGGGTGCTGTCTTTAAAGCCAGCCACAGTACCAGAGAATGTAGAAACAGCTGTTGTTGAAATCTTTATGACCCTGATTTTATGGTTCAAGGCATCCGCAATATATAATTTACCATCCCGATAAGCGAGGTCCTGGGGTCGGTTAAATTTTGCATACTTTCCGACAGCATAATCCCTGAATCCAGCTGTATCACTACCGGCGAGCAGTTTCACCTGATTGGTTTTTGTAAGTAGATATTTGACTTTATTGGCGAATGGCTCAACAAAAAACAAAGTATCTCCAGAGGGAGACATGGCCATATTGGTCGGCCTATTCAGTCGAACCAAATCGGCTTCCCCTGAAACATTGCCACTAATTCCATTACCCACAGCCGTGGTGACTATTTTACTGGAAAGATTCATAACCCGGACGGCATGATTGGTTTGGTCTGTGATATAAATTGAATCTTTAAACGGATGCTTAACCAAATCATAAGGACCATTAAACCGGGAATCTAATCCGATTCCATCTCCAATTATTCCGATTCCAGCAATGGTGGAAGTAATTCCCTTTTTTACCATCCGAATTCTACGATTGGAATTATCACAGACAATCCAGCCAGAATCGCTGCGTGCAATTCCTATTGGAAAATAAAACCGAGAAACTGTAGAATTTCCATCCACATAACCCAGAGTTGCGGTGGCGCCAGCAAAAACAGTGGCAGCACCCACTTTTAAAGGCACATAAACCAAAGAATGGTTGGATGAATTGGCAATGGCAATGGTGTCTTTTCTTTTGTTGAAAGCCAATTGCCGCGGACCATAAACCAGATTTCCAGTGGCAAGTGTGCTTACTTGTTTGGTTGAACGAATAAATCGTCTGATTTTACTGTTAAACCGATCTGAAATGTAAATGGTGTCTTCAGTCTGGCTTAAAATTATAGACGCAATTCTGTTGAATCTGGCAATTGTATCCAGGCCTTCGGCAAATCCGGCTGAGTTGAGTTTTCCTGCTAA
>CAMDMI010000108.1 GCA_945902135.1 Spirosoma fluviale
GCGAGCTCAAATTCCAGGGCATCGGCATGTTGCCGCATTTGCTCCTTGAAATATTGCTTGGCAGGACTTGTTTTTCCCTGCAGAATTTGCCTGGCCTTTTCAAGTTCAAGAAGATATGACCGCTCAGTTTGAAAGCCAACACAGGGACCATGGCAATTGCCGATGTGGTATTCCAGGCAAACCTTAAATTTCCCTTGCTTGATATTTGCAGGACTCAAATTGAGCTTGCAGGTTCTGAAAGTGAATACTTTTCTGAAAAGTTCCAGCAAAGCATTCATCATTTTACCGGAGGAGAAAGGACCATAATAATGTCCCTTGCCTTCGATTTTGCGCCGCGTTGGAAAAATTCTCGGAAACGGCTCATTGGTGATTACAAGAAAGGGATAAGTTTTATCGTCCCTCAGATTGATGTTGTACTTTGGCTGATGGACCTTGATCAGGTTGTTTTCCAGCAGCAAAGCATCAAATTCTGTATCTGTAATGGTAAATTCTAAGCTGGATATCTGTGAAACCAGACGCAGCGTTTTTCGGTCGTGGTGGGTTTTACTGAAATAACTCCCAATGCGCTTTTTGAGGTTAATGGCCTTACCAACATAAATCAGCTTACCCTCTGCATTAAAAAAGCGGTAAACCCCGGGGCGTTCGGGAAGTTTAGGGTCTGGCTTGAACATCTTTCTTTTTCAAAACAAGGAACAATTCGTCCTTATAAAATAGCGCAAATGCACCAAGTCTTGCCTGCTTATATTTTGCATAGGAAGTTGAATCTCCAAATGGCCAGGGAGTTCGGTCTTCCAAAAAAATCAGATAATCTGAGTTCACGAAAGTAAGGCTATCCCATTGTGGCAATCCTAAAAACCCCGAATAAGAATAGCCGAGCAAATGAGGCTGCAATTCACCGCAACTCGCAATGCGGGAGGAAGCGGGAATTTTAGTCTTTATTCGCTCCTGAAGTGCATTTACCACATGGGTATTTGTTTCCAAGGTTTTTGAAACTGATTGAATGGCATAGCTTTCATTCAGCAAAGACTTATACCTTGGAACCAGAGAGGTAAAAATGAAAACCAGAAAAAGCAACCATACCCAGCTTGCTTTCGGAAGTCGATTTAGAAGAGCCCAAATGCGAAAAACAAGCAATTCTCCAGCTTTCGATGTCAATTGAAATCCTTCAGAAAACGAGCCTGGAAAAAGTTTTGAAAGGTCAAGCTTAAAATACTTTCCCTCACGCAAATTGCCGAGCAGCCTAAGTCCATCGCCCGAAGCCGCAATCAAAATGGGAAGGATCAAGTATGAGTGCACCCACCAGAAATTACTTTGCAAATAATAGTCGGAGGCATTGTTAAAATAAATCGGAATCAAAGCCGGAAGGAATTCAATTAATCCAAGCAAAGGCAGGTAGTAAAACGACTTCAACAATGAGTTCACCGAGTCCCATTTAATCACCGCCAGAAAGCGCCATGGTTCCACAAAAAAATTACGGATTACTTCCCCAGGAGAATTTCCAAGCGATTGATAACGACTTATGTGCGTGTAAACACCATCCGAGAAAAAAGACATGGAAAAACGCATGGTAATCACAAAATAGACCAAACATGAAAGCGTAAGCAGAAGGTCAATCCGATTGAATTTTCGTAGATATTGAACGGCAAAAAAACCAGTGAGGACCAATGCTACATCTTCTTTCACACCCAGAAGCAAAAGCAATACCGGATAGAAAATTTTGGCTTCCCGCTTTCCTGAAACCACTTGATAAACCAGCACTAAAAAGAGCAGTAAACCAAGGGCTTCGACATGGAAATCATGTCTGAAAATTTCAAGGAAATACACATTGGCAACCAAAGTAAGGGAGACAAACCATGAAGCAATTTTTCCAAGATAAAGCCTGAACACCCTGAAAGCCCAATAAAAACTTGCCAGCATAAGTAAATTCTGAATTAATAAAATCCAGAAAGGATGGTCAGAAATCAAAAGTATTGGACCCAGAAGAATCAAACTTGGAGAGAAATGGTCTCCCAGGTAATTCATGTTGATCACATCACAATAAAAATTACCGTGTAAAATGGCATTCCTCGCTGCCCCAACCTGGATGCCATAATCGTGTGCATTTAAGGCAAGATTAAAGGCATTGCTAAGATGGAAAGCCACAAAATAAGCCAGCATGCAGGCGCTGATCAATTTTAGAATTCCGAGAATTCTTGAAAACTGCTTTTCCAGAGGCCCTGCTAATAATCCACTGTGTTCCGATTGCTTTTCTACTTTCACTGGCAGATGTTGAGCGTGCAATTTCAAGAATCAGGCTGAATCACCAAACATGTATCTCTTGAAAGAAAAATTCACTCAGATTCGTTGCTATTAATTTTCAGCAGCCGAAACCAGCGACACAAAAAAATTCAGGCATTCCTGTTTTCTTTGCAACAGAATTTCAGTCATGAAAAATAAACTCCTGATCACCGGCGGTGCCGGTTTCATTGGCTCACATGTGGTGAGACTATTTGTAAACAAGTACCCAGAAACCAACATTGTAAACCTTGATGCGCTTACCTATGCGGGCAACCTTGCCAACATCAGCGACATTGCGGAGGCACCAAATTACCGCTTCATCAAGGGAGATATTACCGATGGCGCATTCATCAACCGCTTGTTTCAGGAGGAAAATTTTGATGGCGTTATTCACCTCGCAGCCGAAAGCCATGTAGACAGATCAATTTCCGATCCGCTTTCTTTTATCATGACCAATGTGGTGGGCACAGCAAACCTGCTGAATGCTGCCCGGGATATCTGGAAAAACAACATGGAAGGCAAGCTTTTTTACCATGTTTCCACAGATGAAGTATATGGCTCCCTCCACAGACCAGAAGATTTCTTTTTGGAAACTACGCCTTACGATCCACAGTCGCCTTATTCGGCCTCAAAAGCGGGAAGCGACCATCTTGTGCGGGCCTACCACAATACCTATAAAATGCCAGTTGTTATCAGCAACTGCAGCAACAACTACGGACCAAATCAATTCCCTGAAAAACTGCTTCCTCTGATGATCAACAACATCCTCAAAGGAAAGCCTTTGCCAGTTTACGGTAAGGGTGAAAATGTGCGTGATTGGTTGTTTGTGGTGGATCATGCCCGCGCCATCGATATGGTTTACCACCAGGGAAAAAATGGTGAGACCTACAACATCGGAGGTTTCAATGAGTGGAAGAACATCGACATCGTACACCTGCTTTGCCGGGTTATGGACCGCAAAATGGGACAAGCCGAAGGCAGCGCAGCCGGGCTGATTGCTTATGTAACCGACCGTGCCGGACATGACCTTCGTTATGCCATTGATGCCAATAAGATTATGAAGGAACTCGGTTGGGAACCAAGTCTGCAGTTTGAAGAAGGTTTGGAAAAAACCATCGACTGGTATCTAGCCAACCAGAAATGGATGGATGAAATTACTTCTGGCGCCTATCAGCAATATTACGACAGTCAATATTCTGAGCGCTAAATCTCAACGGTTTCCAACCGGAGTAAAATAGAGTTTTGGCGTAAGGGATTCGGCATTTCTAAGGAAGCGGTAGAAAATATCTTCACCACGACGAAGGTCGGGCAATTTAATTCTCTCATCAGTTCCGTGAATCGATTCTAAATCTGTGCGACTCATCACCACAGGCGTAATGCCATAGGTTGGAATGCCAAATTGCCTGAAATAATTGTTGTCGCTCGAAGCCGGAAACAAAAACGGGGCTGCTTCTGCTTGAGGATAAACCCCAAGGATGGCATTTGAAAGACACTTATATTCAGCCAATTCAGGATTGCTGGCTTCCGCCCTAGGCCCTTCGTTTATGATAGACACTTTGAAACGGGGCTCAATCAAACCATAACGAATTTCGCGAATAAAGCGTCGGATACGGGTTTCAGGCAGCAGGCGACAATCGAGAAAAACAGTGGCTTTGTTTGAAATCTTATTCGGCGGTCCCGGCGGGTTAAAAATATTCGTCATCACAGCGGTGTTCTGCAACATGGACGAAAGCACTGGTTCGCGGCGCATACGTCTTTTCACGAAAGGCCTGAAAATTCTGGATGGCAAATGCGAAATAAACCAGCCTTTCAATCCTCCTTCCATCCTACCCAGTTCCTTAAACATTCTTCTGGTGATGGAATTAAATTCGGGTCGGCCTTCAATCTGACTCAACTTGTGAAGGGCCTTCAACATATCCTTATTTACATAACTATCCGGCGGGGCAGCGCCATGTCCAAAAGAGGAAAATTTGAGATCAAGCCGGAGCCAGAGATTTACCTTTTCAGAAACGGAGATTCCGAAAACTGGGGTTGATGGCCTTGAAGGAATCAATCCAGTAATTCCAGAACCGCCCTCACCGATTACCATCCATGGCTGAAGGAGATCGAGTTTCCGCTCAGCGATTAATTTTGCGCCCTTTTCTCCGCCGGTTTCTTCATCGCAAACCGCGAGGACAACTACATTAAAAGGAAGACTATCATTCTTATGCTTTTCACGAAAAGCCAGCAAAGCACCAAGATGCATAAAGGTAAGTCCCTTTGCATCCACCGCACCGCGGGCCACAATATCCGAATCCGATTGAATTGCCTCAAAAGGCGGACTGCGCCAGTCGGCAGTATCGGGCGCATCCACAACATCCAGATGACTGAGTAAAATGATTGAAGGCTTTTTTTCCTCCAAAGGATAAAGTGAAATGGCGATGTTGATTGTGGAGTCTGTGCAAAGCAGACAATTTGTGTTCAGCCCTCGGGAAGCGGCCAAAGATTGGAGGAAATGCCCTGCTGGTTTTTCGTTTCCGGAAACAGAACGAATTTTCAGGTAAGTGCGAAATGCAGGTTCAAGGCTGGTATCTGGTAAAAATTCCTGTGCCGAAACCCTGAGCACCCACGCAGGATTCAAGCCCAAAAAAAGGGCCAGAGCAAGAGAATAAACCAAATTCAGCCGATGTAGTATCGTCTCCCTCATTTCAATTCGTATCCAATCAGCCGGTAATTTGTACAGAATCACTTAAGGCTGCGGCTATTTTATCTTAATTTGCGAGAATAATAGGCAAAATCTGAAAAAGGAAATCAAATCGGAACCTGTCCTCGAAGGACTTGTTTATAAATCTACCGGCAGTTGGTACCGGGTAGAATGTGGAAAAGAGGTTCTCGATTGTCGCCTGAAAGGGAAATTGAAACTTAGCCGAACCGGTGCCACCAATCCTGTGGCAGTTGGGGATATCGTGCTTGTAGAAAGAGAGCAAGGCAATCCCGGCAAAGGCCTAATTACGGAAATCAAGGAAAGAAGAAATTACTTGATTCGTAAATCGGTACATAAAACTGGCCAAGCGCACATCCTTGCTTCCAACATCGACCAGCTGGTAGTGATTGCTTCCCTTAAAATGCCACGCACATCTCTTGGTTTTATTGACAGATTGCTTGTTTCTGCAGAATCCTATAGCATTCCGGCAAGGGTGGTTTTCAACAAGGCCGACCTGCTGAAGGAAGACGAATTTGAATATGTAGAAGCACTGGCAGAAATGTACACTTCCATCGGCTACCCGGCCTTGATCACCTCGGTGACAGAAAGCCTGAATATGGATGCTTTCAAGGAAATTCTGCAAGGCAAAACCAGCCTGCTTTCCGGGCATTCAGGTGTGGGAAAATCTACTTTGGTGAATTCCATTTTCCCCGGTTTGAATTTAAGCACCCAGGAAATTTCTGATTTTGCGAACAAAGGAAAGCACACCACCACTTTCGCAGAAATGCACAGTCTGGATGAAGATACCCGCATCATCGATACGCCGGGAATTAAGGAACTTGGACTTCTGGAAATGGAAGACGATAATTTGAGTCATTATTTCCCTGAAATGCAGCCTTTTGCAGAAAATTGCAAATTCTACAATTGCACCCACATGCATGAACCCGGCTGCATGGTCATTGATGCCCTGGACAAAGGCAAACTTCCGCTCACCCGCTATGACAGCTATTTGAGCATGATGGAAAAGGACGACAACCGGCGCTGATTTTACCCGGATTGCAATGCAACCAAGGGGTTGAAGAATTTCAAAGCCAACTATCCAGAATTTTATTCAAAGAAGCAATTCAACTTCCCCTTTCACAGACATTTTCCCTGCGCGGGGAGGAAGAAAATCCGCGGAGGGCGCGTTGCCCTTGTGGAGGCCGATCGGATTTTCTTGATTTTTTGTTTCTTTTTCATCAAGGAAAAAGAAAATTCATTGAGGTTAATAAATTAGAAAAACAACATCTAAAAAATCTGAGAGAATTCAGTTAAAATCTCATTATCAAATACTTAAGAAGTAGTTAGAAGAGATTTATTCTGAATAAAAACCGGTTTTACAAACCAACTTTCTCCCTCAACCACAATTGGGCAGAATAAAGTCTGTATATGGGCAAGGGCATCCCAGCCATCAAACACAAAACAGAATCAATTCCCCTATTTTGCCCTGCATCTTTTAACAACTGAAAAAAGGCCTGTGCTTGTTTGGGCAATTGAAGGTAAAAACAAAGTCGCAAGTGATACCGAAGAAATTTCAACATCGGATCGGGCATTGGACGCAACTCCGGCCAAAGCATAACGGTAGAAAAAATCTGAACAGTAGAATCTAAAAGCCTGGCATTTCGTTTTTTACTCACCGAAGCTGACATAGAATCCGGATGCTTTCGATAGGCAATTACCGCCTCATGAAATCGATAAACCGGAAATTCTCTGGCAATCCTCAACCAAACATCGAAATCCTCATACGCAAGTGACTCGTTGTAAGCCCCTACCTTTTCCAGGGCTTTTCGAGAAAAAAGCACCGCAGGTGGACAAATAAAAGAAGACTCAAACAAGCGATTCAGAATCCGGCCTTCCGGATATACTTGCTGAGTCCGAAGCTGAGAATAGGGTTTAAACGGTCCGGCTTCATTGCGAAAAACCAAACCTTCGGCATAGCAAAAACCACAATCAGGTTTGGATTCGGCCACGGCCACCCAGTCAAGGAGTTTGTTCGGAAGTAAAATATCATCTGTGGCAAAATCAAGAATCCAATCGCCTTTGGACATCCTCAGCAATTCATTGAATGTCCTGCAATTCCCGATATTCTCCACATGAAAAACAAATTTCCAGTTCGGAAAACGGGTTTGCCAGCGCCTTAAAATTTCAGGGGATTTATCCTTGCTGGCATCATCCACCACAATGACCTCCACATCGTCGGGGAGGCTGGCCAATGAACCCAAGGCCTTTTCCAGAAATGCTTCGTGGTTGTAGCACAAGGCCAAAATGCTGATGCTCGCCATGTTTATAAAAAGACGGTTCGATAGCGGAGAACAATCACCAGCCAGTACAACAAGTACCTGAAAGCATGGGTTATGAACAGGCAGGCAAATCCATATTTCGAAAACAGAAACTGGTTTACCAGAAGAAAAAACAATGCTGAGGCCGTTTCAAGCCAGAAATAAAAACGGGTATGGCCCAGGGCCAGCATCAAGACCGAAAAAACACAGGAACTGCTCCTGAAAAAATCACCGAAAAGCTGCCAAAGGATTTGCTCACGCTCGGCCACGAAATCGGCGGAGAACAAAATCTGAAGCAGAAGCGGGTAAAGGATAAATAGAACCAGCATTCCAATGACCAACCAACCCAGACTTTGCCTGAAAATCGGCCTTAGAAAATTTCGAATTTCCTTCCGGTTGGATGCAAGTCCGGCCAGGGTTGGAAGCAGAATGCTATTGGCAACGGCCAGAATCGGAATGTTCAAAGAATCCGCCACACGGTTCATGGCCATCCACAAACCCACCTTCTCAGCGCCCATGGAATTGAGCGCCCAATGAACCAGCGCATATTGACTTACCTGGTTCACCAAGCCGGCTGAAGCGATTGCAAAGGCAAAAACCACCATCCGTTTTGCATGTGGAAAACTCCAGAATTCAGCTCGGAAAAAAGACGGAATTTCCGCAGAGCGATAGAGCAACAAAGCAAAACTCCCGGAGGCTTGTCCAACCAGAAAACCCATCAGGCAAGCAAAAAAACCCGCATCAAAAAACCACAAAATGAGCACGCCAAGCAATCCGCCAATGGACATAAAAGTGGCAGAAAGCGCCTGAAGGTTGGTTTTGCTCCATATCAGAAAGTAAGAAGCCGAGAAAGTTCCCGCACCCACCAAAGCAAAAGAAAGCAAGAGCGGAACGATGCCAGAATCAGCCGATTGGAAGGGTTGAAACCAGTCGGTGTACATTGAAATCAGCGCTGAAAGAACCGCCTGCAAAAGAAAAACCACCAGAACCAGCATGCTGGCCGACATGGCGGCAATGCCAGCGCCGGATTCATCTCCGGCCTTATGACTTGCAGCGCCTTCCCGCACCATCGCCCTGGAAATGGCATCGGCTGGAATGTTGGCCAAGGCCGTGTAGAGGTTCATCGCTTGACCAAACAATGCCGTGCCTGCCGGTCCAAAAGCAAGCGCAATTGCCTTGCCCACAGCCAAGGCAGAACCGGCCCTGAACCCCACCGACACGAGTGAGTCTTTCAGGTAAGGCAAGTTTTGAGGAATACGAAAAAACCGTTTCACCAGGGGAATCGAAATTGACGCTAAATTGGCCGAAAAATCCGGAAACAATTTGGAAAGGAAAAAGATTGCCGTAAGCCACGCTGGAAAGCAGCACTCCTACCACCTGGCCAAGGCCTTGCTGGACATGGATTGTCTGGAAGGATTTTACACCA
>CAMDMI010000109.1 GCA_945902135.1 Spirosoma fluviale
AGGGAAATAAGCGACACAGTTCATGTTCGCCCGGCCGTACTTCCAAAAATATTTTCCAGTATTGATAAGGGATGTGACTCATTGATTGTGACTTTAAAAAACAGATCAAATTTTACCAACAATGTGAAATGGCAAGGTTGGGAATTTGGCGGAACCCCATCCATAAGTGGTGATACAAACTATTTCCCTGGTCCTCTTAGCTCAGACCCGGGCATTGTAAAGGTATTGTCCACCAACCCAGCGGATTCTTCTGCACAGATAAAATTCCGAAAATATGGCGCCTACATTATTAAACTGAAAGGCACCACCGCTGGCTGCGCTTTAAACACCGGATTAGATACCATCACAGTATTACCCAGACCCAAACTTCGTTTCCGGTTATCATCCACCAAACTTTGTCAAGGAGAAACATTCTTTCTTTATGATTCAAGCCGGGTGCTGGAAACGCTCCCACGAGGTTTACCTTCAAATTTCAACAATATAAGCTGGTCCGTAAAAGTTGGAAACGACACCACCATTAACTCCACATTCCCGATTACCGGCAATTTTGATTCCAAAAGGACCATTGTGCTTAAGTTTAAAAGCAATGGCACATTCTGGATAAAACTAACCGTCGCTGCAGGGGGAGGATGTCCTACCACCGACAGCATTCAGGTCGTTGTGAAACCAAGTGCAATTCCAAAACTGGCGATTACCAGGGCCAATTGTGCAAGCTCGGAGATCATTCTAAAAAATACGACAGTTGAAAATGCCAACAAGTACATTTTCAAAATTTATAAGGGAAATGGATTACTGATTGGTCAGCAGCTTCTTGAATATGTCAAAACAAACAAAACAGATCAGCCGATATTTCTATCCTATGTCCCACCGGGTGATTCTTCTTATTACTTTGTTACAATTACCGCGGTAACATATACAGGCACCGATTCTTGTGTGGCCACAAGCAGCCCCAAAGTAATAAAAGTTGGACCAACCCCGGTTGCAGGAATCAACATCACACCATTGGACGGTTGTACTCCGCTGAACAATGTTTCAGTTCAAAATACCTCATTCAACCTGCCCTTTGATGGCTCGGCAACATTCAGCTGGAAACTTGGTTCCCTTGGAAACTTTTCAGGAAACACGCCACCTCCACTAACCTTTACCAACGAGGGAAATACCAACAAACGCGATACAATCAAGCTTTGCATCAATACCATTAATGGATGCAGCTACTGCAAAGAGGCAGTTGTGCTTACATATCCTGCGCCTAAGGGAATAATTTCAGCACCAGACAGCATTTGCTCCGGAGATGAAATTAGCATTTCTGCTAGTGCAGTTGGTGCGGTTTCTTACAACTGGGAATTCACGGACTATGATGGCTCATCCTCCACGCAAACAAGTCTTTCGAAGGTTTTCAACAATGCCACCGGGGTTCCACAATTTTATACAATCCGCTTAATCCTGCGTTCTGCAGCCGATTGTCCTTCAATTTTTGAAAAAACCCTTAAGGTTAATCCCAAGCCAGAATTTGAATTTCAAAGCACCACCTCACAAGATGAAAATTGTGGCTTACTCAGGGCCAAATTCTATTACCTGAATTCTGACAATGCAGTTAGCTACAAATGGAAGTTCGGTGCTTCAGACAGTCTCATTACGAGCGCACTAGATACAATTTACAAAAACTTTGGTAATGAAACATCAGCGCAAATTCAATTGCCAGTCACATTAACTGCAACTTCCAACCGAGGCTGCAAAACCATTAAGCAAAACTTTTTGGCAGTAAATCCTTTGGTAAAAGCGCGGTTCAAGGTATCAGCAGATTCCGGATGCGCCCCGATGGCAATTACCTTAACAGATAGTTCCACACTGGCATCGAATGTGAGGCGCTGGCTCATCAATGGTATGGCGGTCCAAAGCCAAACCGACATCCTGAATTATGTTTTGAACAATCCCCTTCTTCAGGATACGGTTTATACCATACAACTCGCAGTTAGAAACGACATCGGATTCAATTGCGTGGATACAGCCACAAAAAAAATAAGGGTTTTTTCCAAGCCCCGATCCAACGACCTTATTGTAAGTCCGGCCTCAGGCTGTAGCCCCTTGCTCGTTACCTTTACTGGCTATGCCGAAAATGCCATCCAGTATTTATGGAATTTCGGCGATGGCACAGATAGCCTCACCAACAGCCAGGTAATCAGCCATTCATTCTTCAATTTCAGTCCTACTGCCAACCAGGTTTTCAATGTAACCAGAATTGCGAGTTCGAATAAAGGATGCACAGATACAACCACCAGACAGGTGACAGCAAAACCCAGAACGGAAGCCATTATTTCTGCACTTACTACAAGTGGTTGTTCGCCCCTTTCGGTACAATTCTCTGCGGCAAATTCTGTAAACTATACTTCGGTTGAATGGAATTTTAACGACAACACAGTAAACAGCTCTTCTGTTAATCCACTGCATGTATTTACCAACAATTCAGATTCAATTCAGACTTTAAGGGTGAGATTGGTGGCGCGCAAAATCCAGACGAATTCATGTCCGGATACATCCTACATCAACATCACTGTGTTCCCAGCACCGGTGGCCGGATTCTCGATGAGCAACAGCATCGGTTGCGGACCCTTGTCGATAATTTTCACTGACCTTTCGGTGGGCGGAAGCAGCAGTTATTGGACCTTAAACGCAGGTGGAGTAAGTACCATTTTATTGCCTGACACCGGCGGGCTAGCCGATACCCTGATTGACAATCCAAACTTTGTTTCCAAGAATATTCAGGTAATCCAAACTGTAACATCCACGGGTGGATGCACCAGCACAAAAACACAAAACATTCAAATTTTCCCCAACCTGACGGCCGAATTCAATGTCGATACATCCGGATGCCACCCACACCTGGTGAAGTTTCTCAATACCAGCGAAAACTTTTTAGGTTCATACAGTTGGAGTTTTGGGGATGGCAGTTCAAGTTCAGAAAAGAGTCCGCTACACCTGTATGAGAACTTTACCGACAAGGACACCATTTATAATGTAACGCTCACTTCCATATCACCTGTTGGGAATTGTGAAAAAACCCGGACAACAAAAGTAAAAGTTTATGCAAGTCCTAGAGCCGATTTTGTTTTCCAATCGGATTCCAGCATTCAATTGCCTGTAAACTCCATTACGATTCGAAACAAAACCCGCTTTTTAGGCGCTTGGACTTATAAATGGACATTTGACGATGGGTCCGGAATTTTCACCGGAAACGATCCAGTATTCACCCATCAATTCCCCCTTGGAAATGATTATTTCACGGATACCAATTTCGTCATCAGTCTGGTCGCCACTAGCCCAAGGGGATGTACCGATACTTTGAAAAAAACCATGGTAATCCTTCCCGGAAAACCTGTGCCAGCATTTGAAGTAACGCCAAGAATCATCTGTGCCGGAAATCAGGTTCAGTTTACAAACCTTTCCTCATTTTCCAGCGAATCAGAATGGACCTATCAAGATACCGAAGGCTCGCCCAACATCACCATAAAAGGCGGAAATCCGGTGGTATTTTTTGGAAGCCCGGGCCGCAAAACAATCAAGCTCAAGGTAAAAGGTCTGGGAGGAAGAGATTCACTTACCAAGTATGATTATATATTTGTGTATGCCAAACCTTCCAGCTATTTCGAAACCATTCCGCTCAACAAAGAAGTTGTGGCACCGGAGGAAGATGCCATTTTTATAGAAATCCCACCATGTGATGATTCTTTAGGCTGCACCTATCGCTGGGATTTTGGAGATGGAAGCGGAGATACCTTGTATGATAACCAACCAGTAAGACACCGTTATCAAGGACCAGGAAAGTATAAAATTAGTTTACTTGTAACCAACAGCTTGGGCTGCAGCTCGGTAATTAATCAAGACAGCATTAGGGCAGTTGCTGCAAGAGATATCGCAGTACCAAATGCTTTTATTCCATTAAACACTCCGGGAGGATGCCCGATTGACAATTTTAAAAGGCTACCAACCTGCATTTTTTACCCACTAACAAGCGGAATGGTGGGAATGAATATGCAAATATTCAATCGATGGGGTCAGTTGTTATATGAAAACAATGAACTTGGAAAGGGCTGGGATGGATTCTATTTAGGCAAAGCCCTTCCAGGAGGAACTTATATTTACAGAATTGTGGCTGATTTTTCAAACGGCGACAAACAGACTATAACAGGGGATGTTACAATTTTAAGGTAATAAGAACATGAAAAAACTAAGCGCACTTCTACTTCTATTAACTCTCTTTGGAGAGCTTAAGGCTCAGGACCCTCAGTTCTCGCAGTTTTATGCGGCACCTATTTACCACAATCCTGCATTCACAGGAGCTGCCCAAAAAGGCAGACTGGTGGCCAATTACAGGAACCAATGGCCGGTGCCTGGTTCATTCGTAACCTCTTCCTTCTCGGCAGACAGCTATCTAAAAAAATACAATTCAGGTTTTGGGCTAATAGCCACAATTGACCAGCAAGGAAGCGCAGGCCTTTACACGCTTTACAGTTCTTTTAACTATGCGTACGAAATTAGCCTTTCAAACAATTGGATTGCCAGAGCAGGTCTTGCTTTTGGTTTCGTAAACAGAGGTATAAACCGCAACAAGCTCCTATTGGGCGACCAGTTAAACCTGAATGGAACTCCCGGTCCGCAAAGCGATGCAATTGGATTTGTAAACACAAGTCCGGTTTTGAAATTTGATGTTTCTTCCGGTTTTCTGATTTACAACAAATATTTCTGGCTTGGTGGAAGCGCAATGCACATGAGTCAGCCTAACCTTGCGATTTTCGACGATCCAAGGTTGTCAGCGGCAGATAAAAATATCGACAGCGACAGACTACCAATGCGGGTTTCAATCATGGCAGGCGCTAAAATTCCGTTGGTGAAACGAATGTATGGCTCCAATTACGGAAACCGGGACATTGAAAAAACCTTTACACCTACCATCATTTATAAGCGGCAGGGCGATTTTCAGCAATTTGACATTGGCGGATACATTACAATCAAACCAATTGTTTTTGGAGTTTACTACCGAGACATACCTTTCAACCGTGATTTAGAAAGAGGTGGATTCAACAGGGATGCACTGGTCTTTTTGCTCGGTTTTAAGCAGGATTATTTTAGTGCTGGATACAGTTACGATCTGACTGTTTCTAGGCTATCAGGCAGCTCCGGCGGAGCCCATGAAATCTCGATTTCCTATGAATTCGACAACCCAAAGAGGAAAAAGCGCAGAGCGCCTCCAATTCCTTGTCCGAAATTCTAAACGATAAAATAAATTTAGTTTACCCGGAGGTCAGGCATTCCAGATGTCTATCTCCCTGTAAAACTCTGGATTGAATTTCACTTTGCCGGCTAGCTTGTATGCCCGGTAAATATTGATAATAAATTCAGGCAGAAGACTTTTGATAAACTTCCTTGAGTTTGAAATGCTATATCCAGATTGTACAGAATCATTGTCTCTGGCAATTTTGGAATAGTAATTCTCGCGCCCTTCCCATGCATCTTCATAATCGCTCTGATAGGGAGATTTCTGTAGCACAGGAATATTCTTTAGTCGCCGCGCCCGTACGCAGAGATAAGTAGCAGAACTATTCATCAACTCAACACGGCAACGAACCTTTTTTGGATCTTCAACCTGATACCATTTCTCTTCAGGAGAATATTCAAATATGAGCATCTGCTCGATGATAAAACCATTGGCCTCATTCAGCACACGATAAAAAACCTCAGGGCTGAACTGATAAAATCCATGGCCCATGATGTTGTTCACAGGCGTTATGATAAGTAAATGCCCGCCTTCAGCAACCATTTCCATACAATTGGCCATTGCCGTAGGGAAATTAAAAATATGCTCCAGCGATCCGCTTTCCAATACTGTGGAAAATTTTCCTTTTAAATCATCTGGAATTCCAAGGTTCATGTCCTGAAGCAGGTTAGCACCTTCATAATCGCTATAATCCAAGGAATCAATTTTCTGAGCCCCAAGGAAACGCAAAAACTCTTCCCCGTATCCACGAGAGGCTGTGAGGAAACCTTCCACCTGGTCGTCAGACTTGTACAAGCTGAAACCCTGAAGATTTTCCTTCAGTTCTTTAAAATCCAAATTCAGGATTTGCCTGCCCACCATCAGGGTATTCTCAAAGGAAACACCCTTTTTCCGGGAGGATAATAGAAACTTAATACCGTTGGTATCTAAACCCATCGCTTGATAAAAATATCAGAAAAAAGTAACCCTGAGCGGGAAATTCTGGTGGGGTAAATTTTTTTGCAACGGCAGAATCCGGTTAGTGGGCGGTAAAGCTAAGAAAAAAATATCCCTATCAATCCTGCATCACAAAAAATCAGAAAATCAATCCACCTTTAAGTAGATTTTGTTTGATTTACCAGACTCAAAAAAATAACAAATGATTGAATTAAAGTCCTTTTCATTCAACCCTTTCCAGGAAAACACATGGCTGGTCTGGAATGAAAATAGAGATTGCGTGATTGTCGATCCAGGTTGTGAATCAAGGCAAGAAGAAAAAAAGCTGCTCGATTTTATTTCAGATTCGAACCTGAAGCCAACTGCAATTTGGCTTACCCACTGCCACATCGACCATGTTCTGGGTTTGAATTTTTGCCTTCAGCAATGGCAAATACCATACTTTTTGCACCAAAAAGAGACTGCGCAATTGAGGGCGGTTCAGGCATATGCGCCTTCGTATGGATTCCATGGGTTTCAAATGCCCGAACTTCAAGGAAAAGAAATTTGCGAAGGGGAAATTCTACTGGGCATTGAAAAGTTCAGCATCCTGGATGTCCCGGGCCACTCTCCAGGACATGTTGCTTTTTACCATGAGGACTCGGGCATACTTATTTCAGGTGATGTGCTGTTCAGGGAAAGCATTGGAAGAACCGATTTACCTGGGGGTGATTTCAACATCCTTGAACAATCCATCCGCCAAAAAATATATTCGCTGCCCGCATATACCCGAATTTTACCGGGTCATGGACCTGAAACAACGGTCGGTCACGAAATGAAATTCAATCCATTCGTTTCCGCATAAAAAAACCCTTCCGGGTTAAGGAAGGGTTCATATCACGAAGTCCCCCGGACTCCGATCAGCTTTCGCGTTGTTGCAAATTAATGGGTGGCATCTGGAGCCGAAACCTCACCTTTTAAAATCAGGTAGGTTGAACCGCCTTCTACATTGGCAGTTACAGTTACACTCTTGTTGAAAACACCAACTGCTGCAGCATTGAAAGTAGCTTTTACACTACCTGTCTTACCTGGAGCAACAGGCTCTTTTGAATAATCCGGGGTGGTACATCCGCAACCAGCCTGGGCCTGAGAAATTACGAGAGGAGTCTTACCAACATTTGTAAACTTATATTCAAATGTTACTGGCTTACCTTGAGGAATTTTTCCAAAATCGTGCGTAGTTTCTACCCATTTGAAGGCTGCCATGTTACCTGGCTGCGCTGCCGGAGCTGGGGCTGGTTTTGCTGACTTATCCTGAGCTGAAGCAGAGAATGCAAATGCAGCACAAACAATGGCGGATAAAATAATTTTTTTCATAACGGACTCGATTAATTCTTGAATGTTTTCGTTGAGACAAAGGTGTGCAGCAAGTCCCAAATGGGAAACAGGCTTAACAATTATTAACCTCAAAAAATCGAATCATTTTCTTGAGCCCAAACTTTTTAGCTGGAAAAAATGTTTGAATTTTCTTTGAATCGTTTTTGCCTTTTATTGCGGTGCGTTTAAAGAAGAATGAATCCTTCCAGTATTGTTAATAAATCCCCAAGACTGATTTCTATTGATATGGTCAGGGGACTTGTCATGGTTTTTATGGCCTTGGACCACTGTCGGGATTTTTTTTACGACGGCAACTCGGTGAATCCTTTGGATCCAAACCAAAGCAATACGCTTCTTTATCTGACAAGGTGGATTACGCATACCTGTGCTCCTTCATTTGTTTTTTTGGCAGGAATTTCAATTTTCTTCCAGAAAGAGAGTCAAAACAACAATCTGGTTTGGAAACTTTTCAGCCGCGGTGTTTGGCTTATTTTTCTTGAAGTCACACTTATTAATTTCAGCTGGACTTTCCACGGCCTTTTTCAAAATGTCTTTCTACAAATCATCTGGGCACTTGGGGCTGGTTTTATTTGCATGTCGTTGCTGCATAAACTTCCCCACAGAATTGCATTGATTTTGGGCCTTGCAATCATTACACTTCAGAGCAACCTGAATGGCATCAAACTAAATGGAGAGGGCTTTTTAGGTGTTATTTGGTCGTTTGCTTATGAAATGGTCTATTTCAAAACCCAAGGTGGCTGCAACATTAGCGTCCCTTACCCATTTCTACCATGGCTGGGAATATTGCTCGCAGGTTTTGGCTGCGGCCCCTATTTTCAATCTGCTTTTTCACCAGAAAAAAGACAAAAAGGCTTCCTGCTGATTGCCATTGTGCTGGCAACCTCCTTTGCTATAATCCGAAGTTTTAATGGATTTGGCAACCCTGCGCAATGGCATGGAATCCCAGGTTCAAAGGAGTTTTTTTACACCTTTTTCGATGTTGAAAAATACCCGCCGTCCATGCTCTATTGTATGGTGACACTTTCAGTTTTGGCCATTTACCTTTGGTTGGCAGAAAAATCACTGCTGCCAATTCAATCCGTCCTGCTCACTT